>CAYOKK010000001.1:0-5663 GCA_964404565.1 uncultured Candidatus Saccharibacteria bacterium
GAGCCACCGGCCAGGATTGAACTGGCGACCTTTTCGTTACGAGTGAAATGCTCTACCAACTGAGCTACGGTGGCACATAGTATTTCGCACCTGCGGTTTTAAAAACCTGGAGCCGATGTCCGGGATTGAACCGGAGACCTCATCCTTACCATGGATGCGCTCTACCAACTGAGCTACATCGGCAAACGAACACGGGAGTTCCTATGAAGGAACTTCTGTACAATACGGTATTCTCTCCGGTTTTTCAAACTGCATTCAGCCTGCCGGCTTCTGCAGGTACGCGACCCAATAGCTGCGCTTGTACCGCCGCCCCGCGACCGTCGCATAGTGCTGTACGCGCTCGAGGGAACAGATGGCGAAGTGCGGCCCGTATGCGGCGGTGAACGATTCCCGTGAGAAGACTTTCTCGACGATGCCGAGATCAGGATGCACGTACGTGTCCGGGTCAGGCCCAGGATACTGCTTCACGAGCTCACGGGCGTGCGGATCGCCTTCCGAAGACAGCGCGCGCACGAAGAGGTATCCGCCGGGCACGAGCACCCGCTGCAGCTCGCGCATATATACGTCCCGCTCGCGGTCGCTAAGCGAGTTGGACGACGTGACATCGAGCGCGATATCGACGGATGCGTCTGGGAGCGGGTATGGCGCGCCGATGCTCTGAAGGCGGTAGTCTATGGAAAGCCCTGCGTTCTGCGCATGCGCCTTGGCGAGCGCGAGCGCCGTAGGCGCGAACTCATAGCCGGTCACCTGCGCGCCTTCCTGTGCGAAGTACGCGCTGTTGCGGCCGGTACCCGAGCCGAGATCGAGCACGCGCATGCCCTCCAGATCAAGGCGCGTACCGCTCCGCCGGCGCTCCTTCTTGAGCCAGCGCACGAAGCGCACCGCTTCGGCATGCGGCACCGTGCTCGGCGAAAGTAGCTGCTGCGCCGTGTACTCCCGCTCCCATGCATCCTGCTGGTCCATACCCTTGCCTTTTACCATACCGCGGCGAGCGTAACCAGCGCGGTGAGGAGTACGCCGTACTCGATGTAGGCGAGCGCGTTCGGGCGGAGATAAAAGTCGCGCACCCAGTCTGCGCTCGCGCCCTCATACTGCCGATTCCGGATGCGCTCTTCGTCTTCCGGAGCCCAAGAAACGAACATGCCGAGCGACCTCCTGCGTGCGCGTTCTGGGAACAGAAGAAGCTTCCTGCCCGAGAACGGCCATAGCCAGGCTATGCCCCACCCGATGCCGACCGTGTCGTGGATGAGATGCGCGAGTACCCCGAAAATAAAGAGGAGCGCATACGGAAGCGGAAGAAGAAGGAATCCAAGAACGAACATAGGCAGGTACAGGAGCGGGTAGTGCGTGAACTCCCGATGGCGCCACCTTCCGAAAAGCGCGGTAAGGATATCGATATCAGGCAAAAGCGCTGCAGCGATGCCGAACGCCACGAAGGACGCCGAAAGCGGCGCGCCTACCCATTCATGGACGCCGATAGCGAGCAGTATTCCGACTCCTATATCAAGCGGCATACTATGGCAAAAGAGAGCGTACTGCGTCTGCTCTAACCTGGTAGGCGCGTACGAAGGAATCATCGACGTGCGCGTACAGCACCCCTTCCCTGTCACCGCTTTCTACAAACTGACTCGCGAAGGTGATCGTCTCTGCCGCGGAATCCTCGATGACCGGCTGCGGCGATACCCAGGGAATCTCGCCGTGTTCGTAGTCGTATATGAAAAGCCCTATGGCGAACGTCCCGAAGACGACCTGCTCGTTCTGTACGCGGTCGTGCGAACGGCCGTTCAAGAACCCGGCCAGCTTCCCTTCGCCGATATCGATGAATGAACGCGGCAGCAGCGGGCCGGGCGACGCGTGGCCGCCCGCCCAAGGAATGCCCGCCTTCGCCGGGTGCAGCAGTGTCGCGCCATACTCCCAGGGCGGGCCGTACCCGCCGGCTTTCGCGACGCGCACCGTCGAGTATGCTGAGCGCGCCGTACCTGAAGCGTTCGATTCGATGAGGTGCCGCCATACGCCATCTTCCGCCTGCGGCGCGAGCGAGACCTCCTTTGCCGTCTTGCCCGGATGCATCAGCACCGGTTCGGTCATGCATAAGCTCTCTAGGCCTGGGCCTTCGGCATGCCCGAGATAGATGCGGCTCTTGCCCCGTGCGCGGTTCACGAGGGGTATGGTGCAGTACAGATGGAGCTTGCCCTCAGCATCTGAAAAAAGGTCAGGATCCTCGAAGCCGAGGAATTCATATCCGTTCGGCAGCAGGTTGCCGACTACGCGGTCTTCGTTCTCTATGAAAAGCCGCTCGCCGATGTCGTACTCGTGCACGCCGGCCGCGCTGACCAGATGCAGCTCGCTTCGGTCTATGAACCCGGACACCGCGACGTTCCCTTCGCGGCTCGTGATGCAGCGGATGACGCCGTCGCGGAACTGCGTCTGCGGATTGAGCGCGAGCGCCATGACATGCGCGAAGCGGCCGCGCGGATGCACAGCATGGCCGGGCAGCGCAGGAAATATCTCAGAAGGCGCGTCAGACGGCATGGCGACAGGATACCGTGCAGGGCGCGACGCCGCTATACTTCGTCGCTCTCATCGTACTGGCCGTCCTCTTCATCCTCTTCATCGCCCGGGTCTTCCTCGTCTTCGTCATCTTCTTCGCCGCGGTCTTCCTCTTCCTCATCGGTCGATTCGACGAACTTGTTGAAACGGCTCTGCTGCCCGTCGGCCGTCTCTTCCTGATACAGGAACGTCAGGCCGTTCTCGTCGAAGACGCGGAAGAAATCGTCCCAGGAAATCTCAGAAAGAGATTCTTCCGGCTCTCCGAAATCGATGCGCAGCAGCCCGCTCTCGCCGTCCCATGTTGATTCGACGACGGCGGGCGTCCCGTTGCGCGCTTCTGCCCATGCCCGTATGGTCTCGTGATCCGTAGTGCGCTGTGATGTATGTCCGTTGCTCATAGAAGGACAGTATCGCCGGTAGGAGCTTAAGCTTGCGTGAACCCGAGCCTACTGCCGCGCAGTGTACGCCTCTTCGGCGAGCACTTCTTCCGTGACCATCTCTTCAAGCTGCTCTTCTTTCGTTTCCTCGTGCGTGAGGCGCTTCCGCTTCCACCCGCCCTTGGCGAATATCACCATCGTGGCGAGCGCGACGAGCGCGCTCGATATAGGGAACGCCCACCAGATCCCCTGAGCGCCGAGCGCCGTGTGCTTGGAAAGGAGGTATGCGAGCGGGAACTGGAGCACCCACTGAGAGGCCATGGTCAGCAGCATGGTAGTGACCATGTTCCCGGAAGCGCGCAGCACGCCCGAGAGCGCCATCTGCACGCCGATGAAGCCCCACGCCAGCGATATCGTCCGCAGGAATGCCGCGCCTCCGGCAATGACCTCGGGACTGTCCGGCACGAAGAAGCGCACGAGGTGCGGGGCGAATATGAAGACGAGGATGCCTACGCCTTCGAGTACCGAGAAGCCGAGCCATGCGCCGATACGCCCGATGCGGGCGGCCCGGTCGAGATTCCCCGCGCCGATGTTCTGCCCTACCATCGCCGATATGGCCATAGAAAGGCCGAGCGCCGGAATGATGACGACCTGGAGCACGTTCGAGCCCACGCCGTAGGAGGCGACCGTGAGCGTGCCGAAGCTCGTGACGAGGAAGGTCATGACCGTAAGCGAGAGCGCGCGCATGGACATCTCTATGGACGACGGGAAGCCGAGGAAGAAGGCGCGCTTTACGTATGAGAAGTCCGGAACGAGATCTTTCACATGGAGATTGATCCCGTACTTCCCGCTGAAAAGGAGCGCGATGCCGATGAGTGCGGCAAGGCTCTGCGTACCGAGGGTAGCGATTGCCGCGCCCATGACGCCTGCAGCCGGAAACGGCCCCCAGCCGAAGATGAAGAGCGGATCGAGCAGGAAGTTCAGGATCACCGTTCCGAGCACGATATATACCGGCACGGTGACGTTGCCGGTACCGCGCATGATGGACTGGAACATCGAGAACGTGAACACGAAGATGAGCCCTACGAACGAGACGCGCATGAAGCCGAGCGCGCCCGCGAAGACTGCCGGCGTTACGCCCATCAGGCGCAGGAAGACCGGCGCCAGGAAGAACCCGAGCGCGCCGAGCAGCAAGGACGCCAGGAATATCATGACGATGGTCTGCCCCGCCACGTGGTCGACCATCTTCTGGTTCTTCGCGCCTACGTACTGCGCGATGAGCGTAGAGCCGGCTATGGCAAGGCCTGCGCCGAGCGAGATCGTGAGGAACGTGAACGGGAACGAGACCGAGACCGCCGCGACCGCGTCGGCGCCGAGGCGGCCGACCCAGAACGCGTCGATGAGCTGGTACCCCGCCTGCAGGATGTTCGCGAGCACGATAGGCACCGCGACCGTTATGAGCGAACGGAGTATAGGTCCCTCGAGGAAGGGATTGATTCGTTGTGCCTGGTCCATACCGTTATGCCGCAGCGTCGAGAAGCTTCTTCACCTCGGCAAGATGTTCGGTCATGCGTGCGAAGTGAGAGGCGGGTATGAGCGTGATGCCCTTGCCTTTCGCGAGGACGATGAGCTTCTCGCCCTTCTCAAGGTTGAGCGACGCGCGGATGTCGGCAGGAATGACGACCTGCCCTTTCTCGCCGAGCGACGTGGTGCCGAACTGGTGGTGCTTTGCGTGGTTGTTCATGGTGATTGTGCGTAAGTATGAATAATCCTACCATTCCTACGTTGTGGATGCAAGCGTAGTTTCCTGCCCGGAGAGATATAGAATATAGCTATATGAAACTCACTCTCATCGAGAAGAAAGAAGAGGTTCCGGGCGTGACCACGTTCGTATTCGAGCCTGAACAGCCCTTCGTCTGGCAAGCGGGCCAGTACCTTCACTACGTCCTCCCCCATGAGAGTCCGGACAATCGCGGCACTGAGCGCTGGTTCACTATCTCTTCGGCACCGTTCGAAATGCGTCCCCAGATCACGACGCGGCACGCGGAAGAACGGAGCTCTACGTTCAAGACGGCGCTCTTCGCGCTCCCTATAGGAAGCAGTATCGAAGCGGACGGGCCTGAGGGAGACTTCGTCGTCGATACTCCGGCCACAGAACTCGTCTTCATCGCCGGCGGTATCGGCATAACGCCGTTCCGGTCCATCCTGAAGGAGCTCGCGCACGACAGCGCCGATCCGCACGTGACGCTTTTATATGCGAACCGTGATGAGAACTTCGTCTTCAAGCAGGAATTGGATGCGCTCGCCCAGGAACGCCCGAACCTCACCATCCATTACTTCAGCGCGGACGAACGCATCGACGAGGATGCGATACGGACGCGCGTACCGGACCTGTCTGTGCCGACCTTTTATGTCTCCGGCCCTGAGCCGATGGTCGAGGTCTTCGAAAAGATGCTCTTCGGCATGGGCATTCCCGAAGCGCGCTTCAAGCGCGACGATTTCCCCGGGTACGAGGTGATATAGACGGTAAAAACTGAAGCAGAAAGGCCGCCCTTCGGGCGGCCTTTCTTTTGTCTACTTGGCGCAGTCGACGGGACTTGAACCCGCAACCTCCCGCGTGCATGTATTCCCCTGCTTTCACAGGCGCATGGACTATATCTTTACCTTAGGCTTTCGCCCGTAGGTACTCCGGTATCTAGTCTCTACGGTGCCCCCAGCAATGCTGGGGTTCCCTCG
>CAYOKK010000001.1:5673-53661 GCA_964404565.1 uncultured Candidatus Saccharibacteria bacterium
CATATTCCCTAAGGAACGTAGCCTTCACCGATATCCCGGAGAGTTTCAACTTGACTTTCGTACAAGAAGCTGCCAAATCGACAGGCGGGTGCTCTAACCAGTTGAGCTACGACTGCACATTCTTGTCAAGTCCAAGGACTTGGATCGCACGCTCTAGTTTCTCACGTTTCCGCGGAAGAAAGAGCGGCGCGACCTCAGCAGTATTATACATAAGGCAGTAAAGTGCAAGGCTATCATGATGGCTGAACTTGAGCTCATACCCTCTGCGCTTCTCAGTTATGGTCCCTTTCCTAATCCCATTCTTGCGCAGACAAGCATGGAGCTCTTTCGATTCGGTGTCGGGGGTGGGGAATGATCCCACGACCTTAGCGTTATGAGTGCTACGCTCTAACCAACTGAGCTACCCCGACGTTCTTGCACAATACTATCTTTATATTCTCATTTCAATATGGCCTGGCTCGGAAACTTGACAAGTATCCCCCTCCAAGTTATTGTATAAAGGTATGCATTACATACACAGCTACAACAAGCAGGCGGTAATGACGTTCCTCATCGGACGCGATTTCCCTATTGCTTGCGTGTAGCCGTGATTGTTTTTACCTCCTAAGAATTACCTCGGCTCTACGTAGAGCCGAGGCTTTTCTATGGCCTCACATGCAATACTAGAGCGTGTGCATTGTTCTTTGAACAAGAGAGGATCAGAAATGAATCACTGCATCGTACACCATGGCCTCGTCGGCTGCTCGCTTGCAGTAATGCAAGAAGCATATCTCTCGACGTTCTTGCAATTCGCGAACGATCCGAGAGTGGTCGAAGGAGTCCGCCTGACACCGCCGGTCGGCATGCCGGAAGAGCTTGATTGGCTTCAAAGACTATCGAAAAGGAAGGGTACTGACCACGTCTTTGCCGTACTCCGTCATGACGGCGAAGTCAGTTCTCCGAGATACATCTACATCGGCCATACGGGTGTCCACGGTATTCTTTGGCCGAATGCTACCGGAGTGACCGGCTCATTACTGGGCGACCTCGAGAATCTAGGCAAAGGACACGGAACAGAGGCAAAGCTCTTGCTTCAGTACCACGCTTTCCGCATTCTCGGACTACGCAAGCTTACCTCAGGCGTGAAGTCGTTCAATGCCCGCAGCCTGGGTCATCTCATAAAATGCGGGTATCGCATCGTCGGCCGTTACAAAGAACATGAATTCCATAATGGCGGATACGTCGATGAGATTCTGCTCGAGTGCTTCCGCGAAGATTGGGAGCCCGTTTGGGAGCAGTATCAAGCTACCAGGGAGCTGCCGAAGCTCACGGATGCGCAGCGCGATCTCGTCTGCAAAGAAACCGGACAGGAATAATACTGTTTCTTATCTGTACCTAGCCGCCCCTACGGGGCGGCTCTCTCTTTATATCTGCACCAGCCGGAAGACGAATTCCAGCAGCAGGACCGGCGTGAAGACGACCATGTAGAAGACTGCGGCCTTCCGGAAGAAATCGTTCACGAGGAAGTACATGATGCGCTCGAGGAAACGCTCGAACCGCTCGCCGAACGGTATGACGAGGCCGCCGAGATGATTCTCGAGCCACTGTGGACCGCCCCCGCCTGAATGCGCGCCGTGGTGCTGAGACATGCTGTGCTTACGCGATTCTTAACTCGAGCGTGCGTATGCGCTTCCCGTAGTCGATGAGGGTGACTGAATTGGCGTCGACCGCCTGCGCAGTATCGCCCAGCAATTCTTTCACGTCCTCCATGCCTACTTCGAGATTCCCGACCCGCCGATTCAGTTCGTGCGTGGTGGATTTCAGCTCATGAACATCAAGCTTCAGCTCGCCAATATCGGCAGTAAGGCGAGCGAACCCGTCCCGCATCTCGACAATCAGATTCGCTACCATATCTGTAAGCGTATCCAGTCTGCTCTCGATTGCCGTAAATCGTGCCTCACTCATGCAAACAGTATATCACCGCGCGTTTTATGAAGCCTTTTTATCGCTATCCACACCCGCCCATTTCTCTTTATCTTTCTCCTATCTAATCGCACACCTATACGAAATCTCTACTTCGCGCGAAGCACGCCGCAGACCCTCTCCCCTTGCGCTATGTCACGCGCCAGCCCCGCCACACTCTCGAATGAGATATCTTGTATCGCCTCTGTGCGCTGTCCTGGCGAGCCATGCGCGTAGTCGACAGTATCGTCATGCGCGTACGATTCTGCGATTTCTATCGCGCTTCCCATGTTGCGCATCATGTCTGCTTCTAAGAGCGCCTTCGCAGAAGCAAACTCTTCCGGTGTGAGAGGCATAGTTCCATAGGAGGATATCGCATCCTCTATCACCTCTCTCGCCTGCTGCTCTTTGCCAGCAGGAATGGCTGTCTGTATATAAAGGTAAGAAATGGTGCTGTAAGCTGCCGCATGAGCGGATATGTCATATCCTAACCCGGCTTCTCTGCTCAGCCGCGCAATGCGAGAATTACTCATGCCGCCGAATACGTATGCGAGCAGCATATCCATATCCTGACCGATTCTCGGCAGGGGTAGTAACCAAGCCAGATACGTCTCCGCGCCCTCACCTTCTTGAGAGAATTCAACCAAATCAGGCAATTGCTCACGCCATAAGGACGGACTCTCCTTCGACAAGGAAGATTCCCGGACGAGAGTGCCGAAGTGTTCTTGTATTGTCTGAGCTACGGCATCAGTTCCAGAACCGACGATATACACGCGTACCGCCGCCTGCTCCCAGTGCCTCTTTGCCCGTGCTGCGAAGAGCTCAGGCGAAAGGTCTGGCAGCCCTGAAAACGTACCGAACAGCGACCTGCCTAGAGGACCCTGTATGGCCGCCTGTTCGAGCTGATCAGAAAGGATGAGCGGGTAGTCTGTCTGATATGCGGAGTATTCATCGTGCATGATCTCTGACTCGCGAGCAATATCTTTCTCGCTCCACGAATGGTTCGTTATGAGCGACGCTAACAGCTGTATCGCTTCGGCAGCGTGAGACGGAAGGCAATCTATCCAGTACGTACTGTACTCTTTTCGGACATGCGCATTGAAGGCTCCTCCCATGCGCTCGATACGACCTAAGATATTCTTATCCTGCAGCCCTGATCTGCGCGGGGAGAAGAACAGGTGTTCAAGCAGGTGCGTCTCTCCGTTCCGCTCATCTGAATCATGTATAGCCCCTTCGCCGACCGACAGAAGTATGGTCGTCGTCTTGGCATCAGTAGGGATATAGACGGCCTCAATCCCGTTAGGCAATCGTTCGGAGCGCATTTCACCTATAGTTGACATATGCGACACATATTATACTATAACGCGCGGAGCAGCAATCGTGCTTGTTCTCGGCCCGTAGTTGATAGGAGGTTGATATGGGCTTATTCGGTAAGAGCGGCAAGGGTTCGAAGGGCAGCAGGGCCGTTTCGGGTACCAGTTACTCGAAGGCGCGCAGCGTCCCGCACTCGACTCACAAGAGCGGCCGCACGAGCAAGGGCAGCAGCCGGATCAAGAAATGACCGGCACATGAGACGGGCGGAAGACAACTGTCTTCCGCCCGCATTCTTTTATATAGAGTTCGAGGCTATGCCGAACCCTCCGGAAGCTCCACGATGAACGTAGAGCCCTTGTCCTTTCCTTCTGATTCCGCCCATACCTTGCCGCCGTGCGCCTCGATGATGTTCTTCACGATATAGAGGCCGAAGCCGGTCGAATCTACGTTCACCTTCTGGCTCTCTGCGCCGTGGCCGCCCTCGGTGAAGAGGTGCCGCATGTCTTCCGGCGTGATGCCGACGCCGGTGTCCTCCGTCGTGAAGCGGATGACCTTACCGTCGTCGGTGAGCGTTATCTTTATATTCCCCTGCGGCGTGTACTTGATGGCATTGTCTACGAGGTTGCGGATGGCGTTCTCCATCTGCATCTGGTCGCCGATGAGCGTTACATCTTTCTTCGGCATCGAGAGCGTTATTCCAACACCTTTCTTCTCTGCGACAGGCATAAGCGAGTCAACGATTGTTTTTATGAGCTCGTTGAAATCAAAAGCTGTCTTAGCATATTCCACCTTTCCGCTCTTGATGTTCGCTGCATTAAGTATCTCCTGAATAGTTTGCGCGCCTTTCGTGGCAGAGTTGAATCCTTCCTCGATCATGGGCTTCATAGCATCCGGTACCGGACCGAAATCCTCCTCCTGGATCATCGAGAAGATGTTGCGCGACTTCGCGACGAAGCCCTTCAGTTGGTGGGTAATGAAGTGTATGAGCGTAACCTGCTGCCTGTTCGCTTCCGTAAGCTCGCCGTTCAGCTTCTGGAGCTCCTTGTATATGCGTGCACGATCAAGTGCGACCGCCGCAACGTCGATGATGCTTTCGAGTGACTCCTTCTCGAACTTCGTCAGCTCGTCGTAGGGGCGGTTGAAACACATGATGAGCACGTCGGTCATCTTTCCGTCGATGCGGAGCGGGTAGGCGAGCATGCTCTTTATGTGGGCCTCGTCAATCGCCTTTTGCAGCACTTCCTCTGGAAGCGTCTTTCCCCACAAATCCCTCAGGTCATGGGAGTGGCTCGCCTCGCCATCAAGGAGTTTCGTGAAAAAAGGATGTTTCGAAGCTTCTAATATCGTATGTGACTGGAAAGGGTGATCACCCTTAACGACTTGTTCGAGACGGTCAGAACGGCTGAAAACGAGAGGAGTAAGGGTATCTGCATCGCGATCGTATCTGAAGATGCATACCAGATCGAATTCGAGCGCTTCGCGTATGATAGTGACGATCTTCTCAGAAAGCGTTTCGGGGTCAAGAGTGACAATGCTTATCTGATAGAGCTGGCGGAGAAGAGAAAGAGTCTTGTTATGGATCGCAAGCTCGTGGCTATGTTCGTATAGCCGCTCATTCGCGAGACGGAGCTGCTCCTCCATCGAAGCAGCGGAATTGACGGGGACCGTAGTCGTGCGGCCGGCTTCTTGCGGGTCCATACGGCACTGCTACTACGCAGCCGCAAGCGTCGAAGGAACGTCGGACGGCGAAAGATCTGCTAAAAGCGAAACGACCGCTTCCCTACAGACCTCCCGCGATGCGCGGCCGAAGAGACGTTCATAGCGGTCTACGAGATTGTCTACAACCGTCTTCGGCTCAGCTCCTGAAATCTGGACCGCAGTGTGGTTCTGAAAGACGAGTCCTGAGACATGTTCAGCCTCTTGCCAGGCAATAGGGCCTATGATGAGCTCCTGCTCCTTGATGATCCTTGTGGCGATCTGATCGAAGGTTGTGGTCATACGCTTGAAGATGGCTCTTTCTGATGCGGGCGCGGACGAGTGAACCCGAGGACGCCGAACGTCAGTGCGAAAGTGCCAAGCGAGAGTATGAGATCTCCCACATTCGCATTGTAGTACGTTCCGACCGTCGTAGTGTATGAGAATATCGCATCTGCCACGAACATGATGGCGAGTCCTGCAAGGATAACGTATATATCAAAGCGGTACCTGCCGCCGAGATACGGGAACGATAAGCCTGAGATGATCACCGCGAGAACTGCGGCAAGGAGATCGCCAAGCGGATAGACAATATCCAAGAACGCCTTGAGCAGCGGTTCACCTTCTGGAACGAGGACACCGCCCCGGGCAACCATAACGAGAATATGGTATGAGAGGGCTGTAATCCCTACGAACGCAAGGAAGACAAGCCACTTTGTATACCAGTGCCGAAATGCGAACTTGGCGCCTGTAGCTTTTGCAAGATATATCGCGCCGATTCCATAAAAGAATATGGAAGGCGCGAATCCTATGTCAGCAAGCGAAGGGTACGGTGCCGGGATGCCTGCAAAGAAGTTGTAGTACGACCAGATGGTCTCTCCGCACCCCCACAAGAAGACGCCGAGCCCTATGAAGAAAACTGCCTTTCCGACAGCGCTATGCAGCCCTCCCCAGACTTGTGATAGGAACATGGCAACAATACCGCCGAAGAGCGGGACGAGGCCGAAGAGGAAGGAGAATAGGTAATTATAGGTACCGTCCGTGAATCCCGACCATCGGATCCATGCCCAGAAGAGGGTGTTAAGTACAAAAAATGCTAGCGCGAGTTTCTGCGGTAGCGTGAGGCTCATAGATACAGTGTACCCCCTACTGGGGGGCCGTCAAACGAAATACACATCTGGCTTGGGGAAACCGTTAAATGGAGAAATCGCGACCAAACTGTACGCGCCTACGTCATGGAATACCAGCTTATCCCCCACGTTTATGTCTGCCGGCAGCAGTGCCTCTCGACTTATCACATCCGGGCTATCCCCTGTCGGCCCTGCAAGGGCAAAAAGCTTCTCTCCAGCATCGTATGAAGGGCGAAGACTGCTTACCTTATACCGAGTCGAGCCTTGATAAGCCATGGTTTCAAAAAGACCGCTGTACACTCCGGCATCCAAGAACAGCCATGAATTCTCACGGCGTTCTATGCGAGCGATCACGCTTGCAACAAGAACGCCTGTCTCAGCGACCAAACCGCGCCCTGGTTCAAGCATGACATACGGCTTATAGGGAAGCCTATTATACGCTTCGTACGTATGCGCAGCGATTTCTTCCAAGGTGAGCGCAACCTCAGATGACGCGTATGCGCACGGGAACCCGCCTCCCATGTTGAGCATCTTTATCTTAATGCCGTGCACTGCATCCAGTTCCTCGAGGACAGGGGTGAGCTCTTCTATCGCTTCAGCCCATGCGCGAGGGTTGCTTGCCTGAGAGCCGACGTGGAAGCTGATGCCATACGGGTCGAGTCCGAGCTCTTTGGCACGGAGCAAGAGCGGTATCACGTTCGCCTTCTCTGTGCCGAATTTCTCGGAGAACTTGAATACGCTGCCGGTATCATTTACGGTCATGCGGATATAGACTCGGGACCCCGGTGCGGCTACCGCTATCTTTTCCACTTCCTCGAAAGAGTCCGCAGCATACCGTTCGACACCGTACTCATGAAACTCACGGATATGCTGCGCCGGCTTAACAGAGGTACCGTATATCATTCTTTCGCCGGGTATCTTAAGTTCCTTGAGCATGTGAAGCTCATAAACTGATGCTATCTCGAAGTTTGCCCCTTCCTCGTAGAGGGTTGCGAGTATTTCAGGCTCTGCATTCGCCTTCATGGCGAAGTTGATGATCGCGTCGGGGAAATGGGTCGCGAAGTTCCGATACTTCTCTTTCACCTTATCAAGAGAGAATGCGAAGAAGGGCGTTTTTTTCTGAAGGCTCTCTAGCGCTTCTGGCGAGAACGGGTTGTTCATGATGATAGTATGTATTACAGCACAGATACGAGCATAATGCCAATAACAATGACTACGCTCGCGGCGAGCTGTACGGAAGTTGTCCGTTCTTTAAGGAATACCCGCGCAAGTACGATTGTCGGCAGCGAGAAGGCTCCTGAGAGGAGCGCCACCACGCTCGTGAGCGTAGTGGCGCCGTACCCCCAGCTGATAGCCAGATATGCACCCATTTCCGTCGCTCCAATAAGGATAAGATACTTCCATATTTCCGGCTTCTCCACCTGTAGCCGTATCTTACGGAGCCATGCAAAGCACAAGAGCGCGAGCGTCATGAATACGTACATGAGCATCGAGTAGGTAAGCCAATCTTTCCCGCTTACGAATTCGTTCCACCCTAAAGTCCATACAGCAGCAAGCACGGCAGCAAGAGCTACTTGCCGGAATCCTGGAACACGCACGAAGCTCAACCTCCGCATGCGCAACGCGGCGAAATCAACATTGAGAAGAAATATGCCGATGAAGATAACGACCAGCGCCATGACTAGCTGGCCGCTTAGGACTTCGCCCAGGAACAGCGTTGAGAATAGTGCGACGAGACCTGAGTATGAGGCAAAGAACGGGTTCAGGATGGCTACCTGCCCTTTCCCGAAGCCGATATATACCAATAAATAAACGATTCCCTGAAGGAGGCCGAAGAACGCTAGACCGGCCCACACTCCCGCATCTTTCGGTAACAGGAACACATGCCCTCCGATAAGCGCTATGAGAACGACTGCCGCGATGGCTAATGTTCCGAATATATGCGCTATGACGAGCGTAACAATATCTCCTATCTCATCTATGGTCTTCTTGGCGAAAAGGTCGGCAAGTCCCCAGCCGAGCATGCCACCGAGGCCGGTGAGTACGGCGATAAGTAGTTCTTGTTGCATGAAATCAGTATAGCAGTTGAAATGAATGCTCTAAGAGTCACGTTAACAAGACATAGTGAGACTCGAGAGCGTTAGTCGGCTCATCGGGATGAGCATTTCAAGATTACGCGACGCTAAACGCAGGAACTGAACCCTGCTAACCTTTTTACAACAGAATGTAATATCTCAAAGTATTAATCGGACTTCCGCGTTTAATGCGAGATGCTTTTATGACTGCCTCTTCGTTAAAACCGTTCGCCTCAAGCGCTTTTGCAATTCCCAGATTATCAGCTTCAAACTCCGCAACGATCCTCCTGAGTCCCATAGCATCTTTTGCATACGCGAGAATCGCTCTGATAGATTCTGATGCGATTCCCTTTCCCCAATAGTCCTTTTCTCCAATTACGATACTTAACTCGGCAACTCCGTGATGGGCATTGATCTCGTGAAGTGAGATCGTGCCGATAAGTGTTGAGGTCTCTGTGTATACAATTGACCAGTACGCCGCATCATCTTCCATTAAACACTCCTCAAGGTAACGCTCCTGCTCTTCAACCGTCGTCGGCTCATTCAGTGGTTCGGGAAGATACTCCTGCACATCAGGGTCAGTATCCCATTTCTGCCACGATTCTATGTCAGCCAGTTCGTTTGGGCGTAACGTAAGTCGTTCAGTATGAAGAGTTTCTACTTTCATTTTTCTAGGTAGGATTCTTTAAAAAAGATTAATAGTTGAGGCCGCTATCTAGATAAGATAGCGGCCTCGCTCTTCAGTGGTCAGGGAGCGGGGTAGCAACCGCCGGCTTGGTCTCCGCCGCAATTGCCATCGCTATCACCGCCATTACCGCCGCTGGATACGAACTTCAGCATCGTAACTCCTCCTTCCTAGACTTCTCACCGAGCGTCTATTGCACAGCAAGGTTATCCAGTTCTAATTATTGAGGAAAATTGCAATACTGTCAAAAATCGTCTAATTTACTGAGCAAAACTCAGTCGTTAAATATTTTTTCTAAGAATGCCACTATCTTTGGATATGCATCAAGACGATTCTTGAGCTTAGCAAGACCATGACCTTCATCAGGATAAATAAGGAGTTCAACTTCCCTGTCGCGCCTCTTAAGTTCTTCTACTATTTGTTTGGCCTCTGAAAGAGGCACCCTCGGATCATTAGCGCCATGAACGACTATAAGCGGCGCTATTATATTCTCGACCGAGTTGATTGGAGAGATTTGCTCAAGCAATTCTCTATCATTCTCTAAAGATCCATACTCTGCCTCACGAATGCTTCGTCGGTATGGAGCAGTGTTCTCGAGAAACGTAACGAAGTTTGCTATACCGACCACATCCACACCCCCAGCCCAGAGCTCTGGATAGAATGCAAGTCCTGCGAGTACCATGAATCCACCGTAGCTCCCTCCTGAAAGGACCACTTTCGTACTATCGAACTCTGGAACGGCCCGTATATGACCATGAAGTGCGACGAGGTCCTTTACAGAATCCATGCGCTTCTCGACGTTATCCAGGGTAAGGTAGGTCTTACCGTACCCAGAGCTCCCGCGCACATTCGGTGCAATGACCACATAGCCGTTATAGACAAAATACTGCGTCAGTCGGATGAGGGCTGGTCGGTACTGGGATTCGGGACCGCCGTGTATATCGATAATTACGGGCAGTTTCTTGTTGATGCCAATATTTTTAGGCTTATATACAAATGCCGGGACAGAAAGTCCATCAAATGAGGTAAAGCGTATCAATTCCGGTTCTACCAGGTCATCAGAACGGACAGCTTGATAGCTGTGAGTAAGCTGGCGTGAAGTGTGAGATTCGATATTGTACAACCAAATATCTTGTGTGCGAGTTGAGTCCGTGAAAGTAAATACAAGTCTTTTTCCATCGTTTGAGAAACGTAGCGCTTGTACGAGACCTTTTGTTGGCAGCGCTAATGGCAATTCCGTGAGCGTGTTCGTATCATACATACGAACTCTGTCATATCCGTCCTCGTTTATGGTTAGTACGAGATATTTCCCTTCACCATCTATCGCCAAACCGTCAATGTCCCATTCAGGCGTGAGGACATACGCAAAGGACTTTTCCGCCAGATCATACCTTGCCAATCCCATAAACTCCCGTTCACGGTCCATAGGTACAAAGAAGGCCGATTCGTCGGGAAGCCAGCGAGGAGTACCATGAGTTTCCTCCTTCTCGTGTGGAGTGATGCACTCAATAGCGCCTGTTAGCAAGTTGCAGAGATACAAATCACTATGTACTAGCGAATGTTGTTTGGACATAATAAGATACGTATTTTCTGGGGAAAAGGAAGCTGCCACCATTGTTCCTCCCCCATCGTATACGCATCGTCTTTCCTTTGTCTCGATTTCCATTACATATATATCGAAGTCCTTTCCGTTGCGTTCGTTCGAACGGAATGCAATATATTTCCCGTCATTAGACCAAGCTCCGAAGTTATATCGATACTCAGGATTATCGGTCAGTGGAATTATTTCATTTGTCGATGGAGTAATGAAGAATAGCTGTGAATTCTCATTACCACCTATCGACATCTCGAAGATAATGAGTTCTTTGGTAGGAGAAAAGATAACGCGGGACACCGAATCGTCATACTGCGTAAGTTGCGTAGACACACCGTTCTCAATATCCAAAAGATATACCTGCGAAGTGCCCGTATCATTATTTAGATAGCAAATTTGCTTTCCGTCTGGACTAAAGGAAGCGGCTCCAGCGGCTTTAGCTTCAAGGAAATCATTAATACTGTATTTTTTAGACTCCATCACGCAATTATACTAAATCTTATATCAGTATTGAATTAAAAGAAGTTGAGCCGAGAACTTAATCTCGGCTCAGGTCTAGCTCCTGCCACGGAGCGATAAGATCATCGTATTGGTTCTCTGGCATAACCTCTACAAACTCGCCTTGCGGTGTAAGAGTTGTGTGATTGCTGGAGACCAGCTTATGCGCACGAATCTCGGGAGAAGAAAGTCGGTTTCGAGACACAATTCAATTCCCTTGTCCGATGTTGGAGTGGTTCTTGATTTGGAGCTGCCATCTAGACGATGGCAGCTCCCGATCGAGGATCAGTGACCGCAGGCAATGCCGTCGCCACCGTCACCACAGCCGCCGTCGCCATCGCAACCGCCGCCGCCACGATTGAACATGGTCATTGTCAAGTACTCCTTTCTGGTTCTTTCTGTCAGAGTGATTTCCTCCAGGGAACTCCGTGAAGAATGATAGAGGAAGTAAGGTTACTTGTCAAGTAACGCTTTAATGAGCTACATACTCCCTATTCATACAACCCGATATGCAGCTCATACAGCTTCCGATACTCACCATTCGGAATCTTCATGAGCTCGCCGTGGCTGCCCCGCTCCGCTATCTTCCCGTCCTTCAGGAAGAGGATGGTGTCTGCCTTGCGGACGGTCGAGAGGCGGTGCGCGATGATGAACGTGGTGCGTCCTTTCATCAGCTTCTCGAGAGATTCCGTGATAAGCCGTTCTGTCCGAGAATCGAGCGCGCTCGTCGGCTCGTCGAGGATGAGGATCTCGGGATCGCGCAGCACCGCGCGGGCGATTGCGACCCGCTGCTTCTGCCCCACGGAGAGCTTCACGCCGCGCTCGCCGACCAGCGTGTCATATCCCTTCTCAAGCCCTGTTATGTAGTCATGGATATGCGCCTGACGTGCAGCCTCTTCGACCGCCGTATCGGACGCGTCGAAGGTACCGTACCGAATATTCATGCGAACCGTGTCGTTGAAGAGCGCGACCTCCTGCGGGACGACGGCGATGCGCGAGCGCAGGTCTACGAGATCCCATCTGCGCGTGTCCACGCCATCGACAGAGACCGAACCATCCGAGGGGAAATAGTAGCCGGAAAGAAGCGAGATCATGGTGGATTTTCCGGCACCGGATTCGCCCACGAGCGCGACGACCTCCCCAGGTCGCGTCTGGAAATCGACACCATGCAGCACGCCTGTAGCATCGTCCTTGTAGGCGAACGAGACGTCGGAAAATTGTACGGTTCCGTCTGAGCGTTCGGGAGCCTGGGCGTTTTCGGGACGGTACGTCTCTTCGGGGATGCGGAAGATTCCTTCTAGATGCGCTGCGGAGGTGAGGCCGTTCTGTATGGTCTGCCAGCTGAAGCCGAGCGCGACGAACGGTCCGAAGAACATGAGCGCATACCCGTTGAGCGCGACGAGCTCGCCGACAGTGAGAACGCTGCCCGCCACGTACTGGACCGAGATCACGAAAATGGCGAGCTGCGTCAGGAAGACGATGAGGCGCTGGTAGAAGCTGACGTCGCTCCAGGTACGCTCGAGCTTCATCCAGAGCTCGTACACCTTCCCCATGAAGGTTGTATCGTTCTTTTTCCTCTCATACTCCTCCGCGGCAGCCTGCTTCACGGACGTCACCTGGTGCACCGCTTCCGCAGCATCGCTCCAGCTCTCCTGCCAGAGCTTGCGCGCTTCGTTATCCTTCTTAGCCACAGGAATGAGGAGCGGTATGAGCGTGGCGACATATACCAGGACGCCCAGGGCGAGCACGCCGGCGAGGAGCGTGTTGATGCTGAGCGCAAGCACGATGCCGATGATGACCGAGAGGAACTGCGGCGTGAGGTTTATGACATTCTGCACGATCATGGATATCTGCCATGACGCGTTACTTACCTTGTTGAGCTCGCCATTCACGTGCGCATCCGTGTGGTACGAGAGCGGGAGCCGGAGGAAATGATTGAAGCCGCTGGTCTCGACATTGAATTGTATCTTTGTGTCGAGCATTCGGCGCATGCGGTCCTTCACCCAGTCCGTGCCGTTCGCTACGACCTGGATGAGCGCCCAGGCGGCGAGCAGGATTCCCCAGAGCGGGAGGCCGGATGCGCTGGCGGGCGTTCCTGCGGATATGCCGATGAGCGCGTCGAAGAAACGGCCGGTCACGTAGGGAACGAGACCGTTCGCGACGGCGGATATAAGCCCGAGGATGATGAGCCATACGAGCAGTGCCTTGTGCGGAAGCACGTGCCGCCATACGCCCTGAACGCCTTCCTTGAAGGGTGCTTTCTCTTGTTCTGGCTCTTCTTGCATAAGACCATTCTACCCCTTCTCCTGTGCACGTACGAATCGCGCGCATCTGGTAGAGTACCTATTATATGGACCTCGAAGAGCTCGCCGGGATAGAGCCGGAATCGCCGGAAACGGAACATGCCGTCTATGAGCTCTTCAAGTGGAGCGTCATCCTGAAAGGACTCATCTCGCTTGCCGAGGTGCTTGCGGCGCTCGTGCTCATCCTCGTGCCGGAGCGGTACGTTATCGCGCTCACGCAAGCCGCTGCTGAATGGATTTCCGCACACGCGGGTACTGCGCCCTTGGCCGGGCATATCGTGGAAGAGCTCGCCGCCTTCGGCGGCGGCGCGGTGCTCTTCGTCGCCTTCTTCCTCTTTTCGCGCGGGCTTATCAAGTGCGTCCTTATTTGGGCGCTCTTGCGCAATATTCTCTGGGCGTATCCTGCCTCGCTCGGGGTCATGGGCGCGCTCGTGCTGTATCAGCTCTACGAGACTTTCCTTACCGGCTCGGTTTTCATCATTGGCATCACGCTCTTCGACCTGGTCGTCATCTATTTCATATGGCGCGAGTGGCGCATCGTGCTGCGCCATGTAAGAGACAGCGCACGAAGCGCGCGGGATACGCGCGCTTCGTAAGGATCAGGATCCTTGCCCTCGCGTATCGTCATTCTGACGCCGTGCGCCGATGAAGAAGAGGAGCGCGAACAGCAGCAGCGCGATGCCGAGAAGGAACGGCCAGGAACGTGCGAGCAGCCCTGCGGCTGCGGCCTGATTCCCTGCTCCTGCTGCGTGGGCGACCGCGATGCCCGGGAACACCTTAGTCAGAAGACTGTCGCTGTCTCCCTTGGTATCCGTGCCGTCGGCATCCGATGAATCGCCTGACTCAACGCTCATCATGCTGCCAAGCACCTCACCCGCCTGTCTTGCGAGCGACTCTTCCGGTGCGACCAGCACGAGCGTTCCGTTGCCGGCGAATGTCTCGAGCCGTTCTCCTTGTTCGGAATATACGACGGTCGAGAGCGTGTAGGTGCCGCGCGGCGCTCCTTCGCTGAACGACGTATCGTAGCCGAGCGCTACGCCGGCGCCGGCCGGAATGGCGCCTACGTTCCAGACCTCTTCGTGAATCACGGTGCCGTCAGGAGCGGAAAGCACGTCGTGGATAGCTACGGGCGCGGATGCTGCGTCGCGGTCGTTAAGGACCGTAAGGTTCTGATGTACTACCGCGGCCCCGTCGGACGTTGCTGACGCTGGGGAGCGCGTCACTGAAAGTGATGAGAAATCAGCGGCACCTGTATCTGCAGCAGGGGCCGTTTCCTGTACCTCTTCAGGCTCATCCCTCCGCTGATGGTGTGACGGGTGAGGAATGGAGATGGTAGCGGTGTCCGTATCGTCGGCACGGTTCGCATCGGTCTCATGCCTGGTCGCGGTGACGGTATTCGTGATGTCCGTGCCCGGCGGCGCGTCATAGATCGTGCCTTCGTAGGTAACCTCTACCGCGCCGCCGGCCGGAATGGTACCGAGTTCCCACACGGCGTTTCCATCCTCATCGGCCGCATACGGGGATGAAGAGTCGCCCATGCGTATGTGGTCTTGCGCATACTCATCGGTAAGCGTGACGTCCGTCGCAGGCGAATCCCCGTTGTTTATGACCGTATAGGTGTACGTAACCCTGTCGCCGTTGCCGACGTCGCTCGGCACGGAGACCTGTTCCCCGACCCACAGGTCAGGCCGGCCGAACGCGATATTCCCGTTGAAGTCGCCGAAGATGTTGATGATGGCCATGATCCAGTTCTTGCCGACGATGTTCGTGTTCGCGATATTCATCACGTTCGCGCTCGCAAGCGCGTTTCCCGTCGTAATGAGGGCGGAGTGCGCGTTGTTCACCCTGTTCTGTCCGGTTAGTGCGAGAACATCGACGTGATTGCCGATGTTTGCCGTCGAGGACGCCGTTACCTGCGCCATGCTCTGCGTACCGCTTCCCGTGCCGCCGCTTGCGTCGAAGAGCGCGATCGTCCCATCCGGGCCCTGCGTCCACTGCAGGCCTTCGGGCGCGCCGAAGACCTCGCCAGCCCAGTCGCCCTGCACGCGGAAAAGGATGGAGACAGCCATCCCGCCCAGCATATCGGTGTTGATCTGATTGAAGACGCTGCCGCTAGAGGCGCTTCCGCCAGTCTGTATGGTGCTGGACGCGGTATTGCTCGTCTCGTTTCCTCCGGATTCTGCATTCGCATTCACGTCGTTCTCGACGTTCGCCGTGCTGTTGATCGTAAAGACGCCAGGCGCAAGGTTGCTTGCCAGAGAAGCGAGGAAGTTGGCGAGGCTCGGAAAGACGATATCGCCGTCCACGCCCTGGAAGGCGTTCATGGTGACGAGCAGGTAGTTTGAGTCGATGATATTCGTGTTTGCAAGGTTGATGAGATTGAGGCCCGCATAGGCGTCGCCCGTGGCGATCACTGCATCGTCAGCGTTCTCGATCTCGTTTCCTCCTGAGGTCGCATTCAGCACGACGGCGTTCTGGATGTTCCCTTCGCTCTCTAGGTTCACGGACACGCCGTCGGTACCCGCGCAGGCGAAGAGCGCGCACATGGCGCTCGAGGTCGATATGCCGCCGAGCGCGCGCAGGTCGATCGTACCCGTCACCGGGTCGATGTAGTTGAGCATGAGCGCGTTCCCGCTCGAATTCACCAGGTTGGTATTGATGATATTGAGGATGTTGGCAAGCGCGACGGCCGTACCGGACTCGATAGTCGGGCCGGTACTGGTCGCAGCTGCGCTCGTGGAAGTTGCCGACGTAGACGACGCTGCCGGCTCATCCGGTTCGGCAGGAGCAGCCGGAGCATCTGACGTACTAGACGCCGCGGCATCATCCGCCACGGCCGTGCTGCTCGTAGCCTGTGTCGAGGTGCCCGTCAGCTCTATGTCAGGCAGCGATGAGGAATTCGACGCAGATGTAGATACGGTATCTATAGATTCCGACGTGCTGCCAGTCACGTCTTCGTTCGCCATGTTCATATTTGCTTCTGCCGCATCGCCTCCTCCTGTTTCGCTTTCTTCCATAGAAGTATCCGTATCTTGGCCGCCTTCGTCAGCGCCGTCCTCATCTGAGTCCACAGTGTCTTGAACGGTATCCGGCGCAGCTTCATCCTCAGCAGTCTCATCCGCAGTACCGGTCGAGACGGTAGCTGGTGAATCTACGGTCTCCGCATGCACGAAGCGGATGCCAGAGAGCGCCATGGGCTCCAAGAGGAGTACGCCCGTAAGCGCGATGGCGAAAATATTTTTAAGGAACGTATTCATAGGCTGCGTGGATTATGCGGAGAGTTCTGTCCTCGGACGCGCGTTCAGCGGCTGCCGAGCGCGCGTCCGAAAACAGGAATGCTCCTGTTTTCGGATAAACGGCTACAGTATGTCGTCGAAGATAGAAGAATCTTCGTCCGCTGTACGCATGATATGCGTCATAGTGTGGCCTGAGATTGTTACGAACTCGCTGTAGCTGCTGGACGTGCCGGACGTAATGTTGCCGCCGTTGCCGCCCATGCCGCCGTTGCCGCCGGTACCGCCCGTCGACGTGCGCGTGCCGTTGCCGCCATTGCCGTCGCCGTCGCCTCCGCCCGAACCGGAAGCTGTCGCGGTGCCGCCGTTAGCCCCCATAGCGCCTTCGCCGCCGAACGAATGGTTGTCGCCGGTAAGCGCGTCGATGGTGATGTCGTTATCGGCATCCGACCTGCCCGAATTCGATACCGTTATGTCGTTCCCGCCGTTGTGCGTACGGGTGTAGTGGATATCAAGATTGTCATGCTCTCGTGCCGCATCGTTCGTACGGTTGCGGTACGAGTTGTCGACGTCGTTCTGGAACGAGCTCTCAGTATTGTCGTAGTGGTCCTCAGAAGCGCTCGCTGCGTCGCTCGAGCTCTGGCTGTCTGCATCATACGAGGATGAGTCTGAATCGCTGCTGTCGCTATCCTCGGTATCAACGCCGTTGTTGCCGTTGCTGTCGGTAGAGGACGAGCTGTCGCTGCTGTCATGGTCTTCCGTACTGCTCTCCGAAGAGGATTCGTCGGATGAATTCGACGACTCGTCGCTCGAATCGGAGCTGGTCGTCGAATCGGAGCCGCTCGAGTGATCGCTCTCGCTCAGCTGCTCGTCGGTCGAGGATTCAGATGATCCGCCGGTATGGTGCATATAGTCGAATGTCTCGTCATAGTCGCCGCCGCCGATATCCTCGATGTCCGTATCAGTCGAGTTAAGGTCGTTGGCTACATATACTTCCGCAATAGCATCGCCCGTGGTGATCGAGCCGCCATTGCCGCCGTCGCCTCCCGTGCCGCCGTCGCCTCCCGTGGCGCTGCCGCCGGAGTTATGGCTGCCGCTCACCGTGGCATTGCCTCCCATCGCGCCGCGGCTTCCTGAGCCGCCGCGCGAAGAGTTGCTGCCCGTATTCGCGGATATGCTTACCGAATTCGTGACACTTGAATCGCCGTCATTCGTCACCGTTATGGTGCCGGCGAATGCTGCAGGCGCGCCGAATGCTAGCATGCCTGCCATCGCGAGTGCCGAACTCGTCTTTGCTAGTAGTTTTGTTATCATAGTAGTGTGTCTTAGTGGTAAAGAACTGCTAATGCACGTGCGGGTATAGCACGTATGCCCCAGTTGCGAGCATAGAACGTAGTATTCGTCTCAGGCACTAAACCAGAGATGAATCGCCACCGTAGTGCGCAGCATACGCAGGGCGTGCGCGCAAAAGAGCGCCTGGCTTTCGCCAGGCGCTCTTTTGCTGTCCGGTCCGGATCAGGGATTCGCAAGCCTTTTCGACCGCCCTCCCTTTCCTCCGGCGACGCTCGCGCGAAAGGGGTGGTGTGCGAAATTCGCAGGGTTGCTTCCCTTGCCCTGACTCTTGCCTCCCTTCGAGGAGAGTATCCGCTGGAGCTCTTTGCTCATTGCAGCGAAGCCGCGTTTCTTTTTCTCGTCTTCCATATCCAATTTTTAAATACCTCGAATGACTATAGGAGCATCGTACGCTCGGCATACTGAACGCTTAGTTAAAGCGGAACCGTAGCGACGGTCAGAAGACCACGCGTATGATGACCGTTCCCGGCGCGGGCGAGATAGTCTGCAGCGGCACTTCGCGCTTCGGCGCGCGCTCTGTCTGTACCGCGCGGTATCGGCGCTTCAGCGCATCTAGGAGATCTTCTCCCTCATCAGCATCGAGGTAGGCGACGGTAAAGCCGTTCTCATCGACAGCGCTCGGCGCCGCCTGGATGGAAGCGTGCGAGCGATCCATCATGATCGGCCCTGCTGCGTCCGCTGCAGTGAGCGAGGAGAGCGATACCAATCTCTTTTGTGCGGTGAGCGCACCCGCATTCGTGAAGCGGGCCGTATCAAAATCGCTGAGCGGAAGGTACCCTGTATCCCGTTCCGTTATCGCGAACGGCCGCTCGACGATCCACTCGGCCGAATCGTGATGAGAAACGTAGTAGACGTACGTCTCGTACTCTGTGCCTGCCGTATCGTTCCTGAATATCATATGCCAGAGATTCGGGAGTTCTTCTTGGAGCGCCGCCGACACCCTGTCGCCCGGAGCTATCGCGATAGGCAGCGCGCGCTCGACGTCAGGAAGCGTTTCGTACCATGCATGATACGTAGTCGTACCATTATTTGTCAGCGCTTGGGTTCCGAGCTGGATAAGGTCCCGCGATCCTGAACCGCCGATGCCGATCCACACCGCGCTTGCAGAGAGAGTGCCCTCGGGTGTCGAGGTGGGTACGGTCCAGCTGCCGTGCACGCCTGTATACGCGCCTTCGTCAGCGACGTATCCGGCCCAGTTATGAGAGAAATGGATGCGCGAGGCTTCTGGGAGCGGGATCTTCTCTGCGGCGGCGGCATGCGGCACGCCTGTCGCGAACCCCAAGAAGACGAGCGCGCTAAGTGCGATACAGGAGTACAGAGACTTCATATACAGCTGTAAGCATAGCAAAGAAACAAGAACGGCAGATGAAGAAGCGGGCCCTTAGATGAGCGAAGGCGGCGGCGGAAACTTCTGCGGGGGTATCTTCTTTCGCGGAAGGCGCGAGACTGCCCAGCCGGTGCCGGCGACGAGAATCAAGAAGGCGAACGCCCACCATGGCACCGGCGACGGATCAGCAGGAGGCGTAGTCGAGGATGCAGGAATGGTGGCAACCGCTGCCCCCTCTGCCGACACGACGCTCACGGCCGGCAGGATGCCCTGCCCGAGCGGCCCGATCCCCTCCGGAGAGAGGGTCACGAGGTAGTGGAGCGACTTCGCATCGCCTTTGCGCGCTGTCAGTATGAAGGTGTATGCATGAGAAGAGGAAAGGTCGTCGACGGTGAAGAGATGATCTACCTGCGCCGCGGAATCCGTGAGCGTTATTTCTGAACCGTCGAAGGCGGTGTAATCAATCTTTCCGACTGCAGGGACGTTCGTGACGAATGAAAGAGAGATCGTGCTTGAAGAGATATGGATAGCGCGGATACGCGAGATCGAGACATCCGGGACATCAGCGGCAGACGCAGCCTGCGCCGCCGGAGCGGCGCAGGCGAGCAGTATTCCTACCAGCAGTAAGGGAACGAGACGTGCGCGCATTCCCTCCACTATACCGCACTTCCCTCTTTGCGGCTCTCGGCGATCCGGTTCGTCGCCTAACGCTTGGCGCGCGCAGCGAAATGGAAGCTCGAGTATGCGAGGTATCCGGCGATGATGGCGCCGAACCAGGAAAGCCAGAGCGGGACGTCGAAGCTGCCTAGGATGAGCGTCCAGCCGAAGGCCAGGCGCACCAGGTGCACGAGGCAGACGACGAGGAAGATGACTCCGGCAAGGAAAAGGAGCGTATGCTCGCGCGGCGATGCTGGCAGCTTCGTACGCCATGCATAGTGCGAAAGAAGAATGATGATCGCCAGGTCGAAGGCAGCGAGCGGCAGTATCGCCGATGCCGTCCAGGTTACGCCGAGTACCGTAAGCGGGAAGAATCCCGCGCTCCCGAACCAAAGGACGCTCACAAGATCGGCGATGAAGAGGCCGACTCCTACCTTTGCGAGCTCCCTCAGTGCTTTATGGTGCTTCATAGTATGAGTAGCTAAGGTTAGTACCTCTTAAGTATACCGCTCTCTGCGCAGCCGTTCGTGCGGCACGTGCGCAACCTTTACGAGTTCGCCGAACTGCATGAAGCCGATACACCACAGCCAGATGAATACGGCGAGCGGCCACGGGAGCGGCGCAGGCATGAGCCAGCCCGTGAGCGCGAGGATGGTAGCGAGCGCCTGGGTGAGCGTCGTCGCGAGTATGACCGTGCGGCTCGGCAGGTAGCGCCACCAGCGCTCCTTCGTATGCGCGACGTAGATGAGCAGATGCCCTGAGACCGTGAGCTTGAGGAAGAAGAGCGTCTCGAGTACCGGCAGCGGCAGATGAAGGAAATAGACCGCGATGAAATAAATGAGCAGGCTGTTCACGATGCCGACGCAGCCGTAGAGGAGGCTCTGCTCGAACTGCTTGCGCACGTCAAGCTTCGCCGGCCGATTCCCTATCCGCACGCGGTCAGCGGCCAACGAGATGATAGGAATATCGTTCAGGAGCGCGAGCAGGATGAGCTGCAGCGGCGAGAGCGGGTACGTGCCGGTGACGATGCCGAGAATGACGATCGTAACGATGAGGCGGAAGCTTTCGGAGATTCGATATAGAGAGTATGCATACAGGCGTTCGAATATCTTGCGCCCTTCGATGATCGCATCCTTGATGACGCCTATGCCGGAAGAAAGCAGCACGATGTCGGCCGCGCCCTTGAGCGCATCTACCGCGTTGGATACGGCGAAACCGACGTTCGCCGCCTTCACTGCCGGAAGGTCGTTTATGCCATCGCCGTTGGACGCGACGACGTAGAACTTGCGGGCGCGCTCGACCAGCGCGAGCTTGTCTTCGGGAAGTATCTCGGCAAATGCCTGCGCTGAGCGGAATGTCTGGGCGTTCACCGCGCTCCAGCCGTCTTTCACCAGTTCATCGCGCGCGATGACCTCGGTTCCGGGAAGCGAGAGCTTCTCTGAGATTTCCCGAGCGATCGCGCGATTATCGCCGGTCACCATCACGACCGTGATGCCGTTCTCTCCGAGAAACGAGACGACCTCTCGCGCATCTGCTCGCAGCTCGTCAGAAAGCGCGAAGACGCCCAGCAGCGTCATGTGTTCCTCCTCCGTACCCTCTGCCTGCGCGAGCGCGAGTGCGCGGTACCCTGCTTCCGCGAGCCGGTTCACGTCTGCCGTGAACTTCGTACCGAGCGCGGCCGGCAAATCGCAGAGTCCGGCTATAACCTGCGGAGCGCCGAGCGAGAGCGTCTGTACAGCGCCGTCCTTTCCGTCTCCTGCGGCGAACGTGAGCGTCGCGCGCTTGCGGGAAGAGTCTGCAGGAACGTACTGCCGCACCGCGTGCTGCGCCGGCTGCGCATCCTGAACGATCGCCGTATTGAGCGCCGCCTCAGGCTCTTGAAGCGCCACGAAGGCTCCGAGGGCGCGCACTTCAGCTTCAGCCGCGCCGTACGCGATGACCTCGTTCACGGTAATGCGGTTCTGCGTGAGGGTACCGGTCTTGTCCGTGAGCAGGAGGTCGGTATTCGCCAGCTCTTCAAGAGAAGAGAGCTGCCGCACGATGACCTGCTTCTTCGCGAGCGCGATGACGCCGAAGGCGATGATGAGCGAGATGACGGTGGGCAGCGAGATAGGGATGCCGGCTATCACGAGCGAAAGGTCGAGCCGCAGCACCTCGAGCCAGGACGCGTTGCCGAGCAGGAGCGCGAAGGTAAGGACGGCGACCGCGACGAGGCTTATGATCGAAAGGAATTTCGTGATGCGCAGGATGTCGCGTTCAAGCGCGCTGCGCCGCGGCGCAGCATCTGCCTTTGCGAGCGTCTTTCCGAAAGAGGTCTCATTCCCGATAGCGGTCACGCGTGCGGTGAGGACGCCGGAGGCGATGAAGGATCCAGAGTAAAGCGGATCGCCGGCGTTCTTCTCTTTCGGGAGAGATTCGCCCGTAAGCGCCGCCTCGTTCGCGCTCGCGCTATGCGCTTCAACCGCTTCCGCATCTGCCGGAATGACGCTGCCGGAATGCAGCTCGATGATATCGCCGGGAATCAGCAGCCGCGACGGGATCGCCTGCCACGACCCGTCGCGCAGCGTCTTTACGGATGCTGCAAGGTTTTCGTTCAGCTTTTGGATCGCCGTGTCTGCCTTGCGCTCCTGCCAGACCGAGATGCCGACGTTAAGGACGAGCAGGATGAGTATGAATGACCCGTCAAAGCCCTTTCCGCTCACGAAAGAGAGTACGGCTGCCAAGAGCAGCATCCCTGTTATCGGCGATATGCTCTTCTTCAGGATCTTCTCGGCGAGGGATTGCGTATGTTCAGCGATCTCGTTGTATCCGTGGGTGTCGTGGTATGCCTGTGCGGTCTGCGTGCTGATGCCGGAGGTGTTCACTATGAAAAGTATACCGCCAAGCTGCCCGCTCCGCAGGTACGTTCTCTACGGCGCGGCTGCTTCTACAGCCGCAGCGCTCTGCGGAAGGACCGGATCGAGCGCGTGCGTCGCATTGAATGCCAGTACGCTGAGCGCGAATGCGATGACGATCAAGCCGCCAGAGAGGACTTCCAGGTACCGCACGCGGGCATGCGCAAAGAGCGCGAAGATGAGCAGCACTAGCAAGATGCCTGCGAGGCCGCCGAGCGCGTAGACGCTCGTATGGAGCGGCGATGCCGCGAGACGCTTGAAGAACTGCAAGGCGGTCGGTTCGCGCGCATACGTCTCGCCGGTCTGCACGCCGAGCACCGTCGTCGTGCTCACGGTGGAATCTTGTGCAGCATCTGCCGATTCGCCTGCTGAGTCGCTGCTCGCCTCGTCAGAATCAGTTCTCTCTTGTTCCTGTGCAACCGCGTCCGTTTCTTCCGGGGCAATGGTTTCGGGTTCCGTATCAGCCGTTTCCTTATCACCCGGCACCACCTCCCTCACCGCTACGGCGATCGGATTCTCTGTACGCGCTTCTTTGGTCACGGTCTGGTCCATGGGTTTTGCCGCGAATTCTTGCACGACGAAAACCGTCTCTTCTCCTTTGTATATTCCCTTCGCAACCGCATACCCCACGCGCGTATACTGCGGCTTCACGATATTGGCGCGGTGCGTGGGCGAATTCATCCACGCCTCCTCCACTTCCGAAGAGTCATCGAAGTTTACGGCAAGATTCTCTCCGGCATACGTGTATTCGTATCCTACCTGGTCGAGCCAATACCACGGAGATTTCCCTTCAGGACTCGTATGCGCGAAGTATCCCTTCGCCGCCATGTCATTCGCCTTCAGCTGGGCTGCCTTCGCGAGCAGCGGGTCATTCACGAGCGGCGCGACGCCGTTATCTTCCCGATCGGCATTCGTAAGGCCGAGGAGCGCACCGGGAAGGACGGACGCGAGGAATGATGTGTCATCCTGTGCGATCTCCGTATCGATGACGTATGCGCCTTCGAAGAGAAGGATAGCGGCGAGGAGCGCAATCACCGCCGTCCGCTTAAAGAGCTTCGGATGGTATCCGTTCCCTGTATGGGGCACGAGAAGATCCTTGAGCGGTGAACGGGAAGCCATTGCATTCAGAGTACGACGCTTTTACAAAACAGCAAGCCCGCGTAACTGATTCCCCCGTTATGCAAGTATCGAAAAAATACGGTACCCAGAGAATGTCCCGCCGTTCATGCGGGAAAGGATACAGCTGCGGATATGGCGCGTCTCTCCGTCAGCAAGCGTAAGATTCGTAGCGTGCAATTCATATGCATTCGGCTTCTTCGTGGGTGCGGCTTTTTCATGCAAGAGTGCTGGCTGGGAAGATGATGCTGCTATCGGAAGCGGCACCGGCAGCACGCCCGTCACCTTCTCTCCGAGCACGTCTTTTTCCGTACGGCCGAATACCTGAGGCATATCTCCAGATGCGCGCACCACCCGCCCAGACGCATCGCTCTCTATCATCGTCCACGGCGTCTTCGCATCCGGCGCCCACGTCGTGAATGAACCGCATCTTCGGCACTTTACTTCGACAACGCTCGAAAACAGCAGCCCTTTGAAGAGGAGCTTCCCGCATGTACACCGATACTCGATAAGGTGAGGGGAACTCATATGGCGCAGGAGGCCGTTGTTGGCCGTTCCTTATATATAAGAGTACTGAATGAAATATAAAGAAATCCTCAAGAAATCTCGCATTTTGACTAGAACCTGTTGATAACTTTTAAGCCATTTCACTGAGGAATTCGACGCTACGGCGCTGTTCGGCAAGCGCTTCCTGCGCGGTCCGCTCATTCCGGCTTATGAACTGCTCAAGCGGAGCAGGGTTCTCAACGAAAGAGAGCGTCTTAAGAGCTTCACGCGACTGTCGCGTATGCGCGAGCACTGATTCGCAGACCGGAACGAGCGTCTGGAACCAGAAGAGATGCTCGAGCTCCGGCATGTCCTTTTTCAGGTCTATCGTCTTCCGTTCGGGATGCTCCTCTTTCCATACAGAGAGGAGTTTCGCGACAACCGTCGATATATGGCCGCGCGCCAAATCTTCCTTCCAGTCGTGCGCATCATCGTTGAGCTGCATCGCGATGAGGTAGTGCGCGAAGTACGGAAGGAGGCCGGCCACTTCAGGGCCGTCGAGCGTATACCCAAGTCCAAGCAGCATGACGACAGGCCCGAGCACGTGGCCGGCAGCAGGAAAGAACTTTATATCGTACGCTCCGTATGCGGGCAGTTTCTCAGGAACCTGGAGGCGGGAGCCGGTGCGCTTCAGGCGGCAGGCGCGCATCTCCCACCCGTTCGCTGCATCCAGCTGATCCATGAGGCTGTGGAAGAAGGCGGGGAAACCGCTTTCTTCCGGCGCGCCGCGCTCGAAGAATGCAGTGTAGTGCCGCGCGAAGAGATTCGCGATAGGAAGCAGTTTCGGCTCAGCCGCCTCATCTTCATCCCAGAAATCGTCATAGATGATGAAGGCGGTCCAAAAGAAGATGTTTGCCAGGCCAAGCTCTGCAGTGCGCTCATCGCTGAAGCGTTCGCCCGCACTCCCGAGCGCCTGGCGAAGGTACAGCGGCATGAGCGACATCTGCTTGTCGGGGTTCCCGCGCATCGTGCGGCCGATAACGCTGCGCGCATCTTCGGCAAAAGCTTTAGGGAGCGTCGAGAACCGGTCGTTCGCCGCACGGAATATCGCTCTCATGATCCGTTCTTCTTCAGGCGTAACGCGTTCGCCTGAACTAGGTTCCGCAGACAAGCCTTCGCCGGTTCGATACTCGCGCAGGAGCATTTGGAGCTGAGGCGTCTCGACATACGCCGAAGATACGCTATCAAGATCAGAAAACTGCTTTGCGAGGAAGACGTCGAGGTTCGGAAGGCGTACGCCCTGTCGCGCGAGAAAGACAGCGACAGCTAGGTTGAGGCCAGTATCAGCCTTCTTGAGCGAACCGTCAGAAGCTGCTGCGTACGGGCCTCCTTCCGCTACCTCATGCGCAGCGAGCCCCGCGAGAATGCGTGCGAGTCCCGCGCCGTCGGTAACGGTTCTGTGCGCCAAAGACGCGAGAATATCGGAAAGGAACGAAGGAGGTGGAGGAGTCCGCATACGGCATACCCCGAGCGCATGCGCATCGGGTGCGGAACTCACGGTTCTCGTATGGGTAAGTATAGCGTGAAGGCTGAGCCCTCGCCGAGAGCGGTGTCGACAGTTATCGTCCCGTGAAAATCTTTCTCGGCGATGCGCTTGGCAAGAGAAAGGCCCAGGCCGAGGCCTTCTTCGCGTTCCTTGGTGGTAAAGAACGGGTCGAAGATGCGCGATACATCGTCCTCAGCGATGCCCTTTCCGTAATCGCGCACGCAGATCACTGCATGACCGGCTTCACGGGAAAGCGTCACCGTCACGTCACGCGCGGTTCGAGACGAACTATCTGATGCCGCTTCTGGTGCCAGCCGGTATGACTGGATCGCGTTGCTGATCAGGTTCGTGAGCGCCTGGGTGAAAGATACAGGGTCGCCGTACAGATGCAGGTCTTCCGGCGCGGAGAGGCGGAGCTTGACGGTACGTTCCCGCGCATACGACGCGAGAATGCCGGTCACCTCTTCAAGCACCGTGCGTACGGAAAACAGTTCTTGCGCTCCTTCCCGCACCAGATGCTTCTTCATGGAACCGAGCAAGGACTGCATATGCGCGGCGGCGCGCTTCGCGCGCCGCGCGTCTTCTGAGAGCGTGGTACGCGCCTGCGGCGCATCCGCGATCCGATCGATGTTGAGCGAGAGCGCCGCGAGCGGGTTCATAAGGTCGTGGAAGATCCCGCTTGCCAAGCGGCCGAACTCGACGAACCTGTATGCCTGGCTCATCCGTTCGAGCTCCGCCTGCCGCAGCTCTCGGGTACGCTCTTCCACACGCACCTCAAGCAGGTCGCGCTCCTCTTTCAAGGCTGCTTCCGAACGCCGCGCCCGCGCGAGCGATTTCCCTATCTCGCGGTTACTGAGCCATGCGACCGTCGCGACGATCGCGTAGATGATGACGGTCATGATCACGTCGCCCCACCGCCACGTGTCTCCGCGCCAGTACGTATCGACGGCGACGATACCCTGCTGCTGCGCGTATGCCGTTGCGCACATGACGATCGCGATCAGTACCGTGGTCAGGAATGCTGTGCGCGTACTCAGGAGAATGCCCGCCATCACGATGACGAGGGGATAGAAGACGATCTGCGCGGGAACATCGACGCCCCATCGGTACCCCATATATGCCGTAAGCAGGAGGAAGGCGCCGACGAGAAGGTAGGACGGCAGCCGTACCATCCGGTTTCGCGAAAGCGCATACAAGCCTGCGAAAAATATGAAAATGAGATAGAGCGCGAGTTCTGGCAGCGACTCTGCCTCATGCGCAAGCGGATCTGAGAAAATACGGTGGATGCCGTCGATGAGCACGCCGGTACCGAAGAGCGCGAGCAGGCTTAGCAGCAGGACGTTGAGGATAAATTCTCGGCGCGCCGTATCTTCGTCATGCGACTTAGGCGCTGTAGCGTTCCTAAGAAAAGAGAAGAAGCCGAACGGCAGTTTCAAGACTGAGTTCATACGTGCGTACGGGCATCGGCGTGCCTCTAAATTAGGTGCTTGAGCTAGCCGCTCCATGGGCTGCCGACCTGTACGGCCGAGACCAGGAGCGCGGTAAGCGCGGCGTTGTTCCGCACAGCTCTGCTGCTCAAGAATGCGGTCATGAGATCTCTCATAACGAATACCCGTTACTACGTAATAATAGTTCGACCTATACACTAGTATACCGGCGCGCGTTCCTAGCTGATCACATATCCCCGCCCGTGTATCGTGCGGATGAGCTTATCCTTCCCTATCTTCTTACGTACGTTGGCGAGGTGCGTCTCTACCGAATTGGAGAACGGGTCGGCGGCGGCGCTCCACACATGCTCGATGAGCTCCTCCTTCGGAACGACCGAACCTTGGTGACGCATGAGGTATTCGAGGAGCGAAAACTCTTTTCCGGTCAGGGGGAGCAGCCGTGAGCGGTACCAGGCGCGCCGCTGCTGCGCATCGATCTTGAGATCGCCAGCCTGCAGCACGTCGGGAATGACCGCGTGCGAACGGCGCAGGAGCGCGCGCATGCGCGCGACCAGCTCCTCGAAGACGAACGGCTTCTCAAGGTAATCGTCCGCGCCTGCCGAAAGGAGCCGCACCTTCGATTCTGAGGTGCCGACGACCGTGAGCATAAGTATCGGCACCACGGGCGATGACTCTCGCAGATGCGTTACCACGTCTTCCCCGTCCATATCAGGCAGGTTCAGGTCGAGCGCGATAAGGTCGTAGCCGTGGAGCTGGGCAAGGCGCACCCCTTCCTCGCCCGTCGCTGCCAGGTCGCAGGCAAAACCCTGCGGAGGCAGGTGCTGACCGAGGAATCCGGCAATCTCCTGGTCGTCTTCGATGATGAGGATGCGCATGAATATATAAAGGATAGCATCACGAGCGCCTACATGAGCGAGGCGCCGATCAGCCCGCTCTCGTCCCGGAAGGCTGCGAGCGCAAGCGGCGGAAGCGGAAGCGTGCCGGCGAGATGCGCGAGCCGCGCAGAGACAACCTGCATGCGATATCCGTCTTTTTCATCCATAAGAGAACCGTTCAGCACGAGCATATCAGGCCTCCACTCACGGACGAGGCCGTAGAGCCCTTCGGCCAGGACTCCTGCACGTTCATCGAGGACGCTGCGCGGAAGCCCGGCCGCCGGCATCCCGAATTCTTTCTCAAGCGCTGCGCCGCCGACAAGAGACTCGAGCGTTCTTCCCGTATCGTGATCGATGATCTTCTTGCCCGGTTCGAGCGTTCGCGCTGCAGGAGCGAGCCGGCCGTCTTCGAGCAGCGCGCCGCCTACGCCGGTTCCTACGGTGACGTACCCAACCCTATGCGTGCCCTTTCCTGCGCCAATACGCGCTTCAGCGACGCCGGCGATAGCCGCATCATTATATAGGCGGATCGGAAACGAGAGTTCCTGCGTCCACTCCTCTTCAAGGGGTGCGCCTTCCCACGCCGGGAGATTCGGTGATTCTATCAGTACGCCGCCCTGAAACGTGCCGGCGATGCCGGCGACCATCCCAGACGGAACTTCAGACTGCAGAGCGACGTACGCACTGATGAGCCGGAGCGCCTCTGCAGGCGCCTCGGGCGTCGGATATCGCGCGACACTCTTGATCGTTCCATTGTCTCCGAAAGCGAGGCGCATCGTCGTGCCGCCGATATCGCCTACGAGGTTCATGCGGCGAGAGATTCCTTAAATGCTTCTATGAACGGCACCTCGTCTGCCGGCACCTCGTACTGTCCGGCTAGGCGCGCGGCTACGCCGCGCGCCAGCATCCATACGTACGCAAGCCGCTCGAATCGGTCCATAGCCGGAAGCGCCGCCGCTCGGATGCGCAGGCCGCGCGCCTGGGCGGCTTCCGCGAAGCGTTCCATCCGGTCGCGTATGCGCGCATCGTCATGCGGGTCTTGCAGTATGAGGATCGAGAAGCGCGCCGAGAGCGGTGCCGTGTTCCCCAGCGGATCGAGCCCCTGCATCTCGTTATGGTTCAGTTCCGGAAAGACGTTGGCAAAGGCGGGAATCTTTCCCGTCTCGTTGAGCGTTATCTTCATGATGTACCCGAGCGCTTCGTTCTCAGTCGAGGCGTATATGAGCGGGATACTGTTCATAAGGAAGTCGGCGGTCTCTTCCACATGGGCATGCGCCGTGTTCGCAAGCGCGGCCGTATCAGAAGCCGACGGCACTTCTTCTCCTAGGAGCGCGATGAGCGCCTTTGTCATATAGAGGAGCGCATCACGCGGCTGGAGCCCTGCAGGAACGGCAACGAGCGGCACCTTCGCCTTTCGCGCCTCCTTCAAGAGCTCTCCTCCTGAAGCTATGGCCGCAAGCGGTATCCCCTTTTCCTGCGCAGCGCGAAAGAACGATAGCGTCTCTTCCGTGTTCCCTGAGTACGATACGGCGATCGCTACCGCATCCGCAGGCAGCGGCTGGGGAAGGCCGTACGTCCGGTGCGCGATGAGCGGCGTGCCGGTAAGGAACGGCACTGCGCGTGCCGGAAGGCCCGAACCGCCCATGCCGCCGACAATGAACGCGCCCTTCGGAAGCGGCCCGTGCTCTATGCGCGGCACGTAGGCGAACTGGTCTTCAAGCGAGAACGTGCTCATAGTTCCATCATATCAAGAATCAGCGTACCCCAGGTAAAGTCGTGTGCACCGTACGCTTCTCCTGTCTCAGGATTGAAGTACTCGCGCCATCCGTTCTTCTCGATGAGCGTGGCGGTACTGTCGCGGATCCACGCCGCTTCGTCGGCATACCCGTATGCGTTCAATCCTTGATAGATGAACCAGTGCGGCGCGAACCACACCGGACCGCGCCAGAATCCGTCAGGCCGGTATGCAGGCTCTGCTTTCGAGGTTGTGCGGATACCATAGGGCGCACGGAACGTGTCCGGGTCGTGGAAGTGCCGCTCCATCAGCAGGTCGGCCTCCTCTTTCGTATAGAGATCCGCGAACAGCGGCACGAAGTGCGCCCAGGTCGCGACGCGGAGAAGCGCATGATCGTTCCCTGCTGCAGACCAGTACGCCCCGTCAAGGAAGAGCCGCTCCCGCATAGCTTCCTTGATGAGCCCGGCATGGAGCGTTGCGTAGTGCACAGCATCTTCGCGTCCGAGAAGCGAGGCGATATGCCCGAGAATCTCGAGGTTCTTCACGAGGATGGTATTGAACGGAACGTCCTTCACCCAGAAGAACTGCTTCATGCAGTCCTCTGCATTGAAATCGCATGTCAGGTTCTGCTCCATGAGCCTGCGGCGCTCCTGAATATGGCCGTCGAACGTGATATCCGTACCGACACCCATAGGAAGGTCGAAGCGCGGAGAGTTGTCTTCGCCCGACTCGTCCGGATTGATGATCCCGATCAGGTGGTGGTCGCGCGGATCGCGCTTGTCTATGAGGTGCCGGTAGAACGCTTCAAGATGAGGGAACAGTTCTTCGAGGAACGCCGTGTCCGATGTGGCACGGTATGCCTCCCATACGGCGTACGCGATCATCGGCGGCTGCGTTATCGAGCTCGTACCCTCTTTGCCCCATCCTACGTTGTAGGGGCGCTTGATCGAAGGGTCCCAAAAGATAATGTGCGGGATCATGCCGTCTGGGAACTGCTTCGCGCAGAGCGAGCGAAGCTCCTCTTTCGCCGCTTCGGGATCGAACTTCGCAAGGACAATGGCGTGGAAGCACGAATCCCAGAGCCACTGATAGGGATAGACGTCCGGAGAAGGGATCGTGTACTGATGGCCGTCGGTTTGGCGGCGATTTTTTTCATAGAGCGCCTTCGCCTCTTTCATGAAGTCCATGTACTGAGGATACCAAATGCGCTACACGCGTTGTTCATACTTGACAATTTTTATACCTCGTGCTATATACCTAGGAGGGGGTAACTTTAATTACTCAGGAGATTTCAGAATGCGTGCTCTATTCCTTGGTGCGCTGCTTGCCGCCACGTGTTTCGGCGGAAAAGCGTATGCTGCACCGCAGGAACGCACCGTGCAGCAGCCTACCTGGGTCGTTCCGATCCTAGAACCCGCTCCGCCGAAGGCCGAAGCTATGGCAGCAACGCCTCAAGCGGTACCCTCGGCCCCTGTGCCGAAAACGCCCGAACCCGTGCCGCCCAGACCGGCTGCGCAGGTTCCGGACGCTTCCCTCTCACAGGGAGATCCGCGGTGGAAGAACAAACTGCTCGCTCGAGGGGTAACCGTCGGGAAAGCAGGATGTCTTTTTATGTCCTTATTCACCTCCGTGGTGGAGCTGGGATACCGCTTCGGCGTGCTCGACTTCCTGGATCTGCTGAAGGACAACAGTATCTTCGACAGCCGCGGACGGCTCCGCTGGGACCTGAGCAAGGTTCTTCCAGGGCTTTCTGCAAAGCGCCTGCTCCTTTCAGGAGAGGCTGCGCTTCGGATGGCTCGCGAAAGCATCGCCGCCGGCAGCCGCGTGCTCGTCGAGGTCGCTACCTCGCACGGCACCAAGCACTGGGTCGCCATCGTGAAGACGATCGGGGATTCCTTCCTCATCGCCGACCCAGATGGCGGCAAGGTGGGCACGCTTTCCGACCTGTACAGTACGAAACGCGTGACCGGCCTGGCTGTGCTCACGCAGAAATGATTCCCAAATGCTCTTTGCCTGCCATAGTGCCGCAGATCCTTCGGATCTGCGGCACTTTCGTATCCCCGTCGCGCGTACACACACACATACGTCTGCATATTTGACGATACCTTTATATCGTGGTACAGAAAATACAGACTCTTGTTCACTTTTCACCACGAAAGGAGCATCCTCATGGCAGGATACCTCGAACGCTGGATGTGGCATCGGCTGCAGAAGGCGGGGAACGGCGAATCCGTTCCCTCGTTCACCGTCAACAATCCACTATTCTTGATGCGCGTTCCCTTCGAAGGAACGCTCGCTATCGGGGACGCGTACATGCGGGGAGACTGGGATACGCCCGACCTTCCTGCGCTGCTCTCCTATGGATTCCGTCATGGCATTCAAGACCGCTTCGACGGGATCCTGGCTCACCTGCTGCGCTTCTCGCACCGCTTTACCAACCCGCAGAACGTGCGGCGGTCGCGGCGAGTGGCGCGAGAGCACTACGACCTGGGCGAGCTTCTTTACCGTCGCATGCTCGGGCGTTCGCTCGCGTATAGCTGCGCCTACTGGAAAGATGCCGACGAGCTCGACGCTGCGGAATTCGCGAAGTTCGATCTCGTCTTCCGTAAGCTGCGGCTTGCTCCCGGCATGAGGCTGCTGGACATCGGCTGCGGCTTCGGAACGTTCGCTACGTACTGCGCGAAGCGCGGCGTGGAGGTGGTCGGCATTACGCTCTCTGAGAGTCAAGCGCGTATCGCACGAGCTGAGTGCGCGGGTTTGTCGGTAGAGATCCATGTCATGGACTACCGCCGCCTCAGGGACCGGTTTCCTCGGTACAGGTTCGACCGTATCGTTTCCATCGGGATGTTCGAGCATGTAGGCCCGCAGAACTTCCGTACGTTCATGGAAGCGGCGGCGCACATGCTGAAGTGGAACGGGCTGTTCCTGCTTCACGCCATCGGAAAGCCTGAGAGCGGCGGCTTCGACCCGTGGCTCGACAAATGGATCTTTCCCGGCGGATACATCCCGGCGCGGGCAGAGACCGAACGCGCGTTCGAGTACCCGACCCGCCTCTTCTATGAGATCGACTTCCATGCATTCGGCGGCGAGCACTATGCACGCACGCTAGCGGCATGGCGGGAAAATTTCCTCATAGCGTGGCCTGAACTCCGCAGCATATACGGGCCGCGCTGGAACGGCACCTTCTATCGAGGCTGGCTGTTTTATCTTGCCTCGTGCGAAGCGGCATTCCGGTACGGCGATCTGGACGTATACCAGTTCCTCCTCTCGCCATACGACATCACAGACAAGAAGGCGTATGCGGTGCGGTGAATACGTATCGGCATACGGCCGGTCAAAATTATGGGCGCCGAAGCGAAGCTTCGGCGCCCATTTCCTATATGCCCTGCACAAGCCTGCGTTCGCAGGAACCCTCACGCTACACGCCGCCCTGCCGATAGCTCCCGAGTGCGAGTGCCGCTGCCGCAAGCGCGAGAGAGATGTCCCGGAACACGATCTGCATGAGCGGGATGTTGAACGCCACGATTAGCGCAAGCAGTACGGTCGCCGCAATCGACGGCCAGAAGATGCGCTTCCCGCTCAAGATCCAGAGCGCGATCACGACCTCGATGATGCCCCAGCCGACGAGCATGACGGTATCTGAAACGTGGCCGAGCATGAACGGCGGGAAGTACCCGAGCCATGCCTGCGGGTGAAAGATAGAATCTATCGGCGGATACAAGAACGCGATGGCGATGGCGACCCGCAGCAAGAGAGAATTCGTCATACGGCGTTACTCTACGACAATATCGATCGTATACGGCTTGGCGATATTGGTCGCCGGCCAATACGGAGTGAATGAGAACGAATGATCCGCGGTGAAGGTCACAGACTTGGTAGCTCCTGGCGCGATGGTGCCGGTATTTACGACCGAGCTCCTGAAGTCGAGCCCGCCGTGGTACGTGCTTCCGGCATCGGCGCCGAACGTGATAGTGACCTCGGTGCCGGCCGGGACGGTAATGGTCTTGCGGTCAGCTGTCTCGTCATTCCCGTTCACGGTGAAGCTCTGCGGAGCAGGCGTTCCTGACTCCTCAGACGTCGTGGTTGTGGTTGTCACATTCGTCACCGTGACGCCGGCCGTTCCCTCTTCTGCCGGGCCTCCCTGTTCAGATGATTCCTGGTTTGGCGCTGCAGCCGGACGCGTCGCGAACCAAGCTACGCCGGCGAGTACGATCAGAGCGAGTACGATTCCTATGATAGTCGAGCTTTTCATAAAAATAGCTTAGGGCTGGTACGCATATAGTGTAGCACTCGCTCGTAGAACGATCAGTGAACCGCAAGGAGCGTACGCAAGATAAATGCCCGACCTTGGAGTCGGGCATTTTAGTTGTACATAACGATTACGCCACTTTCGCAGCATCTTCATCGCTCGCGTCGGCCATGCGATACCCCAGGCCGCGGACAGTCTGGATGACCCCGTCAGCATCAGGGTGGCACTCGCGGAGCTTTTTCCGCACGCGAACCATAAAGACCTCGACCGTGTTGCTTTCGTTGCTGTTCCCGAAAATACCATGCAGCCCTTCGTCGAGATCGCTCCGGCTTAAGATGCGTCCCCGGTATAGGACGAGCATCATGACCATTCTCAGCTCATACGACGTGAAGGTAACCGGTTCGCCGTTCACCGTCACGGACTGGAAGGCAAGGTTCACCCTCACCCTCGCATCGCCGCTCTGGAACTCGGACGCATCGCGCAGGACGCACACCTCGCTGAGGCGGGTGAGCGCCCGCATCGCCGCGGCGAGCTCGCGCGGTTCGGCCGGCTTCCTGAAAAGGTCGTTCCCGCCGTTCTCGAGAAAGTACGCGCGCTGGTCCGGCCATTCTGCCAGGCCGTTGCCTTTCGTAAGGCCGACGATCGGAAGCGTCACCCTCTTGCTACGGAGATACCGCACTGCGAAGGCGCCCCAAGGCGTCTCGTCTAGGTCGATGAGCAGGGCATTGAACTTCTCGGAATCGAGATAGTCTTTCAAGTCTTCGGCATCGAGCACCTTGTTCGTGAGCGAAAAGAAGCCTTTTGCCTTCAGGGAGACCAGTAACTCCTTCTCGACTCCAACGTGAAAGATCTTCATTCCAGCCTCCTCTCTAGTAAAAGCGCGATCGGTTTGGAATACTTTCGATTAAACTCCTTTTATTCCGTAGCGTCAATCATCCTTCAGCCGTCCTTTATACGTTCCATGCTGTACTGCTATAGCTGAGTACTACCAGAACTAACCTATACGCGTATGAATGACTTAGAACAGATATATAAGATGAAGCTGAGAAAGATGCTGAATGTCGAGGAGCAGATTATCGCCGCGCTCCCTGCCATGATAGCGAACGCGACTGACGAAGACCTTCAAGAAGGTCTTGACCAGCACCTGCAGGAGACGGAAGAACAGCGCGATCGCCTCATGGACATACTGGCCCGTCACGGCGAAGCGGGCGCCGAGGAAGATGTCGCGTTCAAGGCGCTCCTTGCAGAATCCGAGAAGGCCATGCGGATGATCACGGATGCGGCGACCCGCGATGCCGCTATCATAGCCGATGCGCAGGTAGTCGAGCATATTGAGATCGCCCGCTACGGCACCCTTATCGCCTGGGCGAAAGCCGTAGGCGATGACGACTCGGTATCCGCGCTCGAAGAAACGCTTTCTGAAGAGGAGAATGCCGATAAGAAGCTCACCAGCGTCGCGGAAAGCGGCTTGCTTACGACCGGCGTGAATGAAGAGGCAGTATGATTCTCGGCGCTGTCCAGTGGTTTCCTTTCGAAGACCGGGATGGCGTTGAAAGGTCCGTCGCTATCTGCAAGGATCTCTCTATCCGCGAGCTGCGGGTGCTCTTTTCCTGGGCGGACTGGATGCGCGAAGGCGGCCCGGAGTGGTTCGACTGGTACATCGGGCAGCTCGCGGCGGTACCAGGCCTCCGCCTGCTTCCTGCCCTTTTCTATACGCCGACGCAGGTATCGATGAAAGACGCAGAGGGAAAGACGAAGACGTCGTATCCGCCCGAAAAGCCCGAGACGTACGCCGCGTTCGTGCGCGAGATGATCGGACGGTACGGCGAGCGCTTCGACTGGATACAGCTCTGGAACGAGCCGAACTGGAATCCGTACTGGGACTGGGATATGGATCCTGACGGTTCAAGGTTCGCGGCTATGGCCATCCCCGCGGCAGATGCAGCGCATGAACTCGGAAAGAACGTGGTGCTCGGCGGAACGACGCCGCTCGCGTATGCATGGTTTGGCCGCATGGAGGAATGCGGCGTGCTTGAGCGCATGGACGCGATCTCTTTCCACTATTCTCCGAGCTGGGAAAACCAGCACCGGCGCTGGATGCCGCTTTCCTCTGAGATACCTACGCTCCGCGCGCTGCTGAAAGGGCTCGGCCGCTCGTGCGAGATATGGCTCGATGAGATGGGATTCTCGACCGAGACGTCGAAGGATCATGACACGGAAAAGCTTGAGCAGGAGCAGGTGGCGTTCTTCGACGAGGTTCGGCAGCTTCCCGCCGAGCGCGTCTACTGGTTCTGCCTTCTCGATCAGGATCAGGGCACGCTCACGGATGACGCCATCAACACGGGCGGCACTCCTGACCCGACCGCCTATCATTTCGGGCTCGTTACCAGTGACGGAAAACGCAAGCCGCTCTACGAGCACTGGAAATCGCTCACGGCGTAAAGACATGCCGGCGCTTCGCGCCGGCTGTAAAAAACGAACCCTCACAAGGAGGGTTCAGAAAGGCAAAGATCGTCGGCGATCGGCTCGAAGCGGTCGTTCGCCGCGTCATACCGGCAGACGAGCATGCTGCCGAAGCGGCAGCTGCGGTTTTCTGCGAACTTCGCGACTACGTCTGTATCGCTTGTTCCGTACGCAAGCTGGTGCACGCACTCGATGATGCCGGCATGGGTCATGACGAGCGTCGCGCCCTCGAAGTGCGTGAGCCGCTCAAGGAACATCTTCACGCGCCAGTCGCGTACGCGGCTGTGCGATTCGCCGAAAGGAGGGCAGGCATCGAGAAATCCTGCGTGCGCTTCCGTATCGAATTCGGGGAACCGAGCGCACACCTCTTCGAACGTACCGAGGCAGCGCGCGCCCGGGTCAAGCTCGACGAGCTCCTCTGCTACGTGGCATTCGATATCAGGAAACCGCTCGATAAGAGCGTCCGCGCTCTCGAGCGTACGCCTATAGGGCGAGACGAATATTCGCCGGAGCGGAACGCCGAGACGCTCGAGGTAGGCCGGGAGGAGCTCGGCCGTCTTCTCTGCGCGGCGCTTTCCTTCGGCACTCAGCCCTACCTTTTGACGGTCAGTGCGGTTCCAGGCAGCTACGTGCTCCTGCAGCGTCTCGTCGGATACGCCCAGGTCGCGCAGCAATCCTTCGATACCGGTTCCTGGATGCGGCTCTTTCTCGAAGTGCCGCATGAATAGCAATATAGATCGCATGATACTATCTCCGAATGTTCTGTACCGACTATCGCTTCATGCGCGAATCCTGTCAACTCATTCGCTTCATGCACGATACAGGCCCTGTCAGGTATGTTCCTAGAAGAGCAATAACAAAACAGGAGACGCACCATGCGCACTGATTGGAGTTCTTTTACATCTAGGCGTTTGGCGGCGCTCCCGCCGTATCAAAGCGTCCATGCGCCCGGCTACTTAGTCTGGGCCAAGATCGACCATGAGTGCCTTAGGCGGCCTGACCTCGGCGACCTGCTTGCCGAAGAACATACCATCGAGGAAGCTGAAGCGTCTGGCGATACGTGCAGGATCGCTGTCGCGGTCGCAAAGGCACGGATCCGCCTGGCTGCCGAGCGGCTTCACGCCCGCGGCATCCGCCAGATATGCACCGGCGTATCGTGGTGCGATCTGCACTGCATGCCCGGCGCGCCTGCGTGGGTAACGTGGTATCTCGAAAGGCTTGCAGAACACGCCGAGGTACTGCCGCGCATCACCTACACGCCTCCGCCGCTTACTGATGGCGGAAAGCACACGATCAACGCCCCGCCTGCCGACCCGATCCGCTTTGCCGAATTCGTAGACACGTTCCTTTCGAAGCACGGCCATCTATTCGACCATGTCGAACTCTGGAATGAATGGAATCTTTCGACTGACTGGCGGCCCGATCTCGATTCTGGGTATCGCCGATTCGCGGTCATGATCGCGCCTGCCGCGCTCGTCGTGCACCACCACGGGAAAAAGGTGGTGCTCGGCGGCGTAGCGGGCGTAGACGAAGAAAGCGGGCACATGCTTGCAGACCTCGCCCGTTACGGCCTCTTCCGCTACGTAGACGTAGTCGGCTTCCATAACCTGCGCGGTACCTGGAGCGACGACACGCCGTCGCCGCCGATTTCCGAACAGGCGGAGTGCGTCCGAAAGGCCGTAAGCGCCGCGCCTACGAAGCATGCCTGGCTCGCAGCGGGAGTCATGTGGGAAGCGGAACACGCATGCGCGCGCGTGCGCGATATCATCCGGCGTGAACAATTCCGGCTGCGGAAGGCGGGCGCAGTACCGGACGTCTGGCTTACGGAGTACGGAATTCCTGTTGTCGATCCAGAAAAACGGTTCGATCCTGAGTACCTGGAACGGATTCAAGTCGCGCTCTTCGCATACGCTGCGGACTGTATCCGCAGCGGCGCGATCGACCGCGTGTACTGGTACACATTCCAGGACTTCGTCGGCGATTCAGTGCGCAAGCATACCACCGGCTGGGAAGATGTGCTGCAGCACTACTATGGCGATACGTGCGAAGCGGGCAACCCGCGCCTGCTGGGTCGCCTTCTGAATGCCGGCGGGCCCGAAGAGGTCCATCGGTACGCGCTGCGGCACGACCTCTTCCCGCTCGTGGACGCCGCTTCGCTCGGAAGAAGCAAGCCTGCCGCATATAAGAGCAACCAGGAAGTTGCTCGGGATCCTGCGGCAAAGCGAGAAACGGTACACGATTGACCGTACATCCTAAGGGCGCTCGTACGAGCGCCCTTTTTCTTATCGCACATGTATTTTACGCAGTTACGGCAGCGTCGGGAATCCAGGATCGTACGTCGGGCAGTAGATCTTGTTTATCTTGTACCGCGTCGTCTTGTACTCATATCCGGTCGGCGTATGCTCGTTCGGGAGCCCGTACGGTATCCAGGGCGCGAGCACGTCATGCGAATACTTCAGCTGGAATTGGTTTACCGCGCTCTCCGTGATCGGGCCGAAGAATCCCGTTACGGGAATAGATATGCTGAGCTCCTGATTCAGGAAATTCTGAAGCTTCACGACTTCTGCCTGATCGTTCGCCTGATGCTGGCGCATATACGTGGTGAGGAGCGGCCCGCACGAGCCGACAAACGTCGAGGCGCCGAGTACCTCGCCATTGTTGCCTCCGTTCGAGGATCCGCCGCTCCCGCTGCGGTTATGCGAACCGCCGCCGTTGCTATCGTTATCGCCACTGCCGCCCCCTCCGCCGCCATTACCTCCATCGTCATCGTTCCCATCGCCGTTGCCGCCTCCTCCCCCGCTGCCATCATCATCGCCCCCGCCGTTGTTCCCGCCGCCGTCATCATCGTCATCACCTCCCGAACTGTCGCTATGGCAATCGGTATCACGGCTGCCTACGGTTCCTGAAGTGCCTATCGTTCCATCCGGAGAAGAAGGTCGCGTAGGGCTGCTAGGACTGGTCGGGCAGGCCGGCTCAGCAGGAGACGTGGGCGAGGTCGGCGTAACCGGGTCATCGCCGTCCGTCGTGCCGGTGCTCCCCGTCTCATCCGTGGCATCTGTATCGTCCGTACTTTCTGTTACGGGAGTCGGGGCCGTAGGAGGCGTCGGTACGTTTGGCGCGTTTGCGGCATAGGCGTGCGGCGCCGTGCCGGAGAGCGCAAACGCAGCTATGAAGACCGCCATCATAGCCATGCGCACGAGACTCAGCGATGCTTTTTTTCTGAATATAGGTGAGGACGTCATAAGTGAGGGGGCGATTGTTTCTATTCCCTCTTATCATTTACCAAGCGGAACAAATATTAGATGAATGCGGCACCGTATGCAGATGGAAGCATAAAGGACATCCGTATTCCACACGGATGTCCTTTATGCCGCCGCGTAACTGAGCTATCTTCCGGGGCGTACCGTTCGAGAGAACCCGAGGAGCGCGACGGCGAGCGCCACGACGGAAATAACTCGCGGAATCGAATCTTTGCGCTCCGGCGTATCGGCAAGGTCGTTGATCACGTGAGTTACTGAATATGGCCCCGTGTCTTCAGATTCGTTATCGCTGTCGGCAGCAGGATCTTGATTCCAAGAAACGGTCGAGCCGTCTGCGTACGTCTGGTATACCTTCCAGACAAGAGCCGTCGGCTCGGAAGGGACTTTCGCGCTGAAGGAGAAGTCATCTCTGAAGCCTGCGGGTATGGAGCCGCCAGTCCAGGCAAGCTCGGTCACTTCGCCTGAATCGTCTTTCTGTACAGAAATCTCCCACCCGGGCTTTACGACCGGCGTTACGTGCGAGAGCCCTTCGGGCATAACGAGCCGGACACCGACCGTTTCCTGGGCTTTTTCGGACGGTACGCCGAGGGTAAATGACTGAAACTCCGCCACTCCTGCCTCGCCAGGCTTCACCACCGCATGCGCCGAAGCCGTGCTCGTGCCGAGGGTGAACGCGAGAGCGGACGTCAGAGCAACGGCGAGCATTAGGCAGGGTGTCTTTTTTATCATAAAGGCGGGCTAGATAGTTACGATTTCAATAAAGCGCGTTCTTTCTTCTTCTTTCGCTCATCCCTGATGATGAGCACGGCAGATATGAGTATGGCACCGCCGAAGAGCGCTCCGTGAAGAATATGCTGCTGTATGAACGACGCGCGCGGCGCAGAGCTGCCCTCCTCAGCAACGCGAATGTCGTACGTGAGCTCGAATGCCGGGGCGCCGCCCTGCGGCGCCCCGGCCACCGTAAGCTGGTACACGCCTTTCTTAGGAAAGGCGTAGGAAAATGCGAGCGTATTCTCGGACGTCTCCTTGAGGTCTTCTTTAGGAATTGCATGAGCGACGTTACCCGACTGAGCGGAAACGGAGAGCGAGATGTCATAGTCAGAAAATTCGAACGCCTGCGCGTCGCTCTTGAACTCAAGATACCCTGAGGTCACGGGGCCGGCTAAGGGGTCATCGCTCGGAGAAAGATGCAGCACCGCACCTACAGTTCCGTCGATCTTCAGCGAGTGAGCCGTCGCCGAAATCGGCGCGGCGGCAAGAGCGAGCATGGCGATAGCAGGCACCATCCTGGCATAGCTGAGTCTTTTCATATAGTTCATGTGTGCTGATGGCCTAGGTAATGCAGTAATACTAGTCCATAGCCGAGCATAAGTCCTGCAGCGGCCAGGATCGCGTTCCATCCCCACGCCGGCATGCGCGGGTACGCCTCGGCCAGGTACCGCCTAATGGAGGCGGCGTGCAGTACCAGAAGCGCCAGCACTCCGGTCAGCGTGGCAAGATATGCGAGGCTGCCTGCATTCTCATAGTGGTTTCCGATGAGAAGCAGGTGGATGAGCGTCGCGAGAATAGCCACATAGACGAAGCGGTGGAGCTTTTTCCATGCGGGTCCGAGGGCTTTCATCGCCCAGGTAAAGGAGGTGCCGGCAAGAAGCGCGAGGATGAGTAGCGCCAGAAACCCGCACAGCGCCGAGACGAGGTCGCCAGGTATGAGAAACGGAATGCCGGCAAATCCGTAGAGAAGATAGAAGAACGCGACGATCGTGTGCAGGAGCGCGAAATAGAAGGCTGATATGCCGAAGCCGCCGAGCGACCCGAAGTACAGGCTCTTGAGCGGCGCGCCCGGGAATACGCGGTACAACGGCCCGGCAAGCGCGGCGAGAAACAGGAACGCTATCGAAAGGAATCCGTACCATTCCTCGATCTTAATATGCAAGAGCGTACCTGAAGGGATGCTCTGCGTAAGTGCCAGGTAGATCGCCGCACTCGCAAGGAAGCTGAAAAGGAGTATTCCGCTCTTGAGGTATAGCCGGGAACGGTGCATATATTCAGTATAGACCTTTTCATAAGAAAGCGCCCCGGCCGAAGGCCGGGGCGCTTTGCTAACAGGACTATGTCCTAGTCGTTCACGAAGTTGTAGATGTGCAGCGTCACGACGTTGTCCTGAGAATCCTCGTCGGTATCGAGCATGAGCGTCATATCGCCATCGCTGAATACGTCGTCTACGTCCTCGTCGACAAGCGTGTCAGCGTCGTCGTTCTCCATGAGCGCGTCAGGAGTGAACTCGAGCGCGCCCGCGCGGACGTCGCCCGGCGTCTCGCTTTCCGTAACGGTCACGTTGCCGCCTGCGACTCCCTCGAAGGAGTACATAGAGGTCTCGAGGCAGGTACCGGCATCGATGTCGCCGTCGCCGTTCACGTCGAAGTCAACGTCCGTTTCGCAGAGCTTCATCGGCATGAACTCGGCATCAGAGATGGTCATCTCTTCGCCGTCATCGCCGGTGACCGTGAAATTGAAATCACGCGTCTCCGGGAAGTGGACCGTGCCGTCGACATAGCTGTCGCCATCGAGTACGACGGTCGGGCAGTTCAGCACCTTGTCATGGAAGTCGGTCGTGTCGTTATCGTCAGGACCGTCGAACGAATCGAACTCGTCGACCGTCTGCGTATCCTCGTCGCAGATGTGGTTCATGACGTTGATGGTGACGGTGTTGTCATCATCGGTATTCATGTCATCAGTATCGTCAACGGTTCCGCCGCCTCCGAGGTCGTCCTCAAGGGAGCTGCCGTCAAGGAGAATCACGCCGCTATGGATGCCTATCGCAGGTGCGGTCGCGATAGCCTGCTGAGGAGAAGGAGCTTCAGTGCTGCGTACGTTGCCCGACGTATCTACGTAGGCATAGGTAGCGGCAAAGGCCCCCACCGGCAGCGCGATAAACAGTGCTGCTGCAGGAATAATTCTTTTAAGAGTATTAGTAGTCATGGGTTTCGTAAGTAGTTAGTTTTTCGGTATGTTCTCAATTCGAACTCTAAAACACCTTATCGCAGGCTTTCTTAAGGTAGTATGAAGGACCGCCCTTGCGCATTCTCACTAGTAAAAAGCCGCCAGAGGCGGCTTTTTACGTCATTCTTGTTGGGAGGGTCCGAATTGAAATGAGGGTCTTGCGGCTTACTTATTAGGTTGCTACTTCTCGCCCCCATTGCTTACCACCATATCCCCGTAAGCCCTGTCGATCTTATCTGTGCACGCGTGATAGGACCGAAATATCCGACCGCAGGCAGTATGCCATGCGCCGCCTGATACTTGGCGAGCGCAGATTTCGTACGTGCGCCGAAGTACGTAGTCTCGCTGCCGGGAGCGCCCGCACCGGACAGGGCGAGTTGGTACCCATTTGCATTTAAGAGCTGCTGGAGTGCGAGCACGTCGGCGCCGGTCATACCGAGTTCAAGGTCGCGAACCGTCATCCTACTTGAAGCACTGGCAGTTACGTCCGAAGAAGTCTGGGAGTCGTCAAAAAGATGCGGCCACTGTGCCTTAAGGGCATTCGCTGCCACTGTATTTCCCATATCCATCAGGTTCTTGACCCGAGACTGGATCGAGGAGCCGGAACGTGAACGAGAGTTCGGGCTGGAGTCCGCCGGATCAGAAATGATGGGGCAATCGCTCGTTGTAAACGACGCGTCGGGTTGCGTGCTTGTGCCGGCTATATTTACTGCATACGCCGCGTAATGGTAGGTCGTGTTGCACGAGAGGCCCGAGATCGATGCAGCGAAGGCTCCGGCACTGAAGTTGCCCGACTCGGTGGTAGTTGCGGTATAGGAAGTGGTCGTACCGTAGGCAAAACCTCGAACCGTGACCACAGCATTCCCGACGTCAGTGATTGTGCCGTTTCCAGTGGCGCTCGTAGAGGCGATAGCGCTGGCCGCATCGGTTGTGACGACTGGCGGCGTGCTGAGTACGCCAGTCCATACATCAGCCGCCCTGACGACCCCGGCAACCTTCGCGCCGTCAGAGGATGAGGTTATGGAGTACCACCCGCGAGGGCCAGCGCTAGTCTGGGCTGCCCACGTCGCGCCTGAGTCAAAAGAGGCGTAGTTATAGTCTACGGTCGCCACAGCCGCAAGCCTGGTCCCATCGTCTGAGGAGGTTATGGAAATCCAGTTCTTGATGCCCGAATTCGTCTGCCCGGTCCAAGTAGCGCCAGAGTCGGCCGAGGTATAAATGAGTCCGTTATACACCACGGCCGCGAGCTTCGTACCATCAGAGGATGAGGTTATGGAGTACCAGTTGCGGGTACCTGCACTCGTCTGCTCGGTCCAGGTGGCACCTGAATCGGTGGAGGTGTAAATGCCTCCGCCGCCTTGAATGACTGCCGCAAGATTGGTGCCATCGTCTGAGGAAGCTATGGAAATCCACGTCCCACTACCGGACGCGGTCTGCTCGGTCCAGGTGGCACCGGAATCAGCAGATGTATAGATATACCCTCCGTTATCGACGGCGGCGAGCTTCGTGCCGTCGTCTGAGGAAGCAATGTCATACCACCCCCGGGTACCAGACGCGGTCTGCTCGGTCCAGGTGGCGCCGGAGTCGGTGGAGGTGTAGATATAGCCTCCGTTATCGACGGCGGCGAGCTTCGTGCCGTCGTCTGAAGATGTTATGGAGGTCCAGTTCCGGCTACCGGCGGTCGTTCGATCGGTCCAGGTAGCACCGGAATCGGCAGAGGTGTAGATATCGCCTCCGTATACGACAGCGGCGAGCTTCGTGCCGTCAGCGGAAGAGGTTATTGCGAACCATTCTCGACTGCCAGCACTCGTCTGATCGGTCCAGGTAATTGTTGCGGCAAGCGCAGATAAGGGAAGAACGGAGCTGATAAGCAAGAGCAATGCAGCTGAAAAGACTCTGAAGCTGTCGGCAGGGATTCGTCTCATGTACATAGCATAAGTATAAACCATACCCGATAGTCCTAGAATAAATGGACTTAACATTCATGTGCTTTTTACGCTAACTCCTTGAACCGCATTGGAGTCTCGAATTGACTTATATGCAATGTTGTTGCAGTTCGTTTCCCCTCCCCCGTCTCAAAATCAGCCTCTCTGCTCTGTGACGACGACACGAAACTCCTCCGAACACGAGAATCGGAATAGAACTGGATATACATTGGAAATGCTACATAACAGAAAAAGCCAGCGCTGTATTCGCTGGCTTTTTCTGATGAACACCCGGACCGATACCGTACCGATTTTTAGGGGGAACGGTACTGGTTCCTGGCGTCACAACCGTGTTGCGGGGGCACTAATTGAACTACTGATTCTGCGGCTTAAATACTTGGTTGCGTATTCCGGCCCGGGTTGCGGCGGATGCACGGCCGATTCGATTCCGGTCCTCCCTCTGCATAGAGTCCCGAGGTGCGACTTCCTAAGAGAACAGCTCGCCATCAATCAGAATGGCGAGCTGAAAGTATATCGGACCATGAATGCACAACTTTCACATGATTCAATGCTCCTGTTTCCCTAAATACCTCAATCTCTTGCGGTTGAGGATGAAATAGGAATAAGTTGGGTGCCTTGCCCACAAAGTGGCTAAGCACCTCAAGGCGATCGTCTATTACGATAGTCGTGCCTTGATGGACCCCATTCTCCTGCTGGAGGTAAGGGGTTTTATCGCGGCCACTTCTTGATCGTATAACCCGTTTCCTTGAAATATTGGTGCGGTTGAAGAAGTCATGCGCCTCAAGCCAATTTGCTATTTTCTGTTCAGCAATATTCGTCGCATTATAGACAACGGTAATATTGCCAGTGAATTTAAGGCTTAACGCGCGCAAACTTTCAAACGCACCAGGCACCTCAGGTATCGAATTATAATCAATAGTGTGAAAGTTCTCTGGGGAGATGTTTGTGAGCCAATGGGCAATTATTACATTGCCCAGATCCACAATTGCTCCCCCGTGACTGCGTTTTAGCATCGTCTTACCTCCAGGGTGAGCTACCTAGACTGATTATCCCATATATACTAGTATTTGCAATATGCAAACATCGCCCGAGAATGTGGCGTTACCGATTTGTCTCGATATTACAGACGAAGGGATTGGGGTGGTGTTGGCTAAGATTCCGAAATTAAATCTCAGAGAACCTTTCCTCATCGACTCATTAAGTACTCGCTTTGGGGTGGCCGATGTCAGTAAGGAGATAGAGTCTGAACAAAATATATTGGTGAGACCTCTTCACTATAACGTCAACGATGAGCGTATCATCGTACTTCCCCTTTATGATTTTATTGCGAAATATGTAGCCTTATCTACGCCTTCCCAAAGAACTAATTTCATATTTCACATGTCTCGTTGTGGTTCCACGTTAGCCACTCAGATGATTGCTGCAGTAGATCGGTTTTATATGATTTCCGAACCGAACATAGTAAATGACATACTAAATCCGTCACTCATACTGCCTCAGGACATTTCAAGATGGGATTTATTAAGAGCAACTATAAATGCAATATATTTATTCAAACCGGAGCATTGCGACCGTCTCTTCATAAAGTTCCGCAGCTGGAATATTTTATTTCTTGCTGAGATATTAGCCGCCTTCCCGAATACCAACTGGATGTTCATCCACCGCAACGGAGCCGAGGTACTGGAATCAGTACTTCGAGACCCTCCTGGTTGGCTCCGCGGGCGGTATACAAATAAAGCATTTTTCTCAAAGATTCTTGGTGTACCTCAATCGGAACTCCAACTGATGGGCGATAGTGAGTATTCGGCACGACTCCTTGGTGCCTTTTGCAGCCGAGCTGCGCTCCATAAGGACGAGAGAAGTGTTTATGTATCCTATGAAGATATTCGAAATAATCTGCCGCGAATAATTGATAGATCATTCTCACTCAATATGAACGTTGTTGAAAAAGACGCGATGCTCGCGCGCGCCACGTTTTATTCAAAAGACGGCTCAAGAGACACTGTATTCACTGATGACAGCGCACGAAAGCGTGCTGCGATAAGTAAGTCAGATATGCTCAACGCGGAGAAGTTTGTTGAAAGCGCTAGGAAAAAGCTTCTATGAAGCTTCGTATTCCAAATGATGAGTTCTACATCCGCCGATGCATTGAACTTGCAGCGGATGGTTCAAGGCTGGCTGATTTCCCGTTCGGATCTATATTGGTACACAAGAATTCCGTTATAAGCGAACGCCATAACGAGTCTCTTGAGAAGAATGCAGTATATATGCACGCCGAGATGCTCGTATTATCTGACGCTCAAAAGAAGCTCTCTCCTGATCAACTCAAAGAATCGGTCTTATATAGCTCAATTGAGCCATGCGCCATACTTTCTTCGATCGACACCCTGTAGGAGTTCGTGCATGATTTGCCGGCCGACAATGCCGTTTCTTCGCGTTTCCCTGTGCGCCGGCCTGCTGCTGGCAGGTTTTTCGGCAGCGGTGCAGGCCGCCGATGAAAAGGCCTTTCGCTGGGTCGACGGTCCCGAATCGGGAATGACCGATCTTGTCTACGGCGAACAGCCGGTGCTGCGGTATATGCACGCCTACGACGCATCGAGCGATGAGCGGCTGCACGAAACTTATAAGGTCTACCATCATGTGTTCGGTCCCGGCAGCGACCAGATCATTACCAAGGGGCCGGGGGGGCAGTTTACGCACCATCGCGGGCTGTTTGTGGGATGGAACAAGACGAAGTTCGACGGCAAGGAACTCGACTTCTGGCACTGCAAGAACGGCGCGCACCTGAAGCACGTGGCGTTTAAGGAGAAGCGAGCCGACGCCAAGCAGGCTTCGATGACGGCCGAAATCCACTGGAACGATGCCGAGGGGAAGCCGGTGATTGTCGAAACCCGCACCGTCAGCGTCCGTAAGCTGCCGACCGACAAGGCGCCGGGCTACGGGTGGCAGATCGACTGGCAGACGACGCTCGAAAGCCGCCGGGGCGAAATCAAACTGGACGGCGACCGGCAGCATGCCGGTTTCCAGTACCGCGCGGCACAGCAAGTGGCCGAAAAGACCAATGCCCGGTACATTCGGCCGGCCGCTTTTCCGCAGCAGCCGGAGGCGATTCAGGTGGGGGACAAGGGGGACCCGCCGCCGCACATCAACCTGAACTGGTTTGCG
>CAYOKK010000002.1:0-51980 GCA_964404565.1 uncultured Candidatus Saccharibacteria bacterium
TTGTCTGCGCCGCGAATGAACTCGAAGATGCCGAAGGCGAAGAATATGAATGCGCCGAGAGCAAGAAGCGTGATCAGCGGGTCAAGTATCTCGGTCTTGATATTCTCAAGAAAGGTATCGAAAGTGTCCATTGCTGATAATGATAGCAGAAGGGCCGCGGCGAAGCCGCGGCCCTTCTGGAAAACTGAGGAGAACGAATCCTTAGCCCGGGAGGTCAGCCTTCGGAAGGCCGTTGCCCTGAGTCGGCACGGAGTTGTCGAGCCGGATGGTACCCGTGAGGATGTGCACGAGGCCCCAGATGGAGATCATCACGAAGAAGCCGATGATGCCGTAGATCATGATCTGCTTACCCTTCGCGCGCTTCTCCTCATTCGCCGCGCCGGCGATGAAGTACATGAAGATGCCGATGATGAAGACGACGAATGCCAGCGCGAATACCAGCGGCACGATGATGTTGTTGATGAACTCGGTGACGTACACCGCGAGCTCCTGCGCGCTATCGACCGTGTTGCTGGTCGACTGCGCGAAGGCGAGAGCCGGGAGGAAGAACGTGAGGCCGGCAAGGGCGAACTTTTTCATAGATAATATGCGGATTCGGTGAATAGTACTCCTTAAGGATAGAACTAGACTATAGGCGAGTCAATGCGCTCCCTGTCTGCCTGTGGACAGCTAATATATTCCTTGGAAGTTCGGATCGACTGGCTGCTCGGGAAGCAGGTTGGTAGGCTCTGAGTTCGTATTACTGCCCCCGTTATTGCACTTACCATCGCCAGAGAACGTTGGGAGGCACGGACGCGTATTTGAATCGAAACCGAACGTCCCTACGAGAAGGTTCACTAAGCCCCAAACCGAAATCATCACTGCAAAGCCGATAAGCGAATACATGACGAGCTGCTGACCGTTTTTACGGCTTTCGGGATTCGCTGCTCCTGCAATAAGGTAGCGGAATACGCCGAAGAGAAAGACGATGAAGGCGACCGCAAATATGAGCGGCACTAAAACATTGTTGATGAAATTTACGATGTCCGTAGCGAATGACGTGAGTTTATCCATACGCAAAGTATATCCCGGTTACGCGGCGAAGTCGGTAAGTATATTCAGAAGTACGTGCACAATGCCCCAGACGGCGAAGAGCACGAACAGGCCGATGATGCCGTAGATGGCGAACTTCTTCCCGCTATCCCGCTTCTCCGCATTGTGGGAGAAAAAGAACCGAACCATGCCGATGAGAAAGACGATGAAGCAGAGCGCATAGAGGAGCTCGATGAGCTTGTCGCCTAGCGGCGCGATCTCTTTATCGACGATTTCCTTGAACGTTCTCGCTTCCGTAGCCAGCGGTATCGCTGTCAGAAGCGCTATTCCACCAATCCATACGCGACGATACAGCTTCATACTTATGGCGTGAGCGACCCGACAGTCGAGGTTATTACTTCCTTTATAGCCGTCGCGCCCAAGAGTATGAGGCCGCCGATGACCGTCCACATGAGCGCCGTGCGCGCGCTGCGGATTTTCTCCTCATTTCCGCGCGCCGCGACGAACTTGAATCCTGTCCAGATAAGAGCAAGCGTTAGGATGACGCTTCCGAGCTTTATGACCGCCGCTAGGATGCCATCGAGCAATTCATCGAGCGAATTGAATTTAAGCGGATTGGCGAGCGTTTGACCGCTAGTTTGCATACCCGCAGCATCAGAATCTGACGTGTTAGGTCCGACTGTTTGTGATTGGAGCGGAGAAGAATTTCCTTGCGCTGCGTGCAAGGGTGTTGCAATCGAGAAGGTCCCGGCTATCGCGAGCATAAACATCAGCAGCGATATCGTAAGTGACCGCATCGTATATGTACTAGAACGCTGCATCGATAGATTGGTTAGCCTCGCTGAGCGCCTGCCCGATGGTCGTGCGCCCGCTCGTTATAGAGCTAATCATAGTACTGAAGATGCGGTCTGTGTCGGCAGGCGATGGGGATAGCCAGCCGCGCGCGATGAGCGCCTGCGGATAGTAAACGGGTGCGTAGCGGTCGTCGGCAGCAGGCGTGAGCGATGCTCGGGTTGCCGGTGCCATGAAGAGCGACTGGGCGACCGTAGCGGCAAGCGAGGGATTCGCGAGCGCGAAGGCGACCGTCTCGGCACCGATGATATTCTTCGACGCCTTCGGCACCGCAAAGGCGTATGCCTTGCCGTAGGTGAGCTTCTGCGCGCTCGTCTGCGGCTGCGGTATCGGCGCCATATCGAAGTCGAGATTCGGATTCGCCGCCGCAAGCCCCGGGAGCTCGGAAGCGAAGCCCGGATAGAAAGCAAGATTTCCCGCCAAGAATGCCTGCCGTGCGGAAGAGATGGCGCGGTTCCAAGAATATACCGTCTTAACAGGGTCAGAGAATTGCGTGTAGAACGCCAGAGCAGATTCTGCCGGCGCAACGCCCGAAGAGCCGCCATTCGTAAGCTGGCCTTGAATAGCCCCGTTGGAAACGGTCGTAATAGGATTCCCTGCCTGGAGCAGCAAGAGCGAAACGATGGCGCGCGCATCCTCGACGTTCTCATACGTGCCGAACGGAATCGTGCTCACCGCTACCGCTCCGCCAGAGGTCTGGCTTAGGCGCTCGGCCAGGCCGGTTACCGCTTCCCACGAGGTCGGCGGAGTCGCGACGCCACCTGCAGAGAGCATCGTACGGTTATAGAAAAGGACGAGCGGGTCGACAGCCAGCGGAATGCCGTACGTACCGTCAGCAGCGAGGAAAAGCTCGTCTATCGGAAGGTACGAATCAAGGTACGTGCGCTCTGAGATAGCAGAGAACGGAACGACCATGAGCTTGTTCTGCTCGGTGGCGAGCTGTTCCTGGGTAATGAGCACCAGATCGGGACCGCTGCCCGATGCGATCGCTTCAGCAAGGTCGGTGTCGAACGTTCCCTCTTGGCGCTGTACGTACGTCACGCCCGCATAGTCCTGGCTTTGTGAACGCAGCGCGTTCAGCACAGGAGTCATGCTGCTCTGCGGCAGCGTTCCCCATATCGTCACTGATCCGACGTTCGAAGACGAGCTGCCGAAGCCGCCGAAATTGGCGAAGAGGACGAGCCCGAGCAGCAGCAAGAAGCCGAAGACGACGAGCAGGATTATCTGAAATGGCTTCATCGAGGACATATTCGTGAGAAATCAGCATTCAGGCGATGTAAAGACGATAGCATAGTGGTGCGCACCCGCGCGGAAGTCCTTCACCTTATGGAAGCCGCCGGTGATGAAAAGCTCCTCTGCAGCATGCTCGGAAACGACCTGGCCCGGATGCGGCCCCATGCCGCCGTATGCGCCCGCCCAATCCACGACGAGAAGCTTTCCTCCCGGCTTCAGGATACGGAACACCTCGGCACTAAGATCCTTCTTCTGATCGACTTGGAAGAGGACATTCGAAAGGATCGCCGCGTCCATGGAATGGTCGCGCAGCTTAGTTCCTCCGCGCCGCTCGATGTCGCCCCAGACCATCTCGACATTGCGCAGCCCCATGCGTCGCGCAGAATCGACGAGGTGCTTGAGCACATCTTCTTGAAGGTCGACGGCGTATACGCGCCCGTCATGACCGATGACGCCTGCCGCCGCGAGGCTGTAGTGGCCGGAGCCTGCGCCGAGATCGGCGACCCGCATACCCTCGCGCAAGCCGAGCTGCAGCACGTTGCTCTTCGGGTCTGCAAAGTTCATTACGTATAAAATACCATAGGGGCCGTCCTTCGGACGGCCCCATCAACATTTTAGATTTTAGCAGCACGCGTCTTCAGAACAAATCTCCCGTCGACGGCGCAAGAGAACCGCGCGGCGCGAAGAGCGCACGCATGGGCCGAGGTCCGATACTCTCGCGCTCGGCGATTCGCTGCGCGTGCGAGCCCGTCCGTACGGACATGCGCAGCAGCGCCTCGCGTTCGAAGGTTGCCTGCACATCCCTCACCGTGCTGGACTCGTCGACCCGGAGGACGACGCCGCCGTACTCGCATTCGACAGGCCCGGCTTTCCGGAACCGCGCCACTGCGATGAGGTATCTGGCGACATCCTCGATGTAGCCAGGAATAGCTTCACGCAATGCGTTGAGCATGCGCTCTGCATGTTCTGCCTGTACGCTTTCTTCGGTATTCATCCCGCTTCTCCCCACATAAAAGAGCCAGTCCTCGTTGTATCACGAGGACTGGCTCTTTGGAAGAGGTCTCTGGTGCGCGCCGGCGCTCCTACAGCGCGACCATCGAGGCGATCTCATCCCCTTCGCGCATCTTCATGATGCGCACGCCCTGCGTCGCGCGCGAGAGGCTCGGTATCTCATCGGCAGAGATGCGGATGACCTGGCCTTTCTTCGAGATCACGACGATCTCCTGCTCCTTCAGCTCGTCATCCGTAAGCACGGTCGCGCCGATGATCTCGCCGGTCTTCGCGGTGACGTCCGCGGTCTTTATGCCGGAACCCCCGCGCCCCTGTATCTTGTATTCGCTGAGCGCGGTCTTCTTCCCGTAGCCGTTAGCCATCACGACCAGGAGCGACGCGCGCTTGGCGTCGCCGGTCACGACTTCCGCAGACACGACGCGGTCGTCGCCCTTGAGCGCCATGCCGCGCACGCCGGCAGCGGTGCGGCCCATGGCGCGCGTCGCCGCTTCCTCGAAGCGGATGCTCTGGCCTTGCGCGGTCACTATGGAAATACTGTCTTCGGCTGCGGCAAGGTACGCAGACACGAGCCGGTCGCCATCCTTGAGATTGATCGCGATGATTCCGGAGCGGCGCACATCGGCGAACGCTTTCGCCTCCACCTTCTTCACAGTGCCGTTTTCCGTCGCCAAGAAGACCGAGAGCGCGTCTCGCGCGGCGCCCTTCGGCGTCGCCAGCACGCTGGTCACTTTCTCATCGCCCGCGAGCGAGAGGAAGTTCATGATGGATTTCCCTTTAGTCGCGCGGCGGCCTTCTGGGATGTCGTACATCTTCGTCTGATATACCTTTCCTTTGTCAGTGAAGAAGAGCAGGTCGCAGTGCGCGGATGCCTTGAGGAAGTGCGTCACGACGTCCTCTTCCTTGGTAGACATATCTATGACGCCGACGCCGCCGCGCTTCTGCGCCTTGTACTCATCCGGGTTCGTGCGCTTCACGTATCCGCCGGCCGTAAGCACGAGCACGCTGTCCTCGTCCGGCACGAGGTCTTCTACGGAAATGTTCTTTACGCCGCCCTTTACAATCTTCGTGCGGCGGTCGTCGCCGTACTTCTCAGAAACCTCGACGAGCTCGTCACGCACCACCGCGCGGATGTTCTTCGAGCTCGAAAGGATCTTCTTGAGCTTGGCGATGAGCTTCTGGATCTCGGCGAGCTCGTCTTCGATCTTCTTGCGCTCGAGGCCGGAAAGGGTCTGCAGGCGCATCGCGAGGATGGCCGCCGTCTGGCGCTCAGAGAACTTGAACTTCTTGATGAGATTCAGCGATGCATCCTGCACGTCCTTGGACTTCTTGATGATGGCGATGATCTCGTCGATATGGTCGAGCGCCTTGGAAAGGCCGAGAAGGATATGCTCGCGCTCCTCCGCCTTGCGCAATTCATACTCGGTGCGGCGCTTCACGACCTGCTCGCGATGCTTTATGAACTCAACGAGCATTCCCTTCAGAGAGAGGGTCTGCGGCACGCCGTCGACCAGCGCGAGCATGTTGTAGTGGAAGGTGCTCTCAAGCTCGGTATGCTTGTAGAGAGAGTTGAGAACGGCTTGCGGGTGCGCCGTACCCTTGAGCTCGACGACGATGCGTATGTCAGAGGTGGACTCGTCACGCAGGTCCTTCACTCCCTCCAGCTTCTTGTCGCGCACGAGATCGGCGATGCGCGTGATGAGATCCGCCTTGTTCACGCGGAATGGTATCGAGGTGATGACGATATTCGTTCCTTTCTTGTCCTCGACGATCTCAGCCTCGCCGCGCACGACGACGCCGCCCTTCCCGTTCGTGTACGCATGCTTGATGTCTGCCTGGTTGAACGCGATGCCGCCCATCGGGAAGTCAGGCCCTTTTACGAACTGGAGCAGGTCTTCCGTCGTTGCGCCTTCATTGTCGATGAGATGCGTCGTCGCCTCGACCACCTCCCGCAGGTTATGCGGCGGAATGTTCGTGGCCATGCCCACCGCAATGCCGAGCGCGCCGTTCAAGAGGAGGTTCGGGACTGCTGCAGGAAGCACCGTCGGCTCCTGCTTGCTGCCGTCGAAGTTCGGCGCCCAGTCAACAGTATCTTTCTCGAGATCTCGCAGCAGCTCCTCGGCGATGCGCGACATGCGCGCCTCGGTATAGCGGTAGGCAGCAGCTGGGTCTCCGTCGATAGAGCCGAAGTTTCCCTGACCCTGCACGAGCGGATACCGTGTCGAGAAATCCTGCGCGAGCTTCACCATCGCGTCGTAGACGGAAGCGTCGCCATGCGGATGGTAGGAACCGAGCACCTCGCCGACTACCGTCGCGGACTTGCGGAACTTCGCCGTCGGCGTGAGGCCGGTCTGGCGCATGGCGTAGAGGATGCGGCGGTGCACCGGCTTCAGGCCGTCGCGCACGTCAGGCAGGGCGCGCGAGGTGATGACGGACATGGCGTAATCCAGGTACGACGAACGCATCTCAGCCGCGATGGGCTGGTCGATGATAGTCTGCCCTGCCGGGCGCTCTTCAGGAGCTGGTGCGGGTTTCTTTGCCATTGTGTATTAAAAAGGAATAACGGTCGCAGACGGGTTCACGGCGGGCGCGGTATCGAAGGAAGAAGAGGTCTGCCCGTCGATGATGGTGAGAGACGGCTCTGAACTCGTCGCGCCCGTGGCGGCGCCGACCGCGCCCATGAGCTGCGAGAAGTTCGACTCGACGTTCGTGCCAGACAGCGCGAACGCATCGGGCTCTGAAGCTGCGGAACCAGCTTCAGGCGTGCCGAGCGCGAACGTGCCGGACGCAGCCATCGTACCAGCCCAAACCACGGCGATAAGGCCGGTTACGCCTGCGCTCGTCGCTACCGCGATCCGCTGGCGCACAGGTTCAGGCTTCTGCTTCAGTCGCGTGATGAAATCCTTCATAAGCGCTATATGCTACGGCGTTACTACTATGATAGCACCGTCTTTCCCGGCCATGTCCTTCTTCTTGAGCGTAAGCTTGTCGACAGTCTCTGCTTCTTCGCTCTCTTCTTTGAGGAACCGGTCGAGCGCTTTCGGCTCCCCTACGCCGCTCCAGTGCATCGGAATGACCACCTTCGGCTCGAGCATAGTCGCCAGCTTGCTAGCCGCCGCCGCATCGAGCACGCCGTCGCCCCCGACCGGTACGAAAAGCACGTCTATCTCGTCGATCGCCTCTTTCGCGTCTGCCGGCAGCGCAGTGTCTGACAGCGCGCCCAGGTGCACGAGGGTCATGCCCTCGAGCTCGACACTATATATGGTATTCACGGCATGCTCCTGGCCCTTCGCCAAGCCGTACTCGCTCTTGGTCAGGAATCCGCGGATCGTGATCCCGTCCTTCTCATACTCCCCCGGACCAGCGATAACGAAGGGCTCCTTGCCGCCGAAAGAAACTTCATCAGCCCCGTTCATATTCGGATGATTCCGGCTCACGAGCGCTATGTCTGCGCCGAAACGTACGGCCGGCAGCGTACCGCCCTTGGATACGGGGTCGAAGACGAGCGTAAGGTCCCCGAAGGTCACCTTGAAGCACTGGGCCCCGTGATGCGTGATTATCATGATTCCTTCATTTTATCATGTTTTATGCACAGGCACACCAGGATAAAACGTGCCGATGTACGTACCTGTGCTAGGCTCTAAAGGTGCCGCGCAAGTGTTGCGCAGCATGCAGTATCACCTTCAGCAGCAGAGGAGAAGCATATGAAAGGCGGAGGTCACTGATTGCCGATATAGGCAATCGCCATCATCAATGGACTCCTTAAGTCGCATCTCGGATCGTACGACGGAGCCCGGAGGGAGTAGACGTATCAGGAAAATGCGCCTACTCCCTCTGTATCCCTCTATTATTTTCTCAGCTCATATCTGCCGCAGCTCTTTCCGACAAAGTCCGCGCTTCTGCGGGCTTTTTCTTTATCCACACCACAGTTAGAGGAACTTGACAATGTAGTTCGATTTGTGGTATCTTTCTTTCGTCAGGTCTTAGGGTATTCGGCCCTAAAGATAGCTGGCATGTACCACACAGGAGAGGACGACATGCGATTGCGACCTTTCGCATTCATCGCGACAGCGCTCCTTGCGCTCGTCACGATGGCGATCTCGCCCCTGGCCTCCGCGACCGAACGGATCGCCACGGAGTCGGGCGAGATGAGCAGCAAGACGGCAGCGTCGACGCGCGATGCGCGGACGAACAACACGGCGATCGACAACATCGCGACTGCGCGCAGCCAGCGCGGCGACCGTCCGGCGGACGGCATCACCGTGTATGCGCTGTATATGGTGAAATCGACCGCGACGCCAGGCGCCGGCCGCACGATCGCCTGATCGTCGGTGCGCCGCCCTCCTCCAACCCGCTCTCGCCTAGCGAGAGCCTCAACCGGGTCCGTTTACCCTCACAGGTAAACGGACCCATTTCATTTCTATTCCTTTTTACTGCCTTGCGTGGTATGGTTCCTCAATCGCGCGGGCGCATATATTAGACGCGCGCAGGCTATCCCTGGCAGTCGGCATCCGAGAGAATACCTGCGGATCCCAGCCAGTACCTGCCACACAAGGCGCCCCGCAATTTACGTAATGCAAGAAGAAACGTTGGCTGCTGAACCTACGGCGCCATCTACCATTTCCTCGGTACACATCGACGAAAGCCATCCGATGGCAAAGTTCGCCGAGAACATCAAGGCGCTCCCGAAGCCTGGCGATGTGGTCGAAGGAACGATTATCGAGCTCGTTCGCGGGCGCCTGTACGTTGACCTCCCGCCATGGGGCGCAGGCATCATCTACGGCCGCGAATACCTGAACGCTGCAGACGTACTGCGCAAGGCGAACCCGGGCGACACCATTTCCGCAAAGGTCGTCGATCCCGCAGGTATCGAAGGCTATATCGAGCTTTCCCTCAAGGAAGCGCGCCAGGCAGCTATCTGGGGCGAGGCGGAAGCGGCTATCTTGAACGGCACCACCTATACCCTCACGGTTGAAGAGGCGAACAAGGGCGGCCTCATCCTTTCCTGGCAGGGCATCAAGGGCTTCCTCCCTGCTTCCCAGCTCTCCAAGGAGCACTATCCGCGCGTCCCAGAGGGCGACAAGGACAAGATCTTCGGCGAGCTCCTGAAGCTCCAGGGCGTGCCGCTTTCGGTCCGCATCATTACTGCGGACCCTAAGGAGAACAAGCTCATCTTCTCTGAGAAGAGCGGCGAGGAAGAGGCAGAGAAGACGAATCTCATCGACAAGTACCAGGTAGGCGATGTCGTTGAAGGCGAGGTCACGGGTGCCGTGGACTTCGGCGTCTTCGTGAAGCTCGAGCAGGGACTCGAAGGCCTCGTGCACATCAGCGAGCTCGACTGGGGCCTCGTGGAAGATCCGCGCACGCTCTACCAGGTCGGCGACCGCGTCCAGGTGAAGGTCATCGAGATCAAGGACGACAAGGTCTCCCTCTCTATCAAGGCGCTCAAGGAGAATCCTTGGAAGCATGCTGCCGACACGTACAAGAAGGGCCAGGAAGTCTCCGGCGTCATCATCAAGTACAACAAGCATGGCGCTCTTGCCTCTATCGAGGAAGGCGTTGCCGGTCTCGTGCACATCAGCGAATTCGCCACGCCGACAGAGCTCCGCGAGACGCTCGAGCTCGGCAAGACGTACCCGTTCGTCATCGCGCTCTTCGAACCGAAGGATCAGCGCATGACGCTCACGTACGCAGGCCCTAAGAAGGGAAAGTAAGCGATCTCAAGAGCATAGAAAAAGCCTCCGCGGTTATCATGCGGAGGCTTTTCTCATTCTGAGTACCTGATCCACGGGCAAGGGGTCTACTGAACCCTTTTCGTGCACCGAGCGCCAGAATGAGAAGTACTTGGTCGCAGCGTCCTGGTGGCCCTCTTTCCGGTAGTGATACGCGGGGAGCGTCAGGTTGAACCGAGCGACTTGACGGAAGGTCGGGAGCCCTGGGTACTTCTTGGTCGGCTCGTCATCCAGCTCGACATCCCGAGCGCCCTCGCCGAATTCCTGGCTTATATATTTGAGATCGTCTTTCCGTGATTCTTCCGGCTCAAAGAGCAGGTTGTCTTCGTTGAGCTCTTTGCGCGGAACGAATATTTCCGTCTCTTGCCAGAGGCAGCGTGCGAGCGTCTCTGCGGGGGTCTCGAGCGGTTGACCGGTATCCGGATACAGCACCGCCTTCTCGCTCAAAGACGAGCCGATCTGCTGCCGGCGCCGCTTCTCGGTCAACAAAGGACGTATTTCCTGCCGGCGCGGCTTATATCGATTGCCCTTCCGGACAAATTCCGTGAGAGCCAGCCGGCCGAGCGTCGGATGGTCGATAACGACGCGAGCCGTGATCACGATTATGCACCGGACCGGTATCGAGACGGAACCGTGCACATTGTCGAGGCTATAGACAGCGTCGCACTCCTTGACCTCTTTCCATGCCTTCAGGCGGCTCTCTTTACTCCACGTTTCGTACGGTATGTGATATTTCCTCAGAAAGGCAAAATACTCTTTCTTCGAGCAAAACCGTACGATGCACGGCGGTTTTGCGAAAACAGGCTTGCGCATCGCAGTTCCTTTCGTGCTAGCGGTTTCTCCATCCTTTACAGTACCTCTTTTCCCTGTTTTTACAAGCTAGGTACGGGTGTTGGCGGCAAGCATCGCGGCTTCGATTCCATCGGTCACAAAGAGCTCGATCGCATCATTCGTCTTCTTGAAAACCGTTTTCAAGACCTCCTGCTCCTTAGGGGAGAACTTCCCTATGACGTGATTCACGACCTTTTCCTCGCCGTTAGGCTTCTTCACGCGCCCCTTGGCTGTTGCGCCCGAGATACCGACTTTCAGCTGCGCAAACTCCTTGGTCTTCAAGGCGCGCATTATGCTCTCGATTCCTTTGTGCCCGCCGCTTCCACGCCCCTGGACCGTCATCTTTACCGTACCGATGGGCAGATCAAGGTCATCGCGCACTACCAAGAGCTTTTTCGCCGCTTTTACCGACTTTACGAAAGCTGTCACTCCTTTCCCCGACTGGTTCATGAATACGTCCGGAAGGACGAGCTGCACCTTTTCCCCGTCTATCATTCCCTCGGTGAAAAGCGCATTCGCCGCTTTCCGCAACGAGAAGTCCTCAAAATCTGCAGCGCGCGCGTACGCTTCGACAGCCATACGGCCTGCGTTGTGCCGCGTCTTCGCATACTCGCCTCCCGGATTCCCCAACCCCACGATCACCGTCGCCATGATATATGCATCATAGCAGATTAGGCGTGCGTGGGAGGACAGCCGAGAGTGTTCTGTTCGCCGCGAGCGGAAGCATCGACATATTCTGCAGCGAGCAAGAACAGAACACTCTCGGCCGCCATACTTGCGCTCGAAACGAGTAAGCGTACAATGCAACGCATGAAGCTCATCGGAAGCGCGCTCAAAGAGATTGCGATCTTCCTCGTGCTGGCGATCATCATCGTCCTCCCCATCCGGCTCTTCGTCGCGCAGCCCTTCGTCGTGGAAGGAGAGAGCATGCACCCGACGTTCGAGAGCGGCGACTACCTCATCGTCGACGAGCTTTCGTACCATTTCCATGAGCCGCACCGCGGCGACGTCATCGTATTCCGCTACCCAGGCAACCCGAAAATCTTTTACATAAAGCGCGTTATCGGCCTTCCGGGCGAGACTATCAGCATCACGCAGGGAAATGTGACCATTACGGAGCCTGACGGAACCGTACTGCCTCTCGAAGAACCCTACGTCGTCGAGGACGACGCGACCTATACCCAGAGCACGCATATCGGCCCCGACCAGTACTTCGTCATGGGCGACAACCGCCCGAAGAGCTCCGACTCGCGCGTGTGGGGCCTCCTTCCTGAGAAAGACATCATGGGACGGGCGTTCCTGCGGCTCCTGCCGGCGGGAGAGTTCGGCTTTAATCCTGGAGACGTATCCCTACCACAATGAGCACTACGTTTAAGCCTGACGATGTCCTGAAGCGCGCTGCGGCGATCGGCAGCTACTACGGCTTTTCTCCCCTTTCCTCGCTCACTGCAAAGAAACTCTCTTCCCGCGCGCCGTACCCTGACGGCATCCAGCTTGATGCGCTCGATCCTGTCGCGCGGGAAGTCGCGGGATTTTTCAAGCACGTACGCGATGCGGGCATACTGCCATCGCCTTCCCAACCGCTCTTCATATGGCATACGAATGCCGCGCCCGGCCGCCCTGCGCCGAAGCAGGTCGTCATACAATTCCATGCGCTCGGCACCGACCGGGCCATCGCCGACGCGGTCCTCATGCGTGCCGTACACTCGCTGCTTCAGGATGTTACTAAGAATGAGCTTTCGCTGCGCATAAACAGCATGGGCGACAAGGAGACGCGCGGCCGCTTCGCCCGCGAACTCGGCACCTTCTTCCGCAGGTACGGAGCAACGCTTCCTGAACCCTGCGTCTCGTGCGCCAAGCGCGACGTCTTCGAGGCGGCGGAACTCCTCGCACGGATGGAGGCAGAAAGCCTGCCGGCCCCCACAGACCACCTTTCTGAGGCGAGCCGCAAGCACCTTGAAGCGGTCATCGAATACTTAGAGAGCAGCGAGACTGGGTACGAGCTTGCGCCGGAACTCCTCTCGCGCGGCACTACCTGGACAGAGACCTGCTTCGAGGTCGTCGGAAGCGAAGGCGTGCAGGCATGGGGTTCCCGCTATCACGAACTTTCCCGCCCCTTCTTCAAGTCGGCAGTACCGGGCATCGGCGCCGTCATCCGCCTTACCACAGAAGCGAAGAAGCCTGTTCCGTCGCTCAAGGAAAGCAGCCCGCGCTTCGTGTTCGTACACATCGGCGAAGAGGCGAAGCGAGAGAGCATGAAGATGGCCGATACGCTCCGCAAGGCGCATATCCCCCTCACTCAAGCCATCGGGATAGAGTCGCTTACGGAACAGATGCGGAAAGCAGAGGAGCTGAATCCGCCCTACCTTCTCATCATGGGGCGCAAGGAAGCACTGGAGCGTTCCGTCATCCTGCGCCACCGCGCCAGCTACACGGAAACCTTCATCCCGCTCGATTCGCTCGTCGATCACTTGAAGAGCGTGCCGATGCCGTAGCGAATAGCGTGCGATGAGAGAGCGCCCGCGAGTCCTAGGACTCGCGGGCGCGTCGTATACATCGCCTAACAGGGTTCGAAGAGCAGTTGCGTCGTGAAGCGGATATGATTCCCGTCGAGCGCCCGCTGCATGCCGCGTTGCGCTTCTGCCCTCGTGCGGCCTGGGGTTCCCGTTTCCAGCGTCTTCAGCATCGCACTCGGCGAAAGCGGCGTATGATTGCCTCCGAAGATTCCGAGGACTTCCGTCATAGAAGGAACGTGATCCTCTCGAATAGTGCTCAGACCCATAATCATGGACACCTCCTTAGCTGTGCTTTCCACCGTTCCTGTGCACAGGATAGCACCGAAACTGGACACAGGATAGCTGCATGTGCTACGATTCGCTCCATCATGCAGAACGCAACCCGTATAGAAGTCCGCCGCAGCAAGAACGAGAGCGCGGCATCGCTCATCCGCCGCTTTTCCCGACGCTCACAGGGCCTCGGCCTCGTCCGCGCGATGCGCAACCGCCGCTACTTCTCGCGCCAGAAGTCTAAGAACGTCGAGCACATGCGCGCTATGGTCCGCGGCGAACGCATCGCGGAATACAACGAGCAGGTGAAGCTCGGCAAGATCGACCCTGCTGCGCGCAAGGGCCGCAAGCGCCGCTAATCGGCACTGTTAGAAAAGCGCCCCGCATGCGGGGCGCTTTTCTTGCTACTCTATACCAATGACCTCGCTCGACATCAGGAACTTTACGCGGAAGAACCCTGCGCCTCGCGTGCCTTTTCAAGATATCGCGCACGCCGTACTCCCTGGCTGGGAAGTCTCGCTCGTCTTTGCGGGCGAACGCCGCGCGCAGAACCTCAACAAGGCGCTGCGGAACAAGGCGTACGTGCCGAACGTGCTTTCGTATGAGACGGGCGCGGCGGCGAAAGGTGAATCTCGTTCTGGCGAGATCGTCATCTGCCCGGCTGTCGCGGCGCGGCAGGCGCCGCGGTACGGCATTCCCCGCACCGATTTCATCGCCTATCTCTTTATCCACGGCTTGCTTCATTTGAAAGGCTACCCGCACGGGGCTACAATGGAGAAACGAGAGCGGACGTTCATGGCCCGCTTTGGCTTCAAATCACCTACCTTTTCGAATGACTCGACGCATCGCGACCGGCATTGATATCGGAACCCAGCAGACGAAGGTCGTCGTCGTCGAGGAAGTGAACACTCCCGACGGCTCAGAGATCCAGGTCATCGGTACCGGCATAAGCGAGACAGCCGGCATGCGGCACGGGTATGTCGTCGACCTTGCAGAGGTTACCGGCAGCGTGATCGCCGCAAAGAGGCAGGCCGAATCGGTCGCGCGCATTCCTATACGTTCTGCATTCCTGGCAATGGGCGGCGTCTCCCTCAACGAGACGCGCGGCGGCGCAGACACGGTGATCTCACGCGCCGACCAGGTGATCACTGACCTCGACATCGAGAAGGTGCGCGACGGCGCCCGGCGCGCCGCCGAACCAGGCTTCCTCAACCGCACCGTACTGCACGAGATACCGCTCGGGTGGAAGGTAGACGGCATGAAGACGCTCGGCGAGCCGCGCGGCATGAAAGGAACGAAGCTCGACGGCGAGTTCCTCTTCATCACCTGCCTCTCGCAGCACGCTGAACTCCTTACCGCTGCCGTCGAGAATGCCGATATCGAGGTCATCGACCGCATGGCGTCTCCGCTTGCCGGATCAAACGTGACGCTCACCCGCGATCAGAAGATGAAAGGCTGCGTACTCGCGAACATCGGCGCAGAAACCGTCTCTATCGTGATATACGACGAAGGCTATCCTATTTCTACGAAGATCTTTCCCATCGGCTCGACCGATATTACCGACGATCTCGCCCTCGGCTTCAAGATATCCCTTGAGGACGCAGAGCGCATAAAGCTGGGGCGGCTTTCCGGAAACATGTACTCCCCGCGAAAAGTAGACCGCATCGTCGGCACCCGCTTCAAGGAGATGTTCGCGCGCATCGACGAGCACGTGAAGGCGCTCGGCCGGCAGAACTCTCTTCCGGCAGGCATTATCCTCACCGGCGGCGGGGCAAGCCACAGCACCGTAGGCGACATCGCCAAGGGCGCGCTGAATCTTCCTTCGCGTATCGCCGACATCCGCCTGGCCTCCGATGCAAAGGTGAAGGATGCGACCTGGGCCGTCGCCTACGGCCTGGCTCTCTGGGGGCTTACCGGAGACACGGAACCGCAGAAGAAGGCGCCTCTGGGCGATGTGGGCCGCGCAGTCAAGGACTTTTTCGCGCAGTTCATGCCCTAACGAAAGCACGCTTATCCATCACGTCAATGTTGCACTCATCGGCGGATTAGTAGCATAATGCTGGCATTACCTGGCAAATCACTCTATTTATATGTCAAAGCGCGTAACCCCTGAAATCGAGACCTTCGCCCGCATCCGCGTCGTCGGCGTCGGCGGCTCCGGCAACAATGCCGTCAACCACATGGTCAACTCGAAGGTCAAAGGAGTGGAGTTCGTCGCCGTCAACACTGATGCCCAGGACCTCCACCGCTCCCTCGCGAAACGCAAGATCCATATCGGCAAGAACCTCACCAAGGGCCTCGGCGCGGGCATGAACCCTGACCTCGGCCAGCGCGCGGCCGATGAGACCCGCCAGGAGATCCAGGAAGCGCTCCAGGGTTCCGACATGGTCTTCATCACCTGCGGCATGGGCGGCGGTACCGGTACCGGCGCTGCGCCGGTCGTCGCGAAGATCGCGAAAGAGATCGGCGCGCTTACCATCGCGGTGGTTACCAAGCCTTTCACCTTCGAAGGCGCGCACCGCGGCGAAATAGCCGAGCAGGGCCTTTCCGGCCTTAAGAAAGAGGTAGACGCATACCTGGTCATTCCGAACGACAAGCTGCTCTCTATCGTCGAGGCGAACACGAGCGCGAAGAGCGCCTTCGCGCTCGCCGACGAGATCCTCCGCCAGGCCGTCGAGGGCGTTTCTGACATCATCACCACGCCGGGCGAGATCAACACTGACTTCAACGACATCAAGACCATCATGGAAGGCGCCGGCCCTGCCCTCATGGGCATCGGCGTCGCCGAAGGCGACAACCGCGCACGGGATGCTGCAGCGCAAGCCGTGAATTCCCCGCTCCTGGACGTATCTATCGCAGGCGCTAAGGGCATTCTCTTCGTCGTTGCCGGAAACGAAGACCTGGGCATCATCGAGGTACAGGAAGCCGCAAAGGTCATCAGCGACTCTGTCGATGCGACAGCGCGGGTGATATTCGGTATCATGCGCGACGAGAAGCTCAAGAAGGGGCAGATCCGCATCATCGTCATAGCTACCGGCTTCCCCGACCAGACGCCGGAAGGCAATTCTGCAGGATTCGAGCGCAGCCTCTTCTCAATGCCGAAGCCTGAGCAGGAAGAGACGCGCGGCCGCATTTTCAATGATGTGCTCGGGCGCGGCGCGAAAAGCGAAGAGGATGCCGCCCAGAGCGCGCCGCAGAAGCCCGCGGACGAGGAAGACGTACCGGTAAAGGAGCCTGTGCGCGAGGCGCCTCCGAAGCGCGAAGAGCCGATCGTGACAGCGACGCCGCGGGCCGACAGCGCGCGCCCGGTCACCCCGCCTTCAGTGGAGGAAGACGACGAAGCATGGGGCGCTATCCCGAGCTTCCTGCGTCGCCACAAGAAGTAGGAAGACTGCATGTTTGAGAACGTCCCTGCATACGCAGGGACGTTCTCTTTTATACCCACAAAGCGGATTGGCAGAGAGTTAGGTATACTAGCAAGATGAAAGACTTGTTGATTATAGGCGGCGGGCCTGCAGGTGTCGCCGCTGGCGTATACGCCTCTCGTAAGCTCCTTACCACCGACCTGGTCGCTGAAGAGATCGGCGGGCAGAGCACGGTGTCCGAGGGCATAGAAAACTGGATCGGCACGACGCGCATTCCAGGCGCAGACCTTATTACCGCCTTCAAAGATCATCTGGAAGCATACAAGGGCGACGTACTTTCCGTACACGAAGGAAAGCGTGTTGAAAAGCTCGAGAAGGCTGACGGAGGCTTTGCTGCAACACTCACAGACGGCACCGAGCTCGCTGCGCGCGCTGTGCTTATCGCATCAGGCGCGGCACGGAAGCGGCTTTCCGTTCCAGGAGCCGACGCCTTCGAGCACAAGGGCCTTACGTACTGCGCTTCGTGCGACGGCCCCCTCTTCAGCAGCATGGATGTGGCGGTAATCGGCGGGGGCAATGCAGGGTTCGAATCAGCGCTCCAGCTCCTGGCATATGCGAAATCAGTTACGCTCATTCACCGGCGCGCAGACTTCAAGGCTGATCAGATCACCGTGCAGAAAGCGCTTGAGCACCCGAACTTTACAGCGCTTACGGAAACCGAGCCGGTAGAGGTGCTCGGAGAGAAGCTCGTGAACGGGCTCGCAGTCAAAGACCTGAAGTCCGGAGAGGTACGGACGCTTTCCGTAAGCGGTATTTTCGTGGAGATCGGCGTCGTGCCGAACACAGGCTTCGCTAAGGACCTCGTGAAGCTGGACGAGGTCGGACGTATCGTGACCGACCCGCGCGATCAGCACACGAGCATCGAGGGAGTCTGGGCGGCCGGCGACTGCACAGACGAGCTCTACCATCAGAACAACATCGCGGCAGGCGATGCGGTGAAGGCGCTCGAAGACATCTATATCTGGCGTAAGACGCGCGGAGCGTAGCGATAAAAAGAGAGCGGACCGCTATGCGGCCCGCTCTCTTTTTATCGCCAAGATCGGATACTACTGCTGCGGCGCAGCATTCTCGCCCTCGGTCTGCGCCTCCTGTGCAGGAGCTGCGCCTTGATTTCCGTCGTTCGTCATAGGTTCGGTCGGAGGAGTAACTACCGTCTCCTCAGCATTCTCGCCCATAGTAGGATTCGTGTTCTGTGTTTCTTCTGGCATATCAGGGTAGGTTAAGACAGAAAAGCAGTTCCGCGCGCTTTCGCGCAGCGGCCTATGCTTACCTATCGGCTAGCAATGATTCGACGGATCGAATCAAGTATAAGTATACCCCATCAACCTATGTAGATGGTGAAGGCATGTTCAGAATTTGCTGAATGTTCGTTATAGTATCTCTACAGCATGTCCTCGATCTCTCCTGCAAAAGAGTGCGCTGCCTGCGTCGGCGTCCCCGCTTCTCATATGTCTCTCTGGCTCGGGACGCTCGCAGATGCCGCGACCCTGCGAGTCCCCGTCTATCGGATCCCCTTCTATTCATTCCTCATGCGCGCGGCAGAAAGGATCGTTTCCGTTGCCGGCGCTCTTTGTTTCCATGTTGCCCGAGGCCTGCACCTTATACGTCTTTCAGATGATCCCGAGACGTCCGTTTCCGCGCGCTCAAAGCTCCTGTGGCAAGAAGCCGCCCGCCGCGGCATACGCATGCAGCAGCTCATGCTGGCCGGCATGCCTACCGACCTCTTCCGCGTGCGCCATGGCCGCACGACGCAGTTCTTCCGCAGCCTTCCCCTTTCTCCGGACGCACGCGCGCTCTGCATGGACGACAAGGTGCTTTTCAAGGAGAAGATGGAACGTGCTGATCTGCCCGTGCCTAAGCGCTTCGGCGTATCAGGCTTCTCTGATGCAGAGCGCGCGCTTGAAGCGGTAGGTACCGCCTGCGTAAAGCCGCGCACGGGCAGCAATGGCCGCCATACGTATCCGAATGTGCGCACTAGTAAAGACCTTGAAGAAGCGTTCAAAGGCGTAAAGCAGATCAGCGCCTTCGTTACCGTAGAAGAATATCTAGAAGGAAACCTTTGTCGCGCCACCTGCGTCGGCGGCACACTGATCGGCTTTCTCGAATCTGCCTATCCTTCCGTTACCGGCGACGGGCGCTCGACTATAGCTGAACTCATTGAGCGGGCGAACGCACAGAAGCTGCCTGGCGTGGACGATATGACGCTCGATGCAGTGAACGAAGGCTTTATACGGCGACGCGGCTACGCGCCCGGCTCTGTGCTGGCAGAGGGCACCACGCTTGCGCTCACCTACCGCGGCGGCACCGGTTCCGGCGGCAGCAACCGCGAGCACGGCCGAAACATCCATCCTTCGTTTATTCCTCTCATCGAAAAGGCGGCGCAGCGTACCGAGCTTTCCATCGTCGGCTTCGATCTCATCATTCCCGACCCGCAGCAGCCTGCTGATACTCAGCGCTGGGGATTCATCGAGGCAAACTCGCTTCCTTGGATCGACCTGCACGCGCACCCGTACTATGGCGATCCTATCGATCTTTCCTCAGCCGTCTGGGAGCTATGGCTCGATCGGCAGCGCGCATCGCGCTAACCGCTGCGCTATATTCCTATACCCTGCTCGGCATCCCGCACCCGGTACTCATTGACCGTGTTGTGCGCGAACCGCGTCTCTTCCGGCAAGCGGTGTTTCCGCACGGATGCCGTCACCAGCTCAACTGAATCTTCGAGCGTTATCTTGTGTCCGGCAGATATGAACACCGGCTTTACATTCACCTTCGTGCGCAGCGCGGCGCCGATCACCTCGGTGCGGTCGTTCCGATCATACAAGTATGAAAAAGCGCCCGCCACGTTATCTGGATCCTCGTATACGCCCGTGAGGACTGACTTCGCGCACCCGATAGTGGGCATGTTCAGGAGCACGCCCAGGTGCGAGGCGATCCCGAGCCGCCGCGGATGCGCGATGCCGATGCCATCCGCGATGAGCACATCCGGTTTCTGCTCGAGCTTCTCCCATGCCTTGAGCAGCATCGGTATCTCGCGGAACGAGAGCAGGCCGGGAATGTACGGCATCGGGATACGGTCCTTCACGACTGCATGGTCTACGAGCGCGAGCTCCGGATATGAAAGCGTGACGAATCCTGCAAATCCTTCCTTCGCGAAGCGGTTCATCGAGACATCGCAACCGCCCACGAGCTTCGGCTCGCGCGCGAGCGGCGTCAGCCGCACCTTTCCGGCGAGCTCTTTCTGGAGCGCGATGGCTTCCTTCGGGGTCAGGTTCCAGGCGTGGGTAGTCATATATACGCAAAATACTCAGAACGGTATCACCGATACAGATAGAATGTCATATCCTCCGGCGAATACTCGTGACGCAGCGTGACGTCCGGCGTGAGCGTACGGCAGAACGCTAAGAGCTCATCGGGATCGTATCCGAGATACTCGTCGTCTTCTTGTATGGCGCTCTTATCAAGCACGTTGAACGCTGCTCCTTTTCGCGCCAGCGCAAACATCTTTCGTACGTGCTCACGGTATACGGATTCATGATCTGCGATACGGAACGTGAGCGCGCCGGAGGAAAGCACGTAGTCTGCGCCCGGGCCGGCATACTCGGCGAAGTCTGCCGTCTCGAACGCAGCATCAGGGAACTTTTTTCTGGCAGCAGCGATAGCGTCAGGGTTACTGTCGATACCGAGATACTGCACGCGGGGAAACCGCGAGCGCAGATATCCGTACAGGTCGCCCACGCCGCAGCCCTCATCAAGCACGGAGGCGGCACCGAGCGGCCCGACCTCAGTGAGCACCTTGAAGCGCGTCTCTTGCGAGCCTGCATCCCGCCAGCCGAGCCCTCGGGGATCGTCCGCACCGTACCGCTCTAAGCGGTCACGATAAAAGCGCTGGAGGCGGATATCCATGCGCTTATGCTAGCACTTCCCTATGAACGGCTGATGATGCGGAGAGGGCGGGATTCGAACCCGCGGTACCTTGCGGTACGCCGGTTTTCGAAACCGGTTCATTCGACCACTCTGACACCTCTCCTTCGAGGCAACTATACCTCAAACCGCCTTATATGTTTAGCATTATGGGAGCCCACCAATTCCATGTACTTTTGAACAGACTTTCTACGTCGAATTCGCACGTCTCTACCTGAAAGAGTTGGCGATAACCCGAGTTCGACGCAAGTCACGTATACAAAGTCACGGAGTGCAGCAGATGCGCTCGTAAAAGCAATACAGGTTGAAGTATATTTTTTATCCTTAATCAAATGGGAGTCTTTGTAAACCGAACCATCAGTATCAATTAATCCCCTAAGAAAGGCGTATCGTAGTTTCTTATTCTTAAGCACCCAATTGGGTGGACAGATGCCGCCCCTGAGTTTGTCTCCTTGCGGCATACCCTTGCTAACAAAATATAAACATAAAGCCTTTGATGAGGCGACAATTTGAACCGCTTTAGAGTCTTTACGCTTATAGAGCGATACAGGAATATCAAATAATCTTTCAAGAAGCTCTTTCGAGTACAAAGCATGGTCCATATCTGTCTCAGAATTGGTAGTTATGAGAAGTTGGTATGAACCGACATGACCATCTCCCATAACAATGCCGAACAGCTCTGCAAGCTCTGCTGATACCTTCGGCATTCGTATTAACCTTAGAGTTTTGAATCTTGAATCGTTTGCTGAGTGAGTTCTGATTGAACGCAGACCCCCAAGTCGTCTCCCCTCTAACGTGCCGGGATTTCCATGCAATTGGATTCGTGCAATTCCCCCCTTTCGGGCACTCTCTTTTTTGATAGTTTCTTTCATGTGTAGATTTCGAGTATCTATATATTAACATGTCAGCTTATCTTCTCATTGTTAATTGCACAGGACATGGTATGTTGTAAAAGTTCCGGCGGCCCCATCGTCTAACGGCTAGGACGCCCGCCTTTCACGCAGGAAATCGGGGTTCGATTCCCCGTGGGGTCACACGTAAAGCAGTAAAACAGCCTTCGAGATTCGAAGGCTGTTTTACGTTTGCGGCATATTTTTAAAGTCTCGAAATACCACGATTAATTGCGGTATTTGTTGATAACACACGCTGAGAAAAGCAGCCGCCGCTATAATGAGCCTGTTCCTTATTAGCGAGCTTTGACCAGTATGAAAATCAGACACTATGGTGCAGGTTTGTGTATCGCAGTTCTCGCCGCATGTTCTATAAGTACAGGGGCGCACGCACAGCCAGTAAGCCGAGACTCGCTCGAGAAGCTGAGCAAGGATCAGCTTATTCAGATGGTGCTTGACCTTTCGGGAAACGGCACGTCTTCCGACAAGGGTCTGCGCATCGGCCAAGAGCTGCGCCAGGGCATGTCCGGCCAAGAAGTACGCGAACTGCAGCAGATTCTTGCAACCGATCCGACAGTCTATCCTGAAGGGCTCGTCACGGGCTTCTTCGGCCCGCTTACGGCAAACGCTGTCGGGCGCCTGCAAGCTAAGTTCAGGCTCGAGTCGAGAGGCGTAGTAAATGCTGATACCCTCGCGCTCATAAACTCGCTTCTTGAAGCTCAGGGTGTCACCGGTACGGTCATCCCGCAGGACGTTCTGAGCGCTGGTGCGAGCCGCATCAAGGTTGAGGTGAAGAACAACAACGGAAAGATCGAGTACAAGATCGAAATAAAATGCGATTCAAGCGGCAAAGGTAACTCCTGCAAGGATGCTGACGATGAGGACGAAGATACCGCGCGCGATAGCGAAGAGGAGGGACTCGAGATAGAAGCTGAAATAGAGGATGGAGAAGCGAAGGTAAAGGTCGAACAGGACGGAGACAAGGAAAGCTTCACGCTTCGCCTGACCGACCACTCTGCGATTATCGAAGAGGTTGCGGATCGCCTAGACCTCTCCGAATCTGAAGTTGAGGACGTCATCACTTTCGACGACGAAGGTAATCACGATAAGAGCGATGAGGATGGCGACGATCACGAGGATGACGATCACGGCAGTGGCGGCCACGGGAGCGACGACTAGCTAGGTTAAGCACCCTATTCATCTGCTGAAAGCCCTGCGCCTGCAGGGCTTTCTCGTTTTCTCTGCTCTCTAGACGTCAGCAGAAGATGTATACTTCCCTCCATGAATCCGGCTGAATGCAGGTGGGGAATCGAGCACGAATTCAGCGTCGTGCGCGACGGCGCGACATACTGTGACTTTACGAATACGACGTTCGAAGACTTCGATCAGGTCATCGAGAAACTGCCCGTCTACCCGAGCGACTATCCTATGCTGCGCATCGGCGATCTCGGAATCAGGAGGAAGCGGTGGTACATAGAAGGCCTCGAGCGCTTTTCTGAGACAGGCGACTTTCTCCGGCTCATCCCCAAAGGATTCGAGATACGGACGCCTGTCTGCGCTTCCTTGAGCGAGGCTGTCGCCACGCTCACCCACGATTTCGAGGCGTGGAAAGCGGCGGCGAAGCCGTACGGCTTCGCCGCCGCGCCTGTCTCCTTTAATCCGTTCGCCACAGAATATGTTCCCGAACCGCCGCTCAACGCCTGGGAACGGGCGCAGCAGACATCGCCGGAAGACCTGACCGACCACATGCACATGCTCACGAACGGGCCGGACATAAGCTTCTCGCATCCGGCATGGAGCATGGAAGATATCATCGACATCGGAAAGAAGCTTACCTACTACAGCCCCTATATCGTGCCGTTCAGCTTTTCTTCGCCGTTCTATGAAGGAACGTCGTGGGGCGGCCTCTCCCGCCGCACGTACTACCGCACCGGCAAACGCCCTGCTGCGCTCGTCTTCGTCGATGACGAAAGACACCTCGCGCCGAGCGCCCCTTCGCTCACGAAGATTGCGCGCATTCCCGAAGAAATAGGCCGTATCGAATTCAAGGCTTTCGATGCGATCGCAGACTTTTCTTTGTATGAGTCGTTAGGAATCCTGCTGCTCGGCATCGCGCTCGACGGCACGCTGCCTGGCCGGGCACTCACGCCCGACACGGCCCTTCATCAGAAAGCCGCTGTAAAAGGATTCGAGGACGAGAGTATTCGAAACGAGTGCGCGGCTGTTCTTGCGGCAGCGCAGGCGGCACTTCCTCCCGAGCTCGCTACATCGCTTGACCGCCTGCGCGGCATGCTCGATTCTCGAAAGGTGCGCCCGCATGCCATGCTCGAGACCTTTTCCCGCTCCGGCAGTATCATTGCGGCGATCATGTAGCCCTACTCTGCATGTATACGTGCCCCCTAGTGGAAATCCCGCCTGAAATACGGTATGTTTCAGAGGCAGGAATCCTGCGCGGTTAGCTCAGTTGGTAGAGCATCCCCTTGACGTGGGGAGGGTCACAGGTTCGAGTCCTGTATCGCGCACCCAAAAACATACGGGCAGCCGCAATGCTTGCGATTTCTCAGGTTCGCAGTATAACGGAAATAGATCGCTTCTGATCTGTTCCAGCAAAAAGGAAACGTATCATGCGTATGCTACCGACCGCGCTGGCAGCAGCCGCGCTTTGCCTTTCGGGCATTCCGACCACCGCGCTCGCGGACACCGGGCCCGTGGAGATCAACTCTTGGGGCGACTTCGCGATCAAGACCGCGGACGTGCCGAACGGCTGCAGCGTTCTCAGCATCTACGCCGACGAACGGAGCGTCGAGGTCACGTGCCCGAACCAGCAGGCGTTCGTCGTCGGCTTCCAGATCTCGGACGACTTCACTGCTTCCTGCGACACGAAGAGCGGCAAGTACGTCTGCACCGTCAAGAAACGCTGAATACCACCTGATTCAAAGGGCCCCTACGGGGCCCTTTTTGCTGCTTCACAAGACCCGCTCGGTGGCTTAGAGTGAGACGATGGAATCACCTATCGCTCCTGCCTCCCCGCGCACCGTCATCCTCTATCACGGCAACTGCCCCGACGGCTTCGGCGGCGCCTATGCAGCCTGGAAGAAGTTCGGTGATTCGGCGGAGTATATCCCGCTTTTTCGCGATGTCCCACCGCCCGCGCCGGAGTCATTCAGTGATGCGCATCTCTATTTCATAGACTTCTCGTACCCTCAGGAACAAATGGATCAGTATGTCGCTAACGCTAATGGAGTGACCGTTCTCGATCATCACGAAGGCGTCGAAGACGTCATTACGACTATGCCGGAGTACCGCTATACGAGCGAGCATTCTGGTTCGGTTATCGCCTGGCAGTACTTCCACCCTGAAACGCCGGCACCGCTTCTTCTTCAGTACGTCGAACAGGGCGACCTTTATAAGTTCGAGATGCCGGAATCGGAAGAGATCCTTTCTTACGTCTACACGCGTCCTCAGGCGTTCCTTGAGTGGGATATGCTCGCCGCGCAGCTCGAAGACCCGATCCAGCGCGCGCGCATCATCGAGAAGGGCGCGAGCTACGCCGAGCACAAGCAGGTCATCGTCGAGCAGATCATGCGACAAGCCGAATTGGTCGAATTCGAAGGGCATCGCACGTACCTTGCCTCAACGTCGAAGCAGTTCACGTCTCCCGTGGGAAATTCCCTGGCGAAAAAGCTGCCGCCGTTGGCGATGGTCGCGAGCGTCCATTCCTGGGGACTCCGCGTCTCCTTGCGTTCGGACAGCGATACCGATGTTTCGGCGCTCGCCCGGAAGTACGGCGGGAACGGGCATCCGTATGCGGCTGCATTCTCTCTGCGGTGGGGCGATCCGATCCCCTGGAAGCACATACCCAATGAAGATCCTCTCGATTGAAACCAGCTGCGACGAGACCGCCGTTGCGATTCTTGAGGCGCAAGCGGCTGCTACAGACGAAGCGGCGCATAGCGCCGCCGAGTTCCGGATTCTCGGCAACGCGCTCATCTCGCAGATAGACATACATAAGGAGTACGGGGGCGTGTACCCGATGATCGCCAAGCGCGAGCACGCGAAGAACCTTGTGCCGCTGTTGGACAGCGCGCTCTCGCAGGCCGGCATGCGTGCGGAGCAGGACGCATCGCAGGGTACGCCGCTTTCCGAAGAACGGCACGGAGAACTTTCCTCCCTGCTCGAGCGGGAACCGGAGCTATCGAGTGCGCTCATCGCCTTTCTCTCTCAGACGGAACGTCCCGATATAGATGCCATCGCCGTCACCGCCGGCCCTGGCCTCGAGCCGGCGCTCTGGGTCGGTGTGAACTTCGCGCGTGCGCTCTCGCTCGTCTGGAACATGCCGGTCATTTCCGTAAACCACATGGAAGGGCACGTGTGCGCCGCGCTCGCAGAGATCACAGAGCGCGACGAGACTTCTGGCGCTCCGCGCGCCCTTTCTATCCCTGAAATCTCCCTTCCGCTCCTTTCCCTGCTCATCTCCGGCGGCCATACCGAACTGGTACTCTCGAAGGAATGGGGCGCATACGAGCTCGTCGGCCAGACGCGTGACGATGCCGTGGGCGAAGCGTTCGATAAAGTCGCGCGCATGCTGGGCCTGCCGTACCCGGGCGGGCCGGAAATATCCACGCTTGCTGAAAAAGCGCGCGAAAGCGGCCGCGAGAATAGCATTACGCTTCCGCGCCCGATGATCCACGACCCGCACTGCGACTTCTCCTTCAGCGGCCTCAAGACCGCCGTGCTGTACCAGGTGAAGGATCGCACGCTTTCGGAGGAAGAGAAGGAAGACATGGCGCGCGCCTTCGAGGACGCCGCTGCCGACGTCCTGTACGCGAAGACGGCGCGCGCGCTCGAAGAAACCAACGCTCAAACACTCGCGCTCGGCGGCGGTGTCTCTGCGAATACGCATATACAACGAACGTTCCGTGAGCGCCTCGCGCAGGATTTCCCGCACGTACGTCTTGCCATTCCTGCGCCTGTCCTCACTACCGACAACGCCCTCATGATAGGCCTCGCCGGTTTTTATCATGCCCAGAAGCAAGACTTCGCCGACCCAGCAACGCTGCGCGCTGATGGAAACCGGAAGCTGCGGTCATAGAATAAGACCGCGCAAAATAGCGCGGTTTTTGCTATATTCAAACTAAATGGACGAGAAATTCCTGAAACCGTACGACCCAGCCGCAACGGAGGGTCGCATATACGAGGCGTGGGAGAAGAGCGGGTTTTTCAATCCCGATTCCCTGCCGAAGGAGCTCACGGCCGAGAACGGCCAGCCCTTCAGCATCATGATGCCGCCGCCGAACGCGACCGGCGTTCTTCACATGGGCCATGCGCTCGGCCTCACCGTCCAAGACGTGCTCACCCGCTTCAAGCGCATGAAAGGCTTCACGGCGCTCTGGCTTCCAGGAACCGACCATGCCGCCATCGCGACGCAGTCGAAGGTGGAGAAAGAGATCCAGAAGAAGGAGGGTAAGAGCCGCCACGACTTGGGTCGAGAAGAGATGCTCGCGCGCATCGAGCGGTACGTGGAAGAATCCCGCGACACTATCCGTTCCCAGATCCGCGCCATGGGTGCCTCCTGCGACTGGTCGCGCGAGGCATTCACCCTCGATGAGAAGCGTAATCACGCCGTGAACGTGCTCTTCAAGCGCATGCACGATGCCGGTCTCATCTATCGCGGCAACCGCATCGTGAACTGGGATCCGAAGGGGCAAACCACCATCTCGGACGACGAGATCGTATACGAAGAGCGCAAAGCGACCCTTACCACCTTCAAATACAGCAAAGATTTCCCCATCGCCATTTCCACCACGCGCCTTGAGACGAAGGTGGGCGACACGGCCGTTGCGGTGCATCCGGACGATGCACGGTACAAGGAATTCGTCGGCAAAGAGTACGACGCCGTCTTCTGCGACGTGCCGCTCCATATCAAGATTGTCGCCGACGAGAGCGTAGACCCCGCCTTCGGCACGGGCGCGCTCGGCGTGACGCCGGCGCATTCGCAGATCGACTGGGAGATTGCCGACCATCATGACCTTCCCCGCCCGCAGGTCATAAACGAGTACGCGAAAATGACGGTGGAAGGGCGTCTTTCAGGACTCAAGGTGAACGATGCGCGCGCTGCCGTGCACGCGTGGCTCGAAGAAGAAGGACTCATCGAAAAGGATGAGGAGATACCGCAGAACGTCTCTACCGCAGAACGCACCGGCGGCATCATCGAGCCGCTGCCGAAGCTGCAGTGGTTCGTGGACGTGGAGAAGCCGTTTACGCTCGAACACTCCGAGATTCCAGGAATAGCCTCAGGCGCTACGACTACGCTCAAGGACATCATGCGCGCCGGCGTCGAGCATGCAGCCATCCGCATCCTTCCGCAACACCTCGAAAAAACCTATAACCACTGGATAGACAACCTGCACCCGTGGTGCATCAGTCGGCAGATCTGGTACGGGCACCGGGTTCCTGTGTGGTACCGCGCAAACGGAGGTGAGGACGAGATTGCCGTGGGAGAGGCACCAGAAGGCGACGGCTGGACGCAGGACGAAGACACGCTTGATACCTGGTTCTCTTCCGGTTCATGGACCTTCTCGACGCTCGGCTGGCCGGAGATGACGGACGACCTCATGCGTTTCCACCCAACGGACGTCATTGAGACCGGCTACGATATCCTCTTCTTTTGGATCGCCCGCATGATCCTCATGTCAGGCTTCGCGCTCGGGCAGATTCCCTTCCGCACGGTGTACCTGCACGGCATCGTGCGCGACGCGCAAGGCCGCAAGTTCTCGAAGTCGCTCGGCAACGGCATCGATCCGATAGACGTGGTAGAGAAGTTCGGCGCAGATGCCGCACGCATGGCGCTCATCGTGGGAAATACGCCGGGAACGGACACGCGTCTTGATGAAAATAAGATCAAGGGCTACAAGAACTTCGCGAACAAGCTTTGGAACATCACGCGCTTTATCCTGGAGAACACGACTGACGAGGCGGGCGCTCCGGCAGCTGCGGGTGCGCCGCTCACCGCAGGCGACCAGGAGATGCGCAGCGAACTCGATGCGCTCACCGCGGACATCACGAAGGACATGGACGAGTACCGTATCTACCTCGCTGCGGAGAAGATATACCACTACGTATGGGACCGCCTCGCTGCGGAGATCCTTGAGGACTCGAAGAAGGTGTTTGCCGCAGAAGAAACAAAGGTAAATGACGCTGCGAAAGCCTCGCGCAAGGCGCTGCTGCGCTCGCTCCTACGTGACGTGCTGAAGCTGCTCCATTCCTTCATGCCGTTCGTAACTGAGGAAATCTGGCAGTCTTTGCCGGAGACTCAGGGTATGCTTATGGTAGCGCCGTGGCCAGGGTCTTCTGCCGCGCGCGATATCGCGCATGCACCTTCTTGATTCATCGACCTTCGCGACCATCGTCTATTCGTTCGTCGGCGGGCTCCTGCCCGCCTTGGTTTGGCTCTACTTCCTCCTGAAGGAAGACTATCGCCACCCAGAGCCGCGCTCCGTGCTTCTGATGGCCTTTCTGGCCGGTATGGTCGCCGTGCCGCTTGCCGTGCCGCTTGAATCGATACTCCGCCAGTACGCATACGGCGCATTCGCCTCATGTTCGCCCTACCTGCCGCTCTGCCTCCCTATCATCACGGCATGGGCGGTTATCGAGGAGGTGCTGAAGTACGGCCTGTGCGCCGCCTTCGTGCTCTGGCGCACGGATGTGGACGAGCCTATCGACCTGGTCATCTACATGCTCACCGCAGCGCTCGGATTCGCTGCGCTCGAGAATGCGCTCTTCCTCTTCGAGCCTATCGCCGCACGCCACTTCCTCGCTGCGCTCGCTACCGACAACCTGCGCTTCGTAGGGTCGACCTTGCTGCATATCATCGCATCGAGCGTCATCGGATTCGCGCTCGCGCTCGCGCATACGGCGCCGCGCTACGCGCGCGCCTTCATCTCTGCCTGCGGACTTATCCTCGCCATTTCATTGCATGCGACCTTTAATTTCCTTATAATTCCGAGAGGCGACACGCATAGCATCCTGGGCGCGTTCCTGTTCGTCTGGTGCGGTGCCGTCATCTTCTTCGGGCTTTTCGAACTATTAAAATACTTCGAGTATCGTGCGCCGAGCGCACCCTACGCGTAGCACACTTATTCCACCATGAAAAAACGCTCCTTCTTCGAACGCCTCTCAGGCTCCGTTCCCGTAAGCGACGATTACGACGCGTTCGAGGACGAGACGCCGCTCACGCGCCGCCAGCCAGCCGTTCCTGCGCCAGCGCACCCGTCGATCCATATAGAGAACGATGCTGCGCCGCACACCTCGTTCCCTCTCCAGGACGATGAGCCGGAGGGACAGCTTCCCGTGGACGTATACCAGACCCCGAGCGAGATCGTAGTGCGCACGTTCATCGCCGGCGTCCGCCCCGACGAGATAAACCTTTCCATAAGCCGCGACATGATCGTTATCGAAGGCGCGCGTGCAGAGCGCGAATCGATAGCCGACTCAGAGTACTTCAACCGCGAACTCTTCTGGGGTTCGTTTTCCCGTACCATACTCCTCCCCCAGGAAATCGACGTAGAGAACGCATCAGCGACCGCCAAGGACGGCCTTCTCACCCTCATCCTGCCGAAACTCGACAAGGCGAAGCAGACGAAGCTGCGCGTAAAAGCTGGCTAGAGGGCCTCACTTTTAAGTACAGGCTCTTGCGTGACGTTGACGACGTTGAAGCGAAAGGCGCCGATAGTCTGTCCGCTAGCGGTCTGCACCAGCACTCGCCACTCTCCCGGTTCCGGGTCGCCCTTCAAGGAATAGCCGCGGTATCCGCCTGAACGTCCTCCTGAAAGCGTGAATGCCACCGTCGACTTTGTAATCCATGAATCAGTTTCTTCATCGTACTCTTGCCAGACGTGCACGACGCCTGCAGTGAAGCCTCCAGGGGCGAATACCGCGCTGTACGCGTAGAGGGGCGTACCTGGGAGATGGTGCACTATCTGCGGGCGCGGATCCCACCATGCGCGTGCCGGCTCGCCTTCTACGACGTATGCTGCTCCCGTATGGGTGATCTCTTGATATATGCCGCCATCCTTGAGCGTAAGCGGGATAGGCGGAAGCAATCCGGCGAGATACGAGCCGACGACCGCTGCGGTAATGAGCGCGATACTGCCGATGATTCCGGCGAGCGCGTTCGCAAGCCGTCTGCGATCTACCCACGCAAGCACGAGCACATAGAGCATGAAAGCCGCGAGGGCAAGCGCCGTACTGCCGAGGAATATGCCCGTTCCGAGCCGATCGAGGTAGAGCGGAAGGGCGAATATGGCGAACGCATAGAGCGAGAAGTACACGAGAATCGTCTGAAAGATGAGCTGCTCGCGGTAGTTGCGGAACAGTTCGTTCCCAAAAAAGACAAGTCCGATCAAGATAATGAACGGCCACGAAATAGAGAGGACGGCGCTCTTGGCGTAGAAAATCAGGAATCCCGAAAGGATGCTGCCGAACGTGAACTGGGCGAGGAGCGGCGCGAGCACGGAAAGCGGCCGGCTTAGCGCGCCTTGCTTTCCGTACGTACCGTGCGCAATGACGGTCGCGACCAAGACGAATCCTAGGTATGCTGCGAACAGGAGCGTAACTGCCGGCAGATCGAGAAAGCCGAACGTAAGAAGGTCGCCGACGAAGCCCGAAATAAAAAGGACTGTCGCAAGCGGGCGCTCATAGCTTCGTAAGAAGGAAAGCACAGCTTCGTATGAACGGGAAAGCATACTGATATAGTACATGACTGCGCAAGAACAGCCGCGACCTTCGGTCGCGGCTGTTCTTTCAGGTGCTTGGGGCCGGGGTCGAACCGGCGACCCTTCCCTCTTCAGGGGAATGCTCTACCAACTGAGCTACCCAAGCAGTTGCGCACAGACGGGTTCTCTCCCGAGCAAGAATATACTAGCACATCTATAGGTTTTCTCCAGCCTAATTCGCTCCCGCAGGCGTACCAGAAGCCTGGTACGCGCGTATGAGCTCCTGTATCTGGTCGAGCGATGGAAGGCCGAGAAAGCTGCCAGAATCGCCTCCTGCGTATGTAGCGGGGATGAGCGCATGAATGACTGGGCCGAGGACAAGGAAGGGCAGTATGAGCACGATGAGCCAGATGAGGATCCTGCCCCAGAAGGACCAGCGCGCGGCGCGCTGAATCTGGCGGAGCGTACGGCCATTTTCCTCCACTGCATCCTGAAGGTCTTGGAGCATGAGCTCCATCCGGGCGAGAGTCTGTGCGTGCGGGTCATCCATATACTTACTACAGGTTAAAGACTATGCGTCTGCAAGGCACGCGGAAAGCTCGGCAGTCTGCGTCCATCCGCATGCGCCGTCTGCCTGGCGTTCGCAGGTCGCCTTCCGATAGCAGGCGAACTCCGGCTTATATATACAGGGAGAAGCTTGCGTCGGGTTGTCTGTGCACAGCTCGCTCGAGCACCCGCCCACATAGCACTGATCGCTGGAAGCGCTCCCGCTCCCCTCCGCCGGTTCTACGACGAACGCAAGCCGATACGCGCTCTCTGCCGGCGCGTTGTCGCGCATGCGTGCGGGTTCTACGGAAGCAAAGATGATCGTATCGCCACCGACGGTGATGCGGTCGTTCAGCGAGATTGTTCTTATATCGGTCGTTTCTCCTGTATTTGTCTTCAGCGAGATGCGCACGGTACCTGCCTGAATGCACTGAACGTCTATCGGGCACCGGCTATCCTGCATGAGCGTAAGCGGGCGGATCGAGAGTCCATCCTTGAACCCAGCTGCCTGGCCGAACGAGAGGGTTACCGTGCCGTACGGATAGTAGTTTGCCGGCTCTGAAGAGTCCCAGGATGCGTGACCGGCTCCCGCGCTTCCCGATGCAGAACCAACAGAGTCAGGAGACAGTGCGGGAGTCTCCGCCGACACCGTCGTCGTGCCTGTAGTAGAGGTGCTCGTCACTGCCTGCGGCGTACGTATAGGCATTATTTCATCCTTCTGCGTCAGGATGAGACCGAGCGCGATAACAAGCACCAAGCCCAGGACTATGCCCGGGAATATGAGTTCTTTCTTGTCCATATGCCTAAGTATACCCTGTATCTTTGTGCCCTCGCCAGGAGTCGGACCTGGATTGCCGCGTTAGGAGTGCGGAGTTCTATCCATTGAACTACGAGGGCAATATGTCGAGGGTAGCACAGAACGGCCGGCCCTTGCAGGGCCGGCCGTTCTGACATAGAAGCTGGCAGGTAGTATTACTCCGAAATCCCCACCAGTGAGGCGAGGCGCTCCTTATCGAAGCCGACGATGACCTCTCCGTCGATATCGAAGACTGGAACCGCCATGCCGCCGCTCTTCTCTGCCATTTCGGCGCGCTTTTCGAGGTCGGTCTGGACATCATAATCCGTAAAAGCGACGTTGTTCTCCGTAAACCAGTCCTTCGCCATGTGGCAGAAGTGGCAGGTCGGTGTGCTGTAAATAGTGATGTTCTTGGCCATGGTGCTTTTGATTAGTATCCGTAGTATATCATTTTCAGTTATCCCCACCATGAACAGGCCTGCTTTCTAATGAAGCTTCTGACCATCAGCCATCATCGTGAGCATGGCATGCATTCGCCGCTGGCGTGTCTCTGGTTTTTTAGCAGTAGCCAGTCGCCACGCAATCGCGTATCGGTTAGCTTTGTTGAGCGTCTTGTAAAAGGCTTCAGCCTTGGGGTCTTTCGCTAATTCGCGCAGAAAGTCAGCAGGAACGGCCATATTCTTGGACGAGTCGTAGGCATCTTCCCAGCGGCCGTTCTTTTTGGCCGCTTCGATCTGCTTGAGACCGGCGGGCTGCATCTTATGCTCCTTTGCAAGCCTAGCGGCGATTCCACGGTTACGCTTCGACCAAATGCTGCGCGGACCGCGCGGCGTGTACTTGACCAGATAATACATATCATCAAACTTCTTGAGCTGCCCATCGATCCAGCCGTAGCACAGCGCGACTTCAAGCGCCTCTTGCGGCGAAACCGACGCAATGCCGTTGCCTTTCTTGGCAAGCTTCAGCCAGATACCCCTAGAACCTGAATAATTTTCAGTCAGCCACTTTTCCCATTCTTTCGCTGAAGCGAACGTGATACGCGACAGATCGTCAGGCATTTGGACTGCTATTTAGTATTTCTAACTCAATTCGCTCCGGCTGGCCTGCCAAGAGCGGCAGCGCTTTTGCAATCAAGGCCTTGGCTTCAGGATTGTCCAAAGAAGTATCGGCTTCATCTTTAGAATCCCATATTTCAAACACATGAATACAGTCCGGCTCGTCTGTATTCTTGCTGATTGAGTATTGCTGGCAGCTCTCAAGCTGCAACGTTGCCGCTGAAGCGTGCGCGAGGATATCAGCAAGCTCGTCCGCTTTGCCGGGCTGAGTCTTGAAAGTTACGAAACGTCCGTATTTGTTCATGACAATTAAAAGTTTGCGTGGTGCGGGATACGAGAATCGAACTCGTGCCTCAACCTTGGGAAGGTCGCGTCCTGCCACTAAACGAATCCCGCAGGGCGTCCTGAATCACAGCCCGAAGAAGTCCTTCACCTTGTCCCAGAACGTAGGCGTGGGCGGCGGCGGAAGGTTCTTCTCCGGCACCACTACGATAACGGACTCGCCGGGCTTTGCAACGCCGTAGGTCTCGCGCAGCGAGGCTTCTTGGCCGCGTTCGGTCTCCAGATCATCCACCGTCTCAGAAAGGCTGGCTTTTCGCGCATCGAGCGCAGCGAGTTCCGCGCGCGTATCAGCGACAGCATTCTGGGCAATCCGCTCTTTTTGATAGATGCCGACGACCAGGAACGAGAGCCATACGACGAGCACGGCGAGAAGTGCGGTAATGCCGAGCTCGCGGAATGTCATCCGGGTCTTTCTGCGCCGTGCCATGACCACAGTATACCAAGCCGACGAGCACGCGCAGCTAACGGTCGCTGTCCTGCACCATCTTCATGAATACATCCTGCGGAATCTCCATCTTCGCGTGCTCGCCGCGCCGCTTCTTTCCTTTCTTCTGCTTCTCGAGAAGCTTCATCTTGCGGGTTATGTCGCCGCCGTACAGATAGCCGGTCACGTCCTTGCGAAGCGCAGAAATAGAGCGCGAGGCCACAATGCGCCCGATAGCGTGCGCCTGTATCTTCACGACGAACATCTGCCGCGGCAGGATCTGCTGCAGCTTTTCTACCATGCGCTCCCCTTCTTCGACGACGCGGCGGCGGGACACTACGCGCGCGAATGCGGGTACCGGCTCCTCGGCCACGAATATCTCGAGCTTCACCACATCTGCCGGCCGGTCATCCAGATACTCGTACGAGAGCGATGCATATCCCGAAGAGACGTTCTTCACCTTGTCGAAGAAACCGCGCATGAGCTCGCGGAGCGGCATTTCGGCAATAAGCTCTATGCGGCCGTCGCCGTACGCGTCCGTGCTCCGCACATCTCCCTCATGGTCGTGAAAAAGCTGGATCATGCCGGAGAGCGTATCGGCAGGCGTGATGAGCACGACCTTCACCCACGGCTCCTCGATGGCTGCGGTCTCGCCGAAGGCGGGAAATTTCGACGGCGTATAGATGATGTCTCGATTTCCCTTCTTATCGGTCACGATGTAGGCGATGGTCGGGATGGTGATGATGAGCTCGAGGCCGAACTCGCGCTTCAGGCGCTCGGTAATGATCTCGAGGTGGAGCATCCCGAGGAACCCGCAGCGGAAGCCGCGCCCGAGCATGCCGGAGGATTCTTCTTCGAAAGAGAGCGAAGAGTCTGAAAGGTTGAGCCGTTCGAGCGCCTGGCGCAGTTCGGCGAGATCGTCCTGGCTCTCGGGATAGACCGACGCCCATACCACCGGCCGCGGCTTCTCGAAACCGGAAAGGCCCTCGGTCGAACCCTGGTTGGGAATGACCGTATCGCCCACGTTCACCACGCCGGCTTTCTTTACGCCGGTCACGAGATACCCGATTTCTCCCGCCGAAAGCGATTCGGTTTCCACTTCGTCCGGCATGAATATGCCCGTTTCCAAGGCCGTAAAGCGCTCTCCTGCAGCTGCGAAGCGAAGCACGTCGCCCTTTTTAAAAGCTCCGTCGAATACGCGCATAAAGACCGTGATGCCGCGGTGCGTCGAGTACGAGAAGTCAAAGATAAGCGCGCGCGGGTTGCCGCTCCCCGGGCGCGGCGCAGGCACCTGGTCTACGATGGCCTGCAAGAGCTCGTCCACGCCTTCGCCGGTACGGCCCGATACTCTCAATACTGATTCGGGATCGACTGAAAGCAGCTCGGCGAGTTCGAGCGACACGTCGTCAGGGCGCGCCGCAGGCGCATCTATCTTAGATAGTACGGGAATGATAACGCAGCCTGTCTCCTGCGCCATGTGAAGCGTGGTGAGCGTTTGCGCCTGCACGCCTTGCGTCGCATCCACGAGAAGAAGGACGCCTTCCACCGCGGAAAGCGCGCGAGATACTTCATACGCAAAATCAATATGTCCCGGCGTATCGATGAGGTTCAGGGTATACGCTTCGCCGTCCTTGGCGGTGAATTTCATGCGAGCCGGCTGCATCTTGATGGTAATGCCGCGCTCGCGCTCAAGGTCCATGCGATCGAGCACCTGATCTTTCATCTTTCGCGCTTCTATGGTGCCTGTACGCTCAAGAAGCCGATCCGCGAGGGTCGACTTTCCGTGGTCGATGTGCGCGATTATGGAAAAATTACGAATCTTATCGGTCATGGCGTCTGGTCGCCCGCCGTACTGTACGGCGGCAGCGGCTTGAGCGAGGTGAGCTTCCGGAGCGATTCAATAAGGTCGCGGAATTCACGATTCTCGAGCAGCCAAAGCATGCAGGCGGCGGCGAATAGACCAACCATACCAGCTACCAGACCTTCCGCAAACACGGTGCTGAGGCGTGTCAGCGGCGCTATATTCCCCATGAACGCAAGCGCGCCGTAGCTGGCGGCTCCTCCGAGGATAGCGGCGCCGAGGCCTTCGCAGAGCGGCCGTATGAGCGATCGCGCGACGCCGTGCGCGACGACCCGGAGCGTGAGCAGAGCGACCGTGAGCATGGCGAACTGCCCTATCGTATAGCCGAGCGCGATGAAGAGCACGGAAGAGCCCGGCACGTCGGATACGCGCAGCAGCGACTCGACAAAGTACCGGAACATCGGCCAAGCGTGCGCGGCGTGTACGAGGAAGAAGGCGGATGCCACCGATACGCCCGCATCTCCGAGCTGCACGAAGAGCGGGTTCCAAGAACGTCCGGCCGCATAGAAGGCGCGGGCGCACAGGAGAATGAGCCCCTGCGCGAGGAGCCCGAGTATGAGAACGGCGAGAACAGCCGCCGTAAGGCGCGTATCCTCCCAGTTGAAGGCGCCGGAACCGAGGATGACGCGCACTAGGTGCGCGCGCAGGACGATGGCAAGCACCGTGATGACCGACGACCAGAATACGATATGCCGTGCCGCGACCGCGACGGTAAGCGTGAACGCTTCCTTCTTCTGCGCGCTCGCCTGCTCAGCCATTACCGGAAACGCTGCGGTCGCGTAGGATGCGGCTACGAGCGAGAGCGGCACTGCCTCAAGATTGCTCGCGAGCGTGTAGACAGCCACCGCGCCTTCCCCTTCTCGTGAGGCAAGCGCGATCAAGAGGAGCGTCGTGAGCGAACCCATCGCAAGCGCGAGGGAACGCGGGAGCGACTGGCTGAAGAGCATACGCAGTTCCGCAAAGCGCGGGACCGTAAGCTGCGGCGCGAGCCCTGCGCGAACGGCGACGGGGATATGGAGCGCCATATGGAGCAGGGCGCCGCCGAGCACGCCGAAGCCGATGCCGACGAGCCCGAAGGAAGGATACAAGAATACCGTTCCTAGGATGATGCCCAGATTATAAAGCACGGGCGAGAGCGCGAAGAGCATGAAGCGGCGCTCCACCTGCGTAATGCTTGAGAGAACGCTCGAGAGCCCGAGCAGGATCGGCTGCGCGAGGAGCATGCGCGTGAGCAAGACGAACTCCGCCTGGTGCGCAGAGCGCATGAGCGAAGGGAACAGCAGCGCAAGGAACTCTGGCGCGAAAACGGCAAGAACGCCGCAGAGCATTCCGCCGAACACCGCCAGGAAGGTCGCCGCCTGCGATACGAGGCGGCGTGCATTCTCCTTCCCTTCCGCGGAAAGGCGGCCGGTTATGGCAGGAATGAGCACGTACGCCGAGACGAGCGAAACGACGAGCGCGTACACGAAGTCAGGGACTTTGAATGCGGCATAGTAGAGATCGAGCACCTCTCCGGCGCCGAACATATGCGCGAAAATACGGTCACGGATGAGCGCGAGCGCCTGTGAGGCAAGCGTCAAGCCGGCAAGAAGATACGCGGCCTGATGAAGGCCGCGTATCGGTGCCGTGAGGCGGGATAGGATGCGACGCACCATACCCGTTATTTTACCCCAAAAAGGGCGGCTTTTGTTGTTCCTACTGAGCGAGTGCCGGGGACGTCGTGCTCCCCTTCGTTTCCTTTACGCTCGACTGCGGGATGCCGAGCTGGCCCTGACGCGCTGGCGGGAACGGATTCTGGCCTGCTTTGAGCGTCGCGATGTCGTCGGCGACCGCCTGCGCGTTCTCAGGCGAGAGCGCCGCAATGGCGTTCAGCTGCTCGAGCGCCTGCTGGTACATGCCCTTGGTCGAGTACGCAACGGCGAGGAAGAAGCGCGCATTCGCATACTGCGGATTCTGCTCTACTGCCTGGGAGAGCGCCTGAATAGCGCCGTCTGCGTTGCCGGTGCCCAAGCGAAGGATCCCGACCTGGAAGAGCACGCTCGGGTCGTTCGGCGCAAAGTACGCTGCGGCTTCTGCGGCCTGGAGCGCTTCCTCTGCCTTGCCCTCCTGAACCTGGAGCTGCGAGAGGAGCAGGATCGCCTGCGTGTAATCGCGCTTGAGGCCGATTGCCGTGGTCAGATCCTCTTCTGCCGCTTCCATGTTCCCCTGCGCTATCTCAAGCTGCGCGAGGACGAACGGAAGGGTCGGATTCGTTGGATTGAGCGCGATCGCCTTCTCGTAGGCCTTCTTCGCGTTCTCGTATGCGCCCTCGATCTTGAGCGGCACGACCGTCTGATAGACGCTGCCGAGCGCGACCCAGTTCCGGTAATCGTCCGGCGCGATCTGCGTAGCGAGCGTCGCTGCCTGGATGCCGGTCGAGAGCGCTGCCTGGAACTGCTGCTGCGCCTGCGAAGGCGACAGTTCGCTGTTATTCGCAGTGATCTGCATCTGCGCGATGCTTACGCTTGCCGCGAGCCGGTATGCTTCGTCAGACGGCGCGAAGAGAAGGGAGCGGTTGATGTCAGCCGTAGCCGCGTCGAGGTTCCCTGCATTCGCCTCCTGCACGGCTTGCGCGTAGGCAACGCTGCCGAGGTAGCGCTCTACCACGACGTACGCAGCGACTACTGACGCCAGCAAGAGGAGCGTCAGGCCGAATACGATCACGAAGCCGACACGCGGATTCCGGGCGAAGACGATACCCCACTCACGACGGCTTCCTCCGTACCGCAGCGACGATACGAAGAGGCCTGCCATGAAGAATCCTCCGAGGAGTACGACCGGGCCAGGATTCGATGCTATAGCGAGGATCAGCACGTATGTGGCGCCCACGAACGAGGCGATGGATACGAACCGTGCGAACGGCTCTTCAGGCGCGCGGAACAGGAGCGAGCGCGCGCCGATGAAGAAGAACAGCCCGAGGAACGCGAGCCACGCCAGCGCGCCGACGATGCCGGTCGTTATGGCAGATGTCGGAATGAAGCCGATGCCGGACGAGAAGTCTACGTTCCAGAAGATCGTGTCATTGAGCGACTTGTCGCGAAACTTGAGCCACTGGGTACCGAACGTATTCGGACCGGAACCGAAGAGCGGCGAGGACGCGTACGTGTGTCCGGCAATGTCGAAGGTCGACTGCCAAGACGGCCTCACGTCCAGATAGCTCGTGCCGAAGGCGCCCACGAGCGCCGTACCGATGGTGCTTCCGCCGATGAGGAAGAAGAGCGATACGACGAGAACGGCGAGCGGTGCCGCAAGGTTTTTCGTTTCGGTGCTGTTCGACTCAGCCTCATGGGTCGGCGTTTCGCCGGCAGAGACTTCTGAAACGCCGTCGAAATCTTCGTCAGGCGTTGAGCCGCTGCGGCGCATGATAGCCTCGATGAAGAGACCGAGCGCCGTCAGCGCGACGAGTATCCAGATAAGGCTCGAATTGACCAGCGCGAGGACGACGAGCCCTACCGCGCCGGCGATCCATACGAAGCGCTTCGTACGCGTAGCAAGCGTAAGGAAGCGGAGCGCAAGAAGCGACACCGTAACGGCTAGGCCTATCAGCATGCCCAGGTCCGAGAACGAGCCGACCAGGTTTGCGGTAGGCGAGAACCGGCTGCTTGCCACCTGTCCCAAGATGAGGAAGATCACCTGAGCGATAAGTACAATCGCGTAGGTGACCGCCGCCACCTTGAAGAAGGTTCTGTACTGCGTCGAGCGGCGGAACGTGAGCGCTGCCAAGGTCGCGAACGCGGCGAGGATGAGCATGAAGCCGAACGTATCGGTCTCGAGCTGCGACCCGAAAAGGCTCGCTCGGATCCCTGCGCCCGAGAAGAGCGTGGAAAGCAGGTAGGCGGCTGGAACGAGCCAGAACGCGCCGATGAGCGTGATCGGCGGGACGATAATGTTCCCGCGCGTAAGGCGCGCGAGAATGTATAGCGCAAGAGAGATGAGCGCGCCGATAGCGATCAACGACACCTTGCTATACACGAACGGGATGACTGCTGACGGTATGAAGGCCAGCGTCGCGACCGCTCCGGTGAGGGCAAGCGCCCACACGGCGAGCGTGTCGAAGGTTATGCGTCGCGGGTGAGACGCAGAAGGGACGGTTTGTATGTCCATAGATACTCCGTAATTACGGGATTAACCCAGATATGCACGAGGGATTCCTGGCGCTACTTATTTTCACTACCCAGGCTCCTGCGCGCGTATCAATAATAAGAAGGCACCTAGTAAGTATACGACTGAACCGCTTCGCCGAGAGCGTCAATATGGGGACATGGATGCTTCTATGAAATGAAAGGTCCGCGCGTGAAGCGCGGGCCTTTCATGTATCTGGACTGGCACGATAAGCCGAATTCTGTACGGATGCGAAGCACCCGCGACGGCCATCTATCTGGGCCGGCAGTTGCCTGCCGGCTCGAGCGGCGCTCCGGTCACCAGTATGGCAGCCGGCACGGCCTTGCACAGAGGTAAGGATTTAGCCGTTTCAGCCTGGCGTCGCCGCCAGGACGCTCTCCGGTCTCGAAAGAGGAAGAGCACCTATCCTTTCGGAATCAGTCGTTTCTGTTCGCACCTCGCGCCTCACGGCGGACGGGTATTACCCGCTACCCTGCTGCCAGGCGGCTTCGCCGCCTGGCCTGAGTTCGGACTTTCCTCCCGGAACACAGGATGTTCCGAGCGGCCGTCTGTGCCAGTCCGTTTCTGATTATACCACGAATTTAGATAATTTCACAGGCTCCGGCGACGCAGGCGAGCTCCTTCTTCAGTTCCGTCTCGTCGGCGCGCTCATACTGGATAAGCTTCGAGTAGTCGACGGTCGGGAACGTCTTCATACGACGCTCGTACTCTTCCTTAGATATCGCTTCGTACGGCGCAAGACGATACACATGGTTGTCGCGCGGAAGGAACGAGAGGCCGCCCACGTTTTCCCAGTTCGCATATACCCAGTTCGCGACCGGAATCCATTCGTCATCGCCGACCGAGATAGTCACGGACGGGTTATGCTCAGTGTAGTTCTCCTTCACGGTCTTCCAATGCTCGAGCTGATCGAGTGCGGAAAGATCGTCCTTGTATATCGCCCCCTCTGGAGATTTTACCGGGAATTCGAGCACGAACGTGTTCGCGTTCTCTTCTGTCTGGCCGACTTCCGGATAATACGGGACGCCCTGGTCGCGGAGCATCTTGAAGAGCGAGTCTGTCGCGCTGATGCGTATGCGGCGCACATAGTACGGCGAGTGGCGCGGGTGCATGCCGCTTGAGACGCCCATGGTCTGCGACGTGGTGCCGGACGGCTTCACGCAGGTAATCGCCGTCGACGCATTGATGCCGAACCGATCCGCATATTTCTTATTCGTCTTGAGCGTCTCGTTCCTCATCGCCTTGAGCACATCTGCTTCGCGAACGACTTTTGAATCCCACTGGCCGGTGATGGAAACGCCGAGGAGACGCTCTTCCTGGCAGTTCTTCGTCCACTCTTCAGAAAGATAGTTGAGCTTCACCAACGTTGACTGGTACGTTCCGAGTATGGTCGCGAGCCGTGCCTTGCGGACGAGGGATGCCTTCGTGTCATCGGCGCGTGCGATCACCTCCGTGAGGTTGCAGAACTGCTTCGACTTGAGGATGATCTCGCCGCACGGGTTCGTTCCGGACGGGCCGACTACCTTGTCGTTCTTTATGTAGCCGCTCTTTTCCCAGAATTCGCGACGACGCTCTGGAAGCTGCGTCATGAGCCCGCCGCGGTTGAAGATGCCGCGCTCGCCGCTTTGCGACTTCATGAGCGCGACCCACTCGTCCATGAACTCTTCGTTTGTCGGCTTCATCAAGTACACCGCGGAATTGTTCGCGATGGAGCGGTGCGGATCGCTCATCCAGAACTGGCCTTTCTTGGCGTCACGGAGGTCGACGTCGTCGAGGTCGGAGAGAGAGATCATGGCGCTGCGGCGTACGCCGCCAGCTACCACGCACTCGCCGATCTTGCAGATGGTGTCGTGCACGTCGATGTTGCGAAGGCGGCGGCCTTGTCGTGAAAGGATACGGCTGCGCGCGAAGGCAAGGAGGCTGCGCAGCGGCTCCGGGCCGGAGGCCTTGCCGCCCATGGTCTTCAGGCGAGCGCCTGCCGGCCGGACCTGCGAGAAGTCAAAATCTATGTCCTTCCCTTCATACCAGGTTTCCAGGCCCAGCGTGAGCGCATTGCACCACCCCTCCTTCGAATCGCCGACGACATGCGTCTTCAGCTTCTCTCCGGTTTGGAATGCGATCTGCGGAAGCTGCTGAACGTTCGCGCTCTCGACGGTGTACCCGACACCCGTACCCTGCATGGAGATATACATGATCTCTGCGAAGTCCTTGAGGTCGGACGGGGCGATGAAAGAGCAGTTGTATGCCGGCACGTTGCAGCGCTCGACGGCTTCGCCTGCGAACTGCATGAGGCGCATGGACGGCACGATCTCTTGGTTAAGGATCGCTTGGCGGATCTCGAGGTATTCTTTCCGCGTGAGCTTGTCCCCCAAGTTCTTGTGCATGAAATTTATATACCGGTTGACGGTCTCGACCCAGGTCTCACGGCGGCCCTGGTCAGGGATCCATTTAGAATAGCTTCGCAGATAGACGAACTCGCCGAGGGCATTATCCTTGAAGTATCCCTTGCTCTCTTCCGCGATCTTCCGGAATTCTTCCGGAATCTCGATCTGGTCCTGACGGAGCTTGTTGCGCTTGTCGCGGTAGAGGATGTACGACTTAGCAGCAGAGGTGAAGTCGTTGAGCATGAGCTGCTTCTCGACTGCGTCCTGGATACCTTCGACAGTCGGCAGGAAGTTCTTGTATTTCTTCGCAAAGCGTACGAGCTCGCCGGCGACCTGGTGTGCGACGAGGATCGCGTCTTCGCTCCCTCCTTCGTTTGCTGCAGCCATCGCCTTCTCTATGGCATAGACGATCTTCTCGAACGAGAACGGCACTATACGGCCGTCACGCTTCTCCATCTGCGGGATAAGTTCTCGATATCGTCTCGTCTCCTTCGTTTCCGGCGTCTTAACGGCAGGGGAAGCGGCAGAAGGAGCGGCCTTTGCTTTCTTTGTAACGCTCTTCGCGCGCACGGAGGTTTTTGCGGTTTTCGGCATACGTAAATCGTGGGTATTCTATGCTAATAGGCGTCGAAGGAAGGCTGCGTGAAGGCGTGTGGACGCTCTCGAGATTCGACGTACTACTCATTGTACTCCTCTTCCAAAGGATGAAGAAAGGGGACAACGAAGAATGAAACAGTATGCGCTTTGAGGCAAGGAAGGATTTGCCGTTAGCGCACGGGAAGCGCGATCTGCGTCCCGACCGACCACCCGCGGCGGCGCGCTTCCCCCGCCTTCGTCTCAAGGACATACTTCGCCGGCTGTGGCGGATAGAACGCTTCTGGGTATGTGTCGGGAGAGACACTGTCCTCGATACCGAGAATCGTTCCGGTGTCTGAGAGCCAGATGATGTCTATCGGTACGAGCATGTCTTTCATCCAGAATCCTGTGCGCTCTTCCTGCGGAAAGACGAATAGCATGCCGTAGTTTTCAGGTACGGTTTCCCTGCCGCTCAGGCCTTGCTCCTGCTCTGCCTGTGTCGTCACCACCTCGAAGCGCATCTGCGGAAGAGAGTCTGATTCGGTGTCGGCTTGCTGAGGAGTCGAGGAGCTGCCGGAAGAAGTCGTAAAGGACAGTTCCGGCACGTTCGGCACCAAAAGGACAACGAGCGCGATGATAAGGGACACCGCGAGGATGCCGTATAGGATGTGATGTCTTTTAAGATTCATACGAGCTATCGGTAACAAGGGGTACGATTTGAGCGAGGAGTATGGACTAAGTATACTAGACGGATATGATGGATACCCGATTCAGCAGCAACGTGCGCACCGTAGTCGCCAGCATCCCTAAAGGGAAAGTCGCTACCTATGGCCAGGTCGCGGCGCTTGCAGGGAACCCGAAAGCCTCTCGCGCCGTAGGCATGGTAATGAGTCATAACCGCGACACGAAGGCTGTTCCCTGTCACCGCGTCGTCGGCTCTACCGGCGCACTTACCGGCTACGCATACGGAAGCGGCACCAGCACGAAGAAGCAGATACTCCAGAAAGAAGGTGTTGCTTTTAAGGGTGAGAGGGTCGACCTTTCGTCTTCCCAGTGGCAGCCGAAGTAGAAGTACACAAGAGCGGCGAGCTAACGCTCGCCGCTCTTGTGTATCGGCGGAGGCGGAGGGATTCGAACCCTCGAGACCCTTTCGAGCCTACCACCTTTCCAAGATGGCGGAATCGACCACTATCCGACGCCTCCGTGCTGAACTGTTATAACACAAAATTGCACGCTACTGCGACTGACCGAGCAGCGCGCGAATGCGGGCTTCTGTCGGTGGGTGCGTCGAGAAGAGCCGGTTGATCCAGCCGCCCTTCTTCTTTCCTTCCAGTTTTGAGCCGTACGGATCTTCGATGAAAAGATGCGCGGTGGCGTGGCTCACTCGCCGCATCGGCGGCGCATTCTCTATCTTTGCGAGCGCTGAGGCCAAGCCTTCTGGGTACCGCGTCAGGAGCGCGCCCGAAGCATCGGCAAGAAACTCGCGCCGGCGAGAGATGGCGAGCTGGATAAGCTGTGCGGCGATAGGCGCGAGGATGAGCCCGACAATGCCTACGATAAGCAGTATGGCGCCCCCGCGTCCGTTATCATCCCGGTTGCCGCCGCCCCAGAACGAGACGCGCAGGAAGATGTCCGCGACGATCGCGATGAAGCCGGCAAGCACGACCGCTACCGTCATGAGAAGGATGTCACGATTGCGTATATGAGAAAGTTCATGAGCGATGACGCCTTCGAGCTCTGAACGATCGAGCATAGAAAGCAGCCCGGTCGTGGCGCAGACGACGGCATGTTCTTCGTTGCGGCCGGTGGCAAATGCATTCGGCGACGGATCATCGATGACATAGAGCTTGGGCATCTGCATGCCAGCGGTAATGGCAAGATTCTCCGTCACGGTATAGAAGTCGAAATACTGTTCCTTGGTTGCCGGGTGCGCGTTAGTCATCGAGAGCACCTGCCGGTCCGAAAACCAGTAGCTGTAGACGTTCATGAACACCGCGAAGGCGATGGCGATGTAGAGAAGTATCGGATTCTGATAGTAGTATGAGACGAAATAGCCGATACCGAGCACGATGGCGATGAACACCGCCATCAAGAGCGCGGTGCGCCATACGTTGCGAGAGCGTTGTTCGTAGAGAGTAAGGGCCATATTATGAAGATGCGCGTAGTACACGCAGTAGCGCTATCGGCGCCTAGAACGACACTGCTACAGGTTCGCGGGCGGCAGCATCAGTGTCGGCCAGCTCGAAGAGGTCCATCTTCTGGAAATGGAACGAACCGGCGATGATATTGCCCGGGAACGACTGGATGGCAATGTTAAGGTCGCGCACGTTGCTGTTGTAGAAGCGGCGAGCGGCCTGGATCTTGTCTTCCGTATCAGCGAGCTGGCGCTGGAGCTCGAGGAAATTCTGGTTCGCCTTGAGGTCAGGATACGCCTCGGCGACGGCGAAGAGCGACTTGAGCGTGCCGGTAAGCTGGTTTTCAGCGTCCGCCTTCGCGGCCGGCGTTCCCGCCTGCATGGCCTGCGAGCGAGCCTTCGTCACATTCTCGAACGCTTCGCGCTCGTGGGTCGCGTAGCCCTTAACGGTTTCAACGAGATTCGGGATGAGGTCATAGCGGCGCTTCAGCTGCACGTCGATGTCTGCCCACGCCTCTTTGGTGCGGTTTATCTTCGCGACGAAGCCGTTGTAGGCAATGACGACGTAGAGTATGGCAACCGCGATAATGCCGAGAATGATGTATAGGATGGTCATGTGTGCATTATAAAATAAATTCATAGTACGAGCAAAAAGGCGGCGCCCTTTAGGGCGCCGCCTTTTTGCTGATTCCTGAGACGGTTTTTAGAAGTCCATCCCGCCGCCCATGCCTTCGCCGCCTGCAGCAGGCGCTTTAGGCTCAGGAATGTCGGTAACAGCCGCTTCGGTCGTAAGAAGGATTGCGGCAGCTGAGACCGCGTTCTCCACCGCGCCGCGCGTCACTTTCACCGGATCAATGATGCCGGCCTTCATCATGTCGTCTACGACTTCGTCCTTGAGGGCGTCATATCCAGCGAGCCCCGCAGCATCCTCAACATCGCGGACGATGGTCGAGACGTCGTCTTTGCCGCAGTTGAGCGCGATCTGGCGGAGCGGCTGCTCGAGCGCACGCACGACGATATCGTATCCCGCCTTCTCATCGGCCGACATGCCGTGGCCGCTTTTCTCGCCAGCCTTGAAGAGCTTCGCGGATACTTTCGCGAGCGCCGTGCCGCCGCCCGGCACGATACCTTCATCAATAGACGCCTTTGTCGCCTTCACCGCGTCGTCGATCTTGTCCTTCAGGTACTTCATCTCGGTTTCGGTAGCTGCACCCACGCGGATGACCGCGATGCCCCCAGAGAGCTTGGCGATGCGCTCCTGGAGCTTCTCGGCGTCGAACTTCGAAGCCGTGTTCTTCACGAGCGCCTGGAGCTGCCCGACGCGCGCGTCGATATCCGCCTTCTTGCCCTTGCCGCCCACGAACGTAGTCGCATCCTTGGTCGCCACGACGCGCGCAGCGCGGCCAAGCATCGAGAGGGTCGTATTCTCGAAGGTGAGCCCCGTATCGCTCGATACCACCTGCGCGCCGACGACGGCAGCGATGTCGGCAAGCATCTCTTTCTTGCGATCGCCGAATCCTGGCGCCTTCACGCCGAGCACGACGAAGGTTCCCTTAAGACGGTTGACGATAAAGGTCGAGAGCGCCTCGCCTTCGATATCGTCAGCGACGATCACGAGGTCGCGCTTGCCGCTCTGCACGACCTTTTCGAGGAGGGGGAGGATCTCCTGTACGCCGGCGATCTTCTTGTCGGTAACGAGTATGTAGGGATCGCGCATCTCTGCCTCCATGCGCTCAGGATTCGTGATCATGTACGGAGAAACGTACCCTTTGTCGATCTGAAGGCCCTCGACGACCTCGTGCGAGAGCTCCATGCCCTGGGATTCTTCTACGGTTACGACGCCGTTCTTGCCCACTTTCTCGACTGTCTCGGCGATTATGGTGCCGAGCTCTTCGCTCTCTGCGGAAATGGCGGCTACCTGCTTCACATCCTTCTTGCCGGCGACCGGCGTGGCCATTTTCTTGAGCTCTGCTACGGCCGCATCGCGCGCGCGCTCCATTCCGGCGCGCACGCCCATGGCATTGCCGCCCTTTACGATGCGCGCGAGCCCTTCACCTATCATGGACTCGAGCAGCACGACGGTCGTGGTCGTACCGTCGCCGACGCCGTCGTTGGTCTTGCTGGCGACTTCCTTGACTATTTCCGCGCCCATATTCTCGAACTTGTCGCTGAAGGATATCTCCTTGGCGATAGAGACGCCATCGTTGGTGATGCGCGGACCGCCATACGAACGGTCGAGCACGACGTTGCGGCCGCGCGGACCGAGCGTGACCTTTACTGCGCGCGCTGCCTTCTCGACGCCTTCATGGAGCTTGCGGCGCGCCTCTTCACCGAACAGTACTTGCTTTGCCATATAGATTAGATAGGGAAGTTATAAAAGAAATAAATAGGGAACTGAAGATATGCAGGGAAGCTAGCCCTGAAGAACGGCGAGAACGCTCGACTCTGAAAGAATAAGGTATTCTGTACCGTCTACCTTGACCTCGTCATAGCCGTACTTAGAGAACAGGACCGAATCGCCGACCTTGACGCTCATCGGAACGAGCGAACCGTTCTCGTACTTTCCGGTGCCGATAGCGACCACAGTCCCCTGCTCCGGCTTTTCTCGGCTAGCCGTGTCAGGGATGATGATGCCCGAAGCCGACATTTCTTCGCGGGCCATCGGTTCGACGACGACACGATCGCCGAGCGGCGTGATTGAGAGCTTTTTCTTCGTAGCCATACAATGTTGTTTCTCTTATGAATACCTGGTAAAAGCGCCCTAATACCCATCAGTATAGGAGAGTGATTTCCTGAGTCAAATGGAACGCGCCCTGGCTTGTGAAGGCCTGCCTCCCATGGTATATTCTTTCCTAATTACGCCACATATATGGTTGCCGCACTTCCCTACATCGAGATTATCCTTTCCATACTCCTTATCGCCGGAGTCGTCCTGCAGCAGCGCGGAGCGTCGCTGGGCGGCGCATTCGGCGGAGACAACTTCTCCTCGACCTTCTATAAACGCCGCGGCGCTGAGAAATTCCTGTTCAACGCGACTATCGTCATTGCCGGACTCTTCATCGCTGTCGCTATCTTAAACTTCGCGCTTACGACCGCCTAAGCACCTTTCCTTCATGAATCGCCTTTCCCGATTCATTTCCGGATTGCCTGCAGGAGATAAGGCGATCGCGGGATTCCTTGCATTTCTTTTTCTTTGCGCCTGTCTGGTGAGCCTGGCGGCGCTTGCGCGTGCCTTCCAAGTAACGGTTCCCGTTCACGGCGGAACGCTGCATGAAGGCGTCGTCGGGAGTCCCCGCTTCGTGAATCCCCTCCTGGCCGCGTCCGATAGCGACCGCGACCTCGTACAGCTTACGTATGCGGGGCTCATGGGCCACGCTTCCGACGGTTCCCTGGTGCCTGTGCTCGCCGAATCGTATGCCGTCTCTGAAGATGGTACGGAATACACCTTTATCTTGCGGCCGAACGCGGCCTTCTCCGACGGTACGCCCGTCACGGCTGACGATGTCGTCTATACCGTAGAGAAAGCCCAGGATCCGGCACTCAAGAGTCCGGCATACGCCAGCTGGGCAAATATCCGCGCAGAAGCGCTCGATGCGCAGACGGTCCGCTTTACCCTGCCTAAGGCGTATGCGCCGTTCCTTGAGGACGCGACGCTCGGCATACTCCCGAAGCACCTATGGCAGGATGTCAGCGACGAGGAGTTCCCGTTCGCTTCGCTCAATGCGATGCCGGTGGGCGCAGGTCCGTTTGTCGCAGGATCTGTCTCGCGCGACGAGAACGGCAGCATCACGGGATATGAGCTCGACTCCTTTGAGAACTATGTGCTCGGAGAGCCGTACCTTTCCCATATCCGCCTCTCCTTCTACGAAAGCCAGGAAGAGCTTCAGTCTGCCTTTGCTGACGGAGAGATAGACAGTGTGTACGGGATCGCTACGCCTGACGCACGTACAGTGCCGTATGCCCGCGTATTCGCCGTGTTCTTCAATCCAGCCAAGAACGCCGCGCTCGACGACATAGAAGTGCGCAAGGCGCTCTCGCTGGCTATCGATCGCGCGAAGCTTGCCGAAGAACTCCTCGGCGGGTACGCGACGCCGACCATGGGGCCGCTGCCTGACGGAAGCGGTATTCCTGCCCTCCCTCTGCCTGAAGAATCGGTACGGCTTGAGGACGCGCGCGCGGCGCTTGCGGATGCGGGATACGAATACGCCAGTACGACGAACCTCTGGATGAAAGAGGATGAGCCGCTCTCAGTCACGCTCACGACGGCGAACGTTCCTGAACTTAAGGCTGTTGCCGGACAGGTCCAGGATGACTGGCGGGCGCTCGGGATAAAGGTCGAGCTGGAGCTCCATGACACCTCGACCATCACGCAGGCCGTCATCCGCCCGCGCGCCTACGGCGCGCTCCTCTTCGGCGAAGTCATCGGCACTACCCCTGACCTTTATGCGTTCTGGGCAGGAAGCGAACGCGACGATCCCGGCCTCAATATCGCGGACTATCAGAACGAAGACGTAGACACCTTGCTTTCAGAGGCGCGAGGCCAGAGCGACCCGGCAGTGCGCCGTGAGACGCTCGCCGAAATCCAGGAAGCTATTGCGAGCGACTACCCCGCAGCGTTCCTCTACACGCCGCAGTTTCTCTATACTGCACCTGACTACGTCCGCGGCATCTCACTCTCGTCCGTCAGCTCCCCATCCGACCGCTTCTGGGGCATAGCCGGATGGTACCGCTATACCGAGCACGTATGGCCGATATTCGCACCTGCGAACGCTACTGGCACGAATCGCTAAGGTTGTGTATTATTACGGGCAAGTTTCCCTATTTGGGTAGTGTGCGAATCTATCAACGCTGTTTTGATTTCTATCTCTAATCATTTCTACTATCATGACCCCTGCTCCCGCTCCGGCCCCAGCGCCGCGACCTTCTCATTCCGAATCTAAGCCGTCCGCAAGCGCTGCGCCTGCACGCCGCGGGAACCGCTCGAACGGCGGCTCGGGCCGCCCTCCGCGCGGCCGCAATACGCGTTCCCGCTCCGGCGGCGGACAGTCCCGTGCCATGCGCGACCGGCGCCGTATGCCGGCTCACGGCCGTTCCGCGGCTCCTAAGAAGCGCGATGCCGACTACCATCCGGAACCCGTCGCGCCGAACGTCGTGCGCATCGTCCCTCTGGGCGGCGTCGAGGAAGTCGGCCGCAACATGGTCGCTATGGAATCCGGCGACGATATCTTCGTTTTCGACGTAGGCTTCCAGTTCGTCTCTGAAGACGGCTCGCCCGGCGTCGATTATGTCCTTCCCAATACGAAGTACCTCGAACGGAACGCTGACCGCGTCCGTGCCATCTTCATCACGCACGGCCACCTCGATCACATCGGCGGCATTCCCTTCCTCCTGAACCGTTTCGGCAATCCGCCTATCTACGCGCAGAACCTTACGAACGCGCTCATCGCGAAGCGGCAGGAAGAGTACCCGGACGTGCCGAAGCCGGAACTCATCACCGTCGAATCAGGCTCGACGCACACTATCGGCTCGCACAAGGTGAAGTTCTTCCAGGTGACCCACTCTATTCCGGATTCCATGGGTATTTCCGTGGAGACACCGTACGGGAACGTCGTCGTTACCGGCGACCTCAAGCTTGAGCATGAGAACGGAATCCCGACCGACAAGGAAAAGAAAGTCTGGGGCGACATCGGCAAGCAAAACAACCTGTTCTTCATCGCCGACTCCACGAATGCCGAACGTGACGGGTTCTCCACGCCGGAAAGCAGGGTGAACACCACGCTCGAGGAGATCGTACGCGGCGTTTCCGGCCGCCTCATCATCGGTACCTTCGCCTCGCAGTTCGAGCGCATGACCCGCATCATCCAGATCGCGGAATCTATGGGCAAGAAGATCATACTTGAGGGCCGCTCTATCAAGACGAACCTTGAGATCGCGCAGAAGGCGGGTATCCTTACGGTCAAGAAGGACACCATCATAAACGCGCAGGACCTGCAGGACTACCCTGCCGACAAGATCGTCATTCTCTCGACGGGAGCCCAGGGCGAGGAGTTCGCTGCGCTCATGCGCATCGCGACCAAGCAGCACAAGCACATCACGCTTACCCCGCGCGATACGGTCGTGCTCTCATCCTCAGTCATCCCTGGCAACGAGATCAGCGTCCAGAAGCTGAAAGACAACCTTTTCCGCAACGGCGCGAACATCATCCACTACCGCACGTCGGACGTGCACTCCACCGGCCACGGAAACTCCGGCGAGCTCGTCTGGATCAACCAGCAGGT
>CAYOKK010000003.1:0-41315 GCA_964404565.1 uncultured Candidatus Saccharibacteria bacterium
GCCGCAAGGCGCGGCCTTCCGCTATCTCTCCTATAATCTCTCCTATCTATACCTATATAAGGTGCGCCTAGAATAAAGGCCTGAATCGCGCTATAGTACGCCCTATATGGCTAATTTCCTCGGCAAGATCTTCAGTAAGAACCAATCAGCGGGCTTCATAAAGAGCGCGCGCGGCGTCGTTGATGCCGCTAATGCGCAGGCCGCCGAGCTTGAGGGAAAGACGCAGGAAGAGCTGCAGGAGATGCTTAGGGACGTACGGGAGCGAACGGACGGTACCCCGAAGACGGATGCAGATATCGCCCAGGTATTTGCGCTTGTGCGCGAAGCGGCACGGCGCACCCTCGGACAGTTCCACTACGACGTCCAGCTCATGGGCGGCCTCGCGCTCACGCAGGGAAACATCGCCGAGATGCGTACCGGCGAGGGAAAGACGCTCGTGGCGACGCTTCCGGCGACGCTGCGCGCGCTCGCAGGGAAGGGCGTGCATATGGTGACCGTGAACGATTATCTCGCCCGGCGCGACGGCGCATGGATGGGGCAGGTGTACGGATACCTCGGCCTTTCCGTCGGCGTCATCACGAGCGGCGGCGCATACCTTTATGACGCGTCGCACGTGCAGGAGGAAGAAGCAAAGAAATTAGACAGCGAGCGCGATCAGGAAGGCTCCTTCCGCGTCTTCTATGACTATTTGCGCCCCGCCACGAAGAAAGAAGCCTATGCTGCAGACATCACCTATGCGACGAACAACGAGCTCGGCTTCGATTACCTGCGCGACAACACCGCATACAACGCGGCGCAGATAGTGCAGCGCGGGCACCATTACGCGATCGTCGACGAGATAGACTCGATTCTCATCGATGAGGCGCGTACGCCGCTCATCATCTCCGGCCCGGCAGGCGACGCCGAGCAGCTCTACGAGCGCTTCGCCGCCATCGCCGCTACGTTCCGGAAGGAGGAGGATTATGCCGTCGACGAGAAGCAGCGCGCCATCCAGCTTACCGATGCGGGTATCGAGAAGGCCGAGCGCGCGCTGAACATCGACAACCTCTACACCGAAGGCGGGATGAAGCTGGCCCATCACCTCGAGACCGCCGTGCGCGCGAAGGCGCTCTTCAACCGCGACAAGGAGTACGTCGTGCGCGACGGCGAGATCGTCATCGTCGACGAGTTCACCGGCCGCCTGCAGCCTGGCCGCCGCTGGAGCGAAGGCCTGCACCAGGCCATCGAGGCGAAAGAAGGCGTCGCCGTGCAGAAAGAGACGCGTACGTACGCGAGCGTCACCTTCCAGAACTACTTCCGCATGTACGATGCGCTCGCCGGCATGACCGGTACCGCGCTCTCCTCCGAAGAGGAGTTCTTCACGGTGTACGGGCTCGACGTCATCGTCATCCCCACGAACCGCCCGGTCGCCCGTATCGACCACAACGACCTTATTTTCCAGACCAACGACGGCAAGTACCGTGCGCTCACGCGCGAGGTCGCCCGGCTTCACGAGAAAGGCCAGCCGGTCCTCATCGGCACGGTTTCCATCGAAGATAACGAGATCGTCAGCAACTACCTGCGCGATGCCCAGATCCCTCACGAGATCCTGAACGCGAAGAACCATGAGCGCGAAGGCGAGCTCATCGCCCAGGCGGGCGAGAAGGGACGCGTGACGGTGGCGACGAACCTCGCCGGCCGCGGCGTCGACATCAAGCTCGGCGGCGCGCTCGCGTCTGCTGAGGAAGGAAACGCTGTCCGCGAGCTCGGCGGCCTCTTCGTCATCGGTACCGAACGCCACGAGGCGCGCCGTATCGACGACCAGCTGCGCGGACGCTCAGGCCGCCAGGGCGACCCGGGCGAGACCCAGTTCTACGTTTCTTTGGAAGATCGCCTCATGCGCGTCTTCGCGAGCTCCATGCTCTCGCGCGTCATGGGCACCTTCAAGATCCCTGAAGACGAGCCCATCGGCAGCCCGATGATATCGAAGTCGCTCGAGAGCGCGCAGAAGCGCATCGAGGGCTTCAACTTCGATTCCCGCAAGCAGGTGCTCGCCTACGACGACGTCCTCAACACGCAGCGCCTCGCGGTGTATGCCGACCGCCGCACCGCGCTCCTCGGCTCGCCTGAAGAGATGGAAGAGCGCATGCAGGCGGTCATCGGCGATGATGAAGAGGCGCGCGCTGCATACGGCCGGAAGAAGGAAGAGATCGGAGAGGAAGTGTGGCTCGAGCTCATGCGCCGTCTTACGCTGCAGACCACCGACGCCTTCTGGCTCGAGCACCTGGAGTACATGGAGTACCTGCGCCGCTCCGTGAACCTGCGCGCGTACGGACAGCGCGACCCGCTCATAGAGTACCGCCGCGAGGGGCTTTCTCGGTTCCGCGAGATGGAGGCGGGCGTCGACGCGAAGATCCGCGAGACGCTTCCGCGCATTATCCCGGCAGATGACGCACGCATCCGTGCCGAGGAAGAGAAAGTGCGCGCCCGCATGGTCGCAGCCAGCGAAGGCGGCGACGAGACTGCGCCAGCCGCGCCTCTGCGCAAAAATGGGGCCGGCTTCGGCCGCAACGACACGGTCACCATTTCTCGGAATGGCGAGACGCAGACGGTGAAGTACAAGAAGGCGGAACCGCTCCTGGCAGAGGGCTGGACCATCGTGCCGTAGCGACTGCCGCTACAGTGTCTCCTCATACCTACCTATATATGGTAGGGTTGCTGGATATGGCATTCATCGACGACATCACGATACATGCGAAGGCGGGCCGCGGCGGCGACGGCGTGGTGCGCTGGCTCCATATAAAGGGCAAGGAGAAGGGCGGCCCATCCGGCGGCGACGGCGGCCGCGGCGGCGATATCGTCGTCGAAGGCGTCCGCGACCTGGCAGCGCTCTCGCAGTTCCAGTTCGAGAAAGATTTCCGTGCTGAGCCCGGCGCAGCCGGACAGAATAATGACAAGAAGGGGAAGAACGGGGAGGATGTCGTCCTGCGGGTGCCAATAGGCACCGTGGTACGCAATATGACCACTCAGGAAGCGTTCGAAATCCTTGAGGAAGGGGAGCGGAAGGTCGTCTTCCGCGGCGGGCAGGGCGGCTTGGGGAACCCTCATTTCAAGAGCTCGACGAACCAGAACCCGCGCGAGTGCACGCCTGGCAAGCCAGGCGGCGTCGGCGATATCCGCTTCACGCTCAAGATCATCGCGGATGTCGGCCTCGTGGGGTACCCGAATGCCGGAAAATCGTCCCTTTTGAATACGCTCACCCATGCCCGTTCGAAGGTCGGCGGGTACCCTTTTACGACGCTCGAGCCGCATCTCGGCGAGTTTTATGGATATCTTATCGCGGATATCCCAGGTCTCATCGAAGGAGCGTCCACAGGCAAGGGTCTCGGCTCGAAATTCCTGCGCCACGTAGAGCGTACCGTACTTATTGCGCATCTCGTCTCGGCTGAGCAAGAGGATGTCGTCTCGGCATACCGAGCTATACGAAACGAGCTCGATTCTTGGAGTCATGAGCTCTCGGGGAAGAGGGAAGTAGTCGTGCTTTCAAAGGCGGATACCGTCTCGGATGAAGAACTGGAACAGAAGCTGAAGGCGCTCAAGGAAGCGTCCGGCACCGAGGTCTACCCGCTTTCCATCATCGACGACGCGCTCCTCAAGGAGTTCACGGACACGCTCGTGAAGGAGGTTCGCAGCATGCCGCGCGAGGCTAAGACCCAGGCTGGGCAGGCTGCAGATGCGCTGGACAGGCAGGCTGCAGAAGAAGGCGAGGAGTAGCGGATATCCCGCTTGCGCGGGTGCGCGCCTCGTGTACGCTTAAAGGATGGAATACCGCCCGACCATAGGCCTTGAAATACACGCGGAACTCGCCACGGAGACGAAGATGTTCTGCCGCTGCAAGAACGATCCTGAGGCGGCGGAGCCGAACGTGAACGTGTGTCCCGTATGCACGGCGCACCCGGGAACGCTCCCGACGATGAACCGCGCGGCGGTCCGCCAGGTGCTGCGCGTCGGCCGGGCCATCGGCAGCACGCTTGCCGACTACACGGAGTTCGACCGCAAATCATATTTTTATCCGGACATCCCGAAGGGATACCAGATCAGCCAGTACGAGTACCCGCTCGTCTCGGGCGGCACGCTCGCCGGCATCCCGCTCACGCGCATCCACCTTGAAGAGGATACGGCACGCTCTTCGCACGAAGGCGAGGCTGATGCCGAAGGAAAGGGCACGAGCGAAGTGGACTTCAACCGCGCAGGCGTTCCGCTGATGGAGCTGGTCACCGAACCGGAAATCCATGATGCAGAGACCGCCGGCACATTCGCCCGCGAGCTGCAGCTCTTGCTACGCACGCTCGGCGCGTCGCACGCGAATCTCGAGAAGGGCGAGATGCGCATCGAGGCGAACGTCAGCGTCTCGAAGGATGAGAATTTTGGTACGAAAGTCGAAGTGAAGAACCTGAACTCATTCCGCTCTGTCGAGCGCGCGATCGCGTATGAGATCATGCGCCAATCGCAGGTGCTCGAAGAAGGAGGCACGGTCGAGCAAGAGACGCGCGGCTGGGACGAGAACGGCCAGAAGACCTTCCGTCAGCGCACGAAGGAGGGAAGCGCCGACTACCGCTACTTCCCGGAACCTGACCTGCCGAAGGTGCTGCGCAGCGAGGTATCCGAATGGAGCGACGGCGCGCTTGCGGAATCGCTCCCTGAGCTCCCGTGGGAGAAGCGCGAGCGGTACGTCGCTGCCGGGCTCAAGGAGGCAGATGCAGAACTGATCCGCGCGAGCGCGGCTGACGCGGCGTTCTTCGATGCGGCGCTTGCCGCGCTTTCTGACGATGCCGATGCTGCGCCGCTCACGCTGCTCTCCGCGAACTATTTCACGAGCGATCTGAAGGGACTCGCCGCGAAAAGCGATAACGGCGGTTTCGGCAACGTTACGCCAGAGGCATTCGTCGAGCTCGTACGCATGGCACACGCAGGCGAGCTTTCCTCGCGGGGCGCCAAAGATACGCTCGCTATGCTTTTCGAAGAAGGCGGCTCCGCAAAAGAGACGGCAGAGCGGCACGGCCTGCTTCAGGTGAGCGACACAGGAGCGCTCCGCACGGTGGTCGAGGAGGTGATTGCGGCGAACCCCGGCCCCGTACAGGAGTACCGAGGCGGCAAGCTGGCGAACATCCAGTACCTCGTCGGGCAGGCCATGAAGGCTACTAAAGGCGCTGGGAACCCGCAAGCGCTCCGCGCGCTTCTGGAAGAGGCGCTGAAGGCGTAGCAGGCAGGCGAAGGATCTGTAAACATACAGAAGAGAAAAGCGCCGGATCGATCCGGCGTTTTTTGTTCTGCGTGAATAAAATGAGCTTAGGAGGCAGAAAGTTGCATCTCGGATAGACCTGTTTACATCTATTTTAGACGAGGCGAGAAAGCTATATACTATCTGCATGGATGAGATAACAATCGGGGAGAAAACCTATATCTCGTCTAAGCGTGCCGCGGAAATTACTGGTTACGCAAAGGACTACATAGGGCAGCTCAGCCGCGAAGGCTATGTCGACTCAAAGAAGATCGGCCGGAGCTGGTACGTGTATGAGCCTTCTATCCGCGCGCACCGCTTCGGCGATGAGGAGGGAACGGGCGAGGATGAGGTCGGCGCTCAGGCACAGAGCATAGAGAATAGCCTAGAACATGCCTTGGAAGACGAGCAGGAGGCGGTAGCGGAGACAGAATCGGCGCTCGGCACCTTCAAAAGCCAGTTGGATACCTGGAAACAGCCTGTGTACACGCCTGAAGAGCCTCAGACGATACCGCAGACGGCCCCTAAGGTTGAAAATGCGGCTTTCAAGCCTGCATATGAGGAACTTCTTCCTCCAGCAGAGGAAACGCTTACCGATATGCAGGCTGCATGGAAGGAGTGGTTCGAACAGAAGCAGGAAGAGCTTGAAACCCCCGAAATAGAGTCTCCAGAGGTCATGGAAGCGCGTGAGCGCGAGTATGAAAGAGAGCACGAAGAAGAAGCCGATGAAGAAGCCCGTGAAGAAATAGGCGAGGACGAGGAAAATGAGGAAGAAGGCGAGGTGTCTGTACCGCTGCACCGCATGGATACTGATGAAGACGAAGATGTGGAAGAGGAAGACGATACAGTGGCGAAAGAAGCAGACATAGTGCCTATACGCCCTATAAAAGCTCCTATAGCTGCGCCAAGGCCGACCGCGCATATTGCTCCGAACGTCGCGTCATACGCGCCTGAAAGGCCGCTTCCGCAGGCCCCAGAGGCCCGCATAGTAGAAGAGCGCGTCATACGCAGAGCCCCGGCTGCCCAGGCCCGCACGCCGGGTGCGAAGCGCGCTACGCGCACTGCACGCCGATCGAATGCGCCGGTCGCAGCGCTTCTCGTCGGCGTATCGCTCGTTGTAGTTGCTATTGCCTACATCGGCTCGGGATTTGCCGACCCTTACTTAGAGACTCTGGGAGTCGATAACTCATTTCTTGACTATCTCGTTGGAACAAGAGTCGTAAATAAGTAAACAAATAAAACATTTCTCGTCTCGTTTACACAAGAAAACAAAATAGGATAAGAAGGTCATGCAAAACGCGCCGTACGGCGCGTTTTGCATTTTGACCGTACGTATTGACCTATGTGAGACGCCTGCAGGGTCCTAGCAGCACTACATTGTGCGAAGTACTTCTTGGAGAAGCGCGGCGTACTGAGCGCGCACTCATATACCTATATATAGGTATATGAGTGCGCGCATTCAAGACGGTGTTTAGTATCAGAATATCCTTATTTACCTAGACATATCGGATGACCGTTCCTGTTGCAGAAGCGGTTCTTTGGCTAGCCGGTATACGTTCAATAGAGTGCGATGAAATAGCTCTTGCTACGTTAGGCAAGCTTTCTAGCGGGGTTGAGGGGAGAGATTTTCGGATTTTACTCGTCAGAGACTCTTAGATTTCTGAAATTTATTTCGCACGAGCGCTTTTTGCGGCGCACGCGTTTGGGAGCGAAACGTGTTCGATTCTTGCCAGCGGATATCTATGAAGAATTCATAAATCTTATCCACAAAGAATTTGATACGAACGTGAAAATACCGCGATATTATTTAAGTAATTCGGATATCCGACTATGCCTGAGCTCTTTGAAGATTCACTCCACTCGACCATGATTCCGACGAAGGCTGCGTCGGAATTTTCTGGCTATCACGCCGACTACCTCGCGCGCCTCTGCCGCGAAGGGAAGATCGAAGGCGCGCAGATCGGACGGACGTGGTTTATAAATCGCGCGTCACTCGAAGAATTCGTCAAGGAGCAGGAAAAGAAGAAACAGGAACGCGCAGAGGAGCTGCGCACCGCGCGCGAGCGCGAGTATCGCCGCGCGCAACGGCCGATCATGCAGGCCGCCTTCGGCGCTGGCTTCGCTTCTGGCGTACGTTCGGCCATCGGCTCGGCGACCGGCTCTGCCCGGAGCGCCGCAGCATCTGCGCGGAAAGCCGTCGCACGCAACGCTGCGCCCGCCCGCCCGCGCGCAGCGCGTCGCACGCCGGTATCGCATCCCGCGCTTCATTCCGCGCCGACGACGTACTCGCGTCCGCTCGCGGCGCTCGCTGTCGCGCTTGCCGTGGTCGCCGGAACAGCGTACGCATCAACGAGCCCTGCGGTACGCGTCGCGCTCTCTTCGATTCCGGAAGCGGCGCGCAGCGTCGCGATGACGGCATCGCCGCTCCGTCCGCTCGCATACTCTCCGCTTCGCGCATCCGATGCGCCGCGCGGATCTGCGGATGCGGATGTCCGCGCGTACGTGCCGTCATCGATGCGCCCGCTCGCGTTCGAGGTTCCGCGCGCGCATGACGCAGCGCGCGCAGTGGCAGCTGCTGCAGCGCCGGCGGTATCCGGAAGCATCGCATCGCTCCACGCGCTCACGGATACGTCGCGCGCGCCGTTCGCGAGTACCGATGCAGGCGCAGATGCGGAAACAAATCTCGCATCGCTCGCGCATATCGCGCATGATCCCCTCGGCAGCGCGATCTCTGCCTACGTGTATACGGGCGTCTACGCACTCCGCATCGGAGAAACTATCGGCGATGCGTACCTCGCGGCGCTTCGCGGTACCGGCGAAAGCGCGCTCGCGCTTGCCGCAGGCGCGCGCGATACGTTCGCGTACGGCCAGGATGCGAGCAGAGCTCTTTTAGACGGCTACGCGCATGGTATCTATGCCTGGAACAGTAGCGCTCCCAAAGTAGCGGGAACGGCCGTGCTCGTGCTGTACGACATCGGAGACGCTCTGGGCGGCGCGACTGCAGAAGCGCCTGCGCTCGCCCGCACAGGCAATGAACGGCTCGCATACGGCATCGTCGATGCCTCGCACGCCGTTTCCGGCTCAGTCATGAACGCGGAAGCTGCAGCATTGGCGCCGTTCCTGCGGGATACGGCGGCCGAGCCGCAGGTCGCGCGCGCAGCGGCTCCGAACAGCGCAACGAGCATGACCGGAATGATTACGCGGCATGCACGCGCGCTTCATGCGCGCGCCGTTCAGACGGGCGGCGCGATCGCCGTACTGCCGCTCCGTGCAGAAAACATGATGCTCGGCACCGCCGGGTATGCCGCGTCGGTCATCGACGGAACTGACAGCCCGGCTCTTGCAGCGAACGCGGATGTACAGCGCGCGGCCGCATCGAACGGTGCGGCCTCTGAAGACGCTGCGCTCTCGGCGAGCGTCATCTCGTTCCTTCCGGATTCATGGCTCGCTTCCGTCAGCAGCTTCTTCCGCGAAGCGGGCGATCTCGCGCAGGCGCTCGTCACGAGCGGCTTCCACTCGCTCGCGAGCCTCATGCCGGGCGGTACGGTCGTGACGCCGACGCTCACCCTCGTGAACACGGTTCCTGGAGAGATGCATGTGCTGCCGGTTCCTGCGCCCGGCCTTACGCGCCCGAACGATACGGATACGAATGTGACGCCGAACGTCGGAGGAAATACGATCGTTCAGAATGTCGTAAACAACTATTTCCCGCAGACGGTCTTCGGTGGCAGCATGGATGACGCGGTACTCGCGATCGTGCGGCCGTACGTGCGCGACAGCATCGAGGCGGCGCTCGACAGCGTACACCGGGGCGGCAGCGGCGGTACCGGAAACAGCAACAGTAACAGCGGAGGAGGCGTATCGCAGGACGGCGCGACGCTCTCGAACGTGACCATCCAGAGCGGTACCGCAAACCTCTCATCCCTTACCGCCGGGCCGACCGCCGTCAACGGCTCGCTCGACGTGACCGGCACGATCACTGCCGGCTCTCTTTCCGTAGCAAACCTTTCTTCCCAGAACGCGGTTATCGCGCCTTCCTTCGCGGCGACCGACACGCAGGCCACCTCGACCTTCACGAATCTCGACGCGACGAACGCGACCTTCGCGCAGGCGACGAGCACGGACTTCTACGCCCTCGCCGCGCACGTGGCAACCGGCATAATCGATACGCTCTTCGCGACGAACCTTTCCGCGACCTACGCGACCCTCGAGAACGCGACGACGACGAACGCGACCACCACGAACCTGTTCGCGCAGAACGCCGTCATCCCGACGCTCTCTGGTACGAATGCGAACTTCGAGAACGCGACATTTGAAAGCGCCACCACCACGAACTTCAGCACGAACGCCCTTACGGTTGCCGGCCCGGTCACGTTCTCGAGCCTCGGCACAGGGCTCGTGAAGTCGGTAGGCGGCATCCTTTCGAATGCGGTTTCCGGCACTGACTACGCGCCGGCAACCACCGGTTCGGGAATCCTCTACGGGAACGGCGCAGGCGGCTTCAGCACGGCGACCACCGGCCCGGGCATTTCATTTGCCGGCGGCATCCTTTCGCTCATAACTACCGGCGACTGGGCGGGAACGCTCGACGGCCATGAGGGCAGCTACTACCTCGCGAACTCCTTCAGCACCACCTCTGCCGATGCGTGGCTCACCGGAAAGACAACCAGCGACCTCACAGAGGGCAGCAACCTCTACTACACCCAGGGCCGCTTCGACGCTGCGTTCGGCGCGAAGACGACCGATGCGCTCACGGAAGGAACCACGAACACGTACTTCACGAATGCCCGCGCCGTCACCGCGCTCACCGGCCAGAACGTTTCGCTCTTCACGAACGATGCCGGGTACCTCACCTCATACGCCGAGACAGATCCGTTCTTCACCGCAAGCCCTGCTGCCGGCATTACCGGTACGAACATCACCGACTGGAACACCGCGTACGGCTGGGGCAATCACGCCCTTCAGAACTACTTCGATAAAGATACTGACACTACGGACGCGCTTGCAGAAGGCTCGGCCAATCTTTTCTTTACTGACGCGCGCGTCGGCTCGTATATCGCGAGCTCCTCAACCCTTCCGGCCTCGCTCAACTACTGGACCAAGAGCGGCTCGGATCTTTCATACGCTGCGGGCACCGTAAACATTTCAAACCTTTCGATCGGGTCGCTCTCCGGCTTCCTCAAGGCGACGGCAGGCGCCATCTCGGCTTCGCTCATCGATCTCTCGACCGACGTGACGAGCACGCTCGCACAAGGGAACGGCGGTACCGGTTTCTCCAGCTACGCGCCGGGCGACATCCTCTACGCCGACGCCGGCGGCGACCTGCAGAAGCTTCCGGCAGGCAATTCAGGCGACGTGCTCAAGATCCAGGCGGGCATCCCTGCATGGGGTCTTGACCAGACCATCGGCGCAGGCGGGTCTGACGGCATCTTCGCTACCTCGTCCGGCCGCATCTATCCGCTCGACACCTCGAGCATCCTGCTCATCGGCACGGCGGCGACCTCGACCTCTAACTCCATCTTCGAGGTGAACGGCCAGCAGTACATCTCTGGACGGCTCGGCATCGGCACGACCTCGCCGGCGGCAAAGCTTTCGGTGGGCGGGAACGGCATCATCTCTGGGAACCTTACGGTCGGCGGCGCGCTCTCGTCCGCATCGGTCACCTCAAACTCGCTTACGCTCGGCGGTTCGACATTCACCTCGCTCCTAGGCAGCGGCCTCTCGAATGTGGCGGGTACGCTCACCCTCGATGCTTCCGGCGATTGGGTCGGCACTTTCGACGGCAATGAGGGAACCTACTATCTTGATCGCGCCAACCACACCGGCACGCAGCTCTCGAGCACGATCTCTGACTTCGCGAGCGCAGCGCGCGGCCTCTTCTCTTCAGCGGCAACCGGCCTCAGCTACAACAGCACCACCGGCGCTTTCACGCTGACACCCGGCTACGGCATCCCGCTTACGGCAAGCACCACGGCCTGGCAGTCTTTCTACGAAAATCCTTCCTCGCGCATTACCGCAGGCGATAATCTCTCATGGGCTGGAAACACCATCGATCTCGCGAACCTCACCGGCTTCACGACGGGCGACCTCACAGAGGGCAGCAACCTCTACTACACCCAGGGCCGCTTCGACGCTGCGTTCGGCGCGAAGACGACCGATGCGCTCACGGAAGGAACCACGAACACGTACTTCACGAATGCCCGCGCCGTCACCGCGCTCACCGGCCAGAACGTTTCCCTCTTCGCCAACGATGCCGGGTATCTGAAGGCGAGCAACAACCTTTCTGACCTCGCTTCGGCGTCGACGGCGCGCACGAATCTCGGCCTCGGTACGCTCGCAACGCTCAATACTGTCAATGACAGCAATTGGTCGGGTACGGACCTCAGCGTCGCTAACGGCGGTACCGGCGTATCGACGCTTGCGAGCGGCCAGGTTCTGCTTGGCAATGGCACGGCGGCGGTTACCTCGGTTGCGCGCGGGAATGTGACAGGCGCAAACGGCATAACCGTGACGGGAGGCTTGAATGCAATTCTTGGCTCGGGCCTCGCGCTTTCCCTTGATACTGCTGGCGATTGGGTCGGCACCTTCGACGGCCATGAGGGCAGCTACTACCTCGCGAACTCCTTCAGTACCTCGAGCGCCGAAAACTGGCTCGGCACCAAGACTACTGACGACCTGCTCGAAGGCACCACCAACCTCTACTACACCCAGGGCCGCTTCGATACCGCCTTCGGTGCAAAGAGCACCGCTGACCTGACCGAAGGCAGTAATCTGTACTTCACCGACGCCCGTGCCCGCGGCGCGCTCTCAGCTTCCGGCCCGCTTTCGTACAGCACCACCACCGGCGCCTTCGCGCTCGGCACCGTACCGATCGCCAACGGCGGCACGAACGCGACATCGCAGACTGTCAACGGCATCGCGTACTTCGACGGCACGAAGATTACGACCGGCTCCTCCTTCACGTTCAACGGCACGGACGTAGCGCTCACGGGCGGCGTTATTTCTGCGCCGCGCTTCCGCGCGACCGACTCGATGAACGTACCGGGATACTCCTGGAGCGACGACCCTACCACCGGCATGTACCATGCAGGCGACAGCCTCATCGGCTTTTCCACCGGTGGCATCGGCCGCGTATTCATCGACGCGAACGGCTTCCTGGGCATCGGCACCTCGTCGCCGTCTTCAGCGCTCACGGTGGAAGGGGATGCGCTCGTGAACGGGAACCTTACGGCGACCGGAGCGCTTTCGGTCGGCGACAGTACCAAGCTCTTTACGGTGAACGACTCGAGCGGAAAGACGTTCGTCGACGGGAACGGGCACTTCACGACCGTAAGCCTCACGGTAGACGGCGGCGCTACGATCACTTCGAATGCTAACTCGACTACGGGCCTTGTTATCAACGCGCACGGTACCGGACAGACGGCGAACCTGCTCGAGATCAACAACAAGAACGGCACGCGCGCACTGACGGTTACGCCTGACGGCAAGGTCGGCATCGGCACCGCTACCCCAGGAGCCAATCTCTCTGTCGTCGGTTCAGGCATCGGCGCAGAATACGGCATCAATGGCATGTACAGCACGAAGGGCGGGGGAGGCAACTTCGGCTCTACGGTCTGGAGCCTCGATACCGCGTACCAGGGCAGCGCATCAGGCGGCACATACAGCCCGGCAGGGCTCTTCGGGCTCGCGTACCTCCGAGCGTCGAATCCGAGCGCGAGCGCTGGAGTCGGCGAAGGGCTCTACGGATACGTGAACGGAGCTCAAAAGTGGGCGATCGGCGCGAGCGGCCTCGCGCTCGGGCCGAGCCTGACGATATCGAGCACGGGCGCGGTAGCGGGAGTGACCACGCTTGCTGCTTCCGGCTCTGTCACGTTCTCGAATCTCGGTTCAGGACTCGTAAAGAGCACGAGCGGCGTGCTCTCATCTGCCGTCGCCGGCACCGATTATGAATCTCCGCTCACGTTCGGTACAGGGCTCAGCCGCATCGGAAACACGGTCACGAATGCAGGCGTGCTCTCCTTCAACGGCCGCACGGGAGCTGTCCTTCCGGCTTCTGGCGACTACACCACTTCCCAGGTTGCCGAAGGCACGAACCTCTACTTCACGAACGCACGCGCCGTCACCGCGCTTACGGGCCAGAACGTTTCGCTCTTCACGAACGATGCCGGGTACCTTGCGGCGAGCAACAACCTTTCTGACCTCGCTTCATCATCGGTCGCTCGTACGAACCTCGGCCTCGGTACGCTCGCAACGCTTAACACCGTACCGATCGCCAACGGCGGCACGAACGCGACATCGCAGACTGTCAACGGCATCGCGTACTTCGACGGCACGAAGATTACGACCGGCTCCTCCTTCACGTTCAACGGTACGGACGTAGCGCTCACGGGCGGCGTTATTTCTGCCCCGCGCTTCCGTGCCACTGATAGTGCCACCGCGCCAGGGTATTCATGGGCTGCCGATACGGAGATGGGCATGTATCGCGCGGGCGCGAGCCTCATCGGCTTTTCCACCGGCGGCATCGGCCGCGTATTCATCGACGCGAACGGCTTCCTGGGTATCGGCACCTCGTCGCCTTCGTACGCGCTCGATATCGCCGGCGATGCAGATATCACTGGCGTATACCGTGTGAACGGCACGCAGGCGCTCTACATTCCGGAACCATTCGATGCGTCTGGCGGCTCGATCTTCGTAGGAAACGGGGGGAGTGCAGGTGACGGAGGATACAACACCAGCCTCGGCGCGAATGCGCTCTTGAACGTTTCGAACGCAGGGTTCGGGAACACAGCGATAGGTTCGGGTGCTCTTCAATACAATACCTTCGGAGGATCAAATACGGCAGTTGGTACCCATGCGATGCAAGCTAATGTCTCAGGGTATGGAAATGTAGCGATCGGTAACGATACTGCGGGAAGTCTCGAGACGGGAGCCAACAATGTTTTCATCGGGAGCGGTGCCGGAAGCAATATGAACGGCAGCAACAATATTGTCATCGGCGCGGGGATTTCCGCGCCCTCATATAGCGACAACGGCCAGCTCACCATAGGAAACATCATCTATGGCACGAATATTGATGCGACGGGAACTACTGTAGATTCGGATGCAAGAATCGGCATCGGCACCAGCTCTCCGGCTGCTCGGTTTGCGGTGGAAGGGGATGCGCTCGTGAACGGCGCGCTCACTGTGAACTCGGCGACTATCGGCTCGCTCTCGGGCGTGCTCAAGGCGTCCGGCGGCGCGATTTCCGGCGGAGCTACCACATCTGACCTCCCGGAAGGCACCAACCTCTACTACACCCAGGGCCGCTTCGACACCGCCTTCGGCGCGAAGTCCACCACTGACCTTGTAGAAGGCAACAACCTCTATTTCACGAACGCCCGTGCCCGCGGCGCGCTCTCAGCTTCCGGCCCGCTTTCGTACAGCACCACCACCGGCGCCTTCTCGCTCGGCACGGTCGGCATCGCCAATGGCGGCACGAACGCGACATCGCAGACTGCCAACGGCATCGCGTACTTCGACGGCACGAAGATTACGACGGGGACGGGACTCACGTACTCTGGCGGGAACGTCGGCATCGGCGCGACCTCGCCTAGCACGCTGCTCGAGCTGCGCGGTTCGGGCGGGTCTCCGCAGCTGCGCATAGGCTACAGCACGTTCCCGACGATATATACCGATTTCGAGCAGCTGAGCAGCGGGCTTACTATATCGCCGACCGGACAATTCACCGTCGATACGTCATCGGGCAATGCCGACATAAACTTCGTTCTGGCCAGTTCGGGCGGAAACCCGCAGCTGAGCATAAAGTCAGGGGCAAGCACCTTTTTCCAGGCATATGGCGCAGGACAGAAGAAAGTGGCGATCGGCGCGGGGGTCAGCACCTCTAACGCAGCGACGCTCCAGGTTACCGGCGACAGCTCCTTCAGCGGCAAGGTTGGCATCGGCACGACGACCCCAGGATACCCGCTTACGGTCTCTGGAAACACCTACGTAAACGGCTCGATCATCGTAAACGGCTCTCACACCTTCGGGCAGCCTGCCGATATCAGTGCGGGAACCTCGACTGTCGGAATTAACTTCTATCCTGATGCGCTGACTATTAGCGGCAGTGGAAACAGCTTCTTTAACTTCGACTGGTCGCAAGGCGATTTCGGCGGAGCGTACGACGGCGCTCCGCGACTGAGCATGGGATTCTCGCAGAGCGCGACCAGCCCGGGCCTCTACTTCTTGAATGATGACGACACCGGTCTCTTCAGCCCGACCGCCGACACGCTCGGCTTCACGACGGCGGGAGTAGAGCGCCTCGGCATCAGCCCGACGGGCGTCGTATCGGTGAAAAACCTCACCACGGCCGGTCTTGTGAAGAACGATGCTTCCGGCAATCTCACGTCGCTCGCGTATGGAACTGCTGGATCAGTACTGCAGAGCACTGGCACCGGAGCGCAATGGGTCGCCACGAGCACGTTGGGCATCGGTGCTGCTATCGGCAGCGCGGTAACGGGAGGAACCGCGAATGCGGCGCTCTTTATCGACGCATCAGGAAATCTCGCGCAGGATCCAGATTTCTACTTCTGGAACGACGCCACGCAGAAGCTCAGCATCGGGGATGCCGGCGTAATGGGCGGTTCCGGCGCGGTATCTATCGGCGCGGACGGCTCAATCAAAGTTTTCAACAGTACCGGCGTGGCGAAGATCAGTATGGACAATACAGGCCACTTAATAGCCGGCTTCGCCGACATCGGCAGCGCCTTCATTGACAGTTCCGGTATTCAGGTCGGCGGGGGCCTTGGCACTGTTCTAGATAACAACGGCCTGACGACTGACGGCGGTTTCTATTATTTCTATAACGGCACTCTGCGCGCTGAAGAAGTCTTGACCACAACAGCCACTATCTCCGGCTTCTCGACCGCGGGCATTGTTACGAACAGTTCGTCAGGTGCGCTCTCGACCTCCATCGGCGGCGCAGGCACGCTCCTTCAATCAACGGGCACGGGCGTGCAGTGGGTAGCAACCTCGTCGCTCGGCATCAGCGGAGGAATATCGATCGGCGATACGGTCGGCTCGGCGACGACGGGCTCGCTCCTCTTTGTCGGAGCGTCCAGCGCGCTCGCCCAGGACAATGCCAATCTCTTCTGGGACGACACCAACAACCGCTTAGGTCTTGGCACCGCCGCTCCTTCCTACCCGTTGGATGTTCTCGTGCCCGGCGGCCAGGCGTACGGCATGCGCATCAAGGGCGGCGACTGGGATGACGCCGGACTCCTTCTTGAGTCAAACACCACCAGCGGCAAGCCGGTACTTACGCTCCGAGAAAACGGCGGTCAGAGTTTCCAGATCTTCGTGAATAACAGCGATCAGGCTCTGTACTTCAACCCGAGCGACAATTTCAACTCGCCGGAGGCGACCAGCATGGTACTGAAGCCCAATGGCGACCTGACGGTCGCAGGAAAGATCGGTATCGGCACGACTTCGCCGTACGCCAAACTCTCTGTCGCGGGCGACATCGCGCTCACGGGCGGGCTGTACGACTCTAGCGCTTCGCGCGGTACCGCCGGCATGGTGCTCCAGACCACCGGCACGGGCGTGCAGTGGGTCGCCACCTCGACGCTCGGCATCACCTCATCTCCTGCCGGCGCGAACACGCAGCTTCAGTTCAACAACAACGGCGCGTTCGGTGCGGATGCGAGCCTCACGTATAACGCGACGACGGATACACTGTTCGTCAAGTCGCTTTCAGCAGGCGGCGGCGGAACCGTCTATTTCGACGACGGTCTCAGCTTCTCTGGCGGGTACGGGATAGATTTCTCTGGAAATGCAAGCTTCAACGGAGTCTCGGTTGCCGGAACAGCGAAGTTCGCTGACGGAAGTTCTCTCGCGCCGAGCATCACCTTCGCGAACGATACGACTGCGGGAATATACAGGCCAGCGTTAGGTATTCTGAGCCTTGTCGCGGATAGCGGCACGACGGAGATGATACTGGATTCAACCGGCGTGGATCTGTACGGATATCTGACCGTTGAAGATGGCCTCGGTGTCGTCGGTGATATTTCCGCGACAAACATAACTGCAGCCGGTACGGGGCGTTTCGACCGGATCGGTCTGGGCAGCTCAAGCCCGGATTCTGCTATTCCTCTTACAGCGTCACGTGATGCGGCCGGTACCGCCACGGTTATGCAGCTCATCAATACTCATTCGCTCGATGGAGGCTTAGTACAGGCAAACAATGGCGCCGAGATCCTCTTCAAGGACTACCGGAATTTCGGCATGCCTGGAGGCGTCGCCTTGACCAGCGTCAGCTCTATCACCTCGATTCTCACCGATGCATCTAGCGGAGGGTATAAGGGAGCGCTTACCTTCAGCACAGCAAATGGCGCAGCTCCCGCTGAACGCCTGCGTATTGATAACGCGGGCAACGTCGGCATCGGCACCACCTCGCCGTATGCGAAGCTCACGGTCGCGGGCGACATCGCGCTCACGGGCGGTTTGTATGACAGCAGCGCCTCGCGCGGCACCAGCGGCATGGTCCTGCAGACCACGGGCACCGGCGTGCAGTGGGTGGCCACGAGCTCGCTCGGCATCAGCGCTGCCCCTGCCGGTGCGAACACCCAGCTGCAGTTCAACAACAATGGAGCGTTCGGAGCTGATGCGGGGCTCACGTACGATACCGCGACAGATATCCTCAGTATTGCGGGAACTATCCAGCTCTCGAGTGGAGCGGGAAATATTTCGATCGGTGCAAGCAATACCTTAGGAGGTTCAACTGGCAATGCTGTTGCTTTGGGTAATTCCAATATCTCGAACAACTATTACAGCACCGCCGTTGGGTACGGAAACTCCGCTACTTGGCCTCAAGCTACGGCTCTTGGAGTCAGCAACAATGCTGGAGGAACAGGCGCCACTGCGCTCGGGTACAGCAATATTTCTGCGCCTGGCGCTACTGCCATAGGCTATTCCAACAATGCTAGCCAATTGAATGCTGTAGCTATCGGCTACGACAACACTGTTTCCGCCAGCGGCGCCTCAGCTTTCGGCAGCAGCATTACTAACAGCATCGCGAACTCGACCATGATCGGCCCGAGCGATACCGCGAAGCTCACCATACTTTCTTCTGGCAACGTCGGTATCGGCACCACGACGCCGGAAGCAGCTTTGGACGTCTACGTTTCAGGCGCATCTGCCGGCGCGCCGATTACCGCTGCGGTCTTCGAAGCGCACGCGACATCCGGCGGCCTTACCGGTTTCGGCCCGTCGATCGATTTCAAGGATGGTTTCGGCGGCACGTCGATATCCCAGCGGAATATGGCGAGGATAGCGGCGGTGTATGAGACAGATGCATCATCAAACAACCTCGGAGCGCTTTCGTTCTACACGAACGGGTCGACCACTGCTGGAGCAGCGCCAACAGAGAAACTCCGGATCACAGCAGCGGGGAAGGTGGGCATCGGCACAACGTCGCCTTCCGCAAAGCTCGCGGTCGCCGGCGATGCCTACATAGACGGGAACCTCACGGCGACAGGCACCACGACCTTCAATGGCACGCTCAGCATGACGGGCAGCATCATCCCGAGCGCAGACAACACATACTCGCTCGGCTCGCCGACGAACATGTGGAAGGACATCTACGTCGGTCCTGGCTCGCTCTACGTGAACGGGCAGGAGGTCGTGCATACGGACCTTTCGGAAGACGTCGTCGTGTCGGCCAATTCGGGCCAGAACCTCGTCCTGCACACCACCGGCTCAGGGAACATCGAGCTCAACGCAGAGACAGGCGGGCAGATACTGCTCAAGAATACGCTGAACGTGACCGCAGGGAAGTCCATCGTGACGAGCGACCTTTCCGCGCTGCCGATCCCGAACGGTATCACTACGGGCAATATCGCCGCAGGCAACATCACCGTTTCCGGCAACAGCATCGTCGCTACGAACCTCAACGGCGGCATCTCCCTCACGCCGGCGGGCAACGGCGGCGTGTACGTGACCTCGGGCAACTTCGGCATCGGCACCACGTCTCCTGCTGCGAAGCTCTCGGTTTCCGGCGATAGCTATCTCGGCGGCAATGCGACCATCACGGGTACGGCGACCATCGGCACGCTCTCGGGCGTGCTCAAGGCGAGCGGCGGCGCTATTTCCGGCGGGGCGACCACCTCTGACCTTCCGGAAGGCACGAATCAATACTTCACGAACTCCCGCGCCGTCACGGCACTCACGGGCCAGAACGTCTCGCTCTTTACGAACGACGCAGGATACCTCGAGGCAAGCAACAACCTCTCCGACCTCGCCTCGGCAGCGACCGCCCGCACCAGCCTCGGCCTTGGCACGCTTGCCACCCTCAGCACGATCAACAACAGCAACTGGTCGGGTACGGACCTTTCTGTCGCTAACGGCGGTACGGGAGCCTCCACGCTCGCTGCCGGCCAGGTGCTCTTGGGCAACGGCGCCCTTCCGGTCACGAGCATCGCCCGCGGCAACGTCACGGGCTCGGGCATTACCGTGACAGGCGGCACGGGGGCGATACTCGGCACGGGGCTTTCGCTCAGCCTCGGGACCGTCGGCATCGCCAACGGCGGCACCGGCGCGACCTCGCAGACCGCGAACGGCATCGCCTACTACGACGGCACGAAGATAACGACCGGCACAGGCCTCGTGTATTCGGGCGGGATGGTCGGTATCGGTATGAACAACCCACAGGCGATAGTGCACGCGCGCGATACGACACCCCTCGGAAACACTGCCGGAGACTACCGCCGTATCTTCGAGAACGATGGGCAGGCGAACACCAACAAGTTCCTCCATGTCGAATACCTGCTGCGCGATGCGGACGGCAGCGACTGGCTCACCGCGCGCCTGCACGACGGCATCGGGATCGATTCCTCATCCCAGACACCAGGTGTCGATACCCGCACCTGGTGGGAGCGCGATCCATTCAACAACATTCAGTCATGGGGCAATGCAGCATCGACGTATATGACCATCAATGCGGGCAATGTCGGTATCGGCACTACATCCCCTTCGACGCTTCTCTCTCTTGCCGGCACCGACGCGGACATCACCCTCACGAATGAGACGTACGGGAAATACTGGAGGATAGATCCCCGCAACACCGGCGTCTTGAATCTCACGAACGAGACTGGCGGAGACATCCTCGGGCTTACGCCGCAGGGGCTCGTAGGAATCGGGAGCAGCGCGGCTGTCACGCCGCTCGCGCCGCTGCACGTCTCGACCTCTTCCGCCCTCACCTACAGCGGCGGCGCCGGCCTTGATGCGTTCACAGAATACGGAACCACGCTCGTGCAGAACAAAGCGAATACCACAGACGGATTCTCATCGCTCAGCCTCTACAGCGGCGATACGCTCGGCGCGGTGAGCCGCATCGTGAACATCGACGTGAACGGCTCGACGGACTTCAAGACGGCGCTCGCATTCATGACCCGCGACACGGGCGGCACCGTCGTCGAGCGCATGCGTATTGATGAAGCGGGCAACGTCGGCATCGGCGATAGCACGCCGGGCGCAAGGGTCTCTATCGCCGGCATCAGCGGCATGTACGCAGATCTCGTGGATCCTAGCGGCGCCTACTTGCTCAACCTGTACGGACCGTCTTCCGTCAACCGCTTCTCAGTCTTGAGCGGCGGCGACACGGCCATAACCGCCAACAGCGGCAGCGCGGCGCTCAGCATCGCTAACAACGGAGCGGGGAACTTGCTGGAGGTAGAATCGAATAAGTTCGTAGTCGATTCTTCGGGGAATGTGGGCATCGGCACCACGCTGCCGCTCGCGACCCTGCACGTACGAAAGGACAATGCGGCGGGTATCGGGCCAGAACTCCTGCTCGCGAACGTCAATTCCTCGGGTATGACCGGAAACTCGGCGCAGATCTACCTGACCGCCTATAACCGCACCGGAGACCGAGGAGCGATCATCCGCGCCGAAACGACGGCCGGAGGAAACGCGCATGACCTTATCTTCCTTACGAGCGATTCCAGCGCTGCTCCGGCTGAGCGGCTGCGAATCGGCCATAACGGCAATGTCGGCATCGGTATGGATGCACCTTCGGCGAAGCTGGACACGAACGGTACGATCAGGGCTACGGGAACCAATACCGCGACTACGGGGGCGGGCACGGAGATCTCCTACAACGGAAACGGCTATGTCTTCGCCTATGACCGCGGTACGTCCCAGTACAAGGACCTGTATCTCGGACGGACGAACGGGCAACTCGTGCTGAAGGGAAGCGGCGGGAACATCGGCATCGGTACGACCACGCCGATCGCGACCTTGGATGTCGTAACGAGCAATTCATACCCGACGGCCGGCATCAGCCTCTCTGGAAACGTGCCGAACGTGACGCTCGCGCTCACCAACACCAGCGCCGCAGGCCGCAACTGGAACATACTGAGTGCAGGTACGGGAACGACGGTGCCGGGTACCTTCAGGATATATGACGGCACCGCCGCCTCAGACCGGTTGGTCATCGATTCCACGGGGAAGGTGGGTATCGGGACGACCTCTCCATCTTCACTTCTCCACCTGGAGAGCACTCTTCCGGTCTTGACGCTTAACCGTGCCGGCACAGGTGGCGGTTCCGCCTACCTCGCTCTCGAGATGGATGGTGCGATAGGTACGTATTTCGGCCTTGCTGGAAACGCAGGTGCGTTCTTCCCGGGAATAGCGGCCAATGACACGGTTATCCGTGCCAATACGGGCAACTTCGTCGTCGGTACGGCTGGATCTCCCAGGATGTTCATCGCCTATGCGACCGGGAACGTCGGCATCGGCACCACGACGCCGGATCAGCGGCTGACGGTCGGTGCGAACGTAAACTCGGCCGAAATGATCCACGTGATATCGAAGGCCGGGGCGTCGCTCTTCCTGGAAGCGGATACTGACAACGCGGCCGAGTCACAGAACCCCTTCATCAAGTTCTCGCAGGACGGAGGCGCAACCATCGGAACGCTGGGACTCACCGGCGGCACGAACGTCGATGCAGAGGGTATCGCCACGGCGGGCGCGCTCGACAATGCCTTCGTCCTCAATAGCAGGTCATTCTCGAGCGCCCTTCAGTTCGGCACGGACAGCACGATACGGATGACGGTCGACGAGGACGGCAACGTCGGCATCGGCACCACCTCGCCGAGCACCAAGCTGGCAGTCGTCGGCGCGGCGAAGATCAAGACGACCACGGACCAGGAGGCGGCGTTCTCGGTCGAGAACGCGGCAGGCGACAACGTCTTCCAGATCGATACGCTCAATACCGGCTCGAGCGACGCTATCTTCGCGGTGGCGAGCACGAGCGGCAATACGTACTTCATGGTGGGCGGAAACGGCACCGTGGGCATCGGCACCACGACGTCGAGCGCGCAGTTCACGACCACCGGCACCGTGCGGCTCGCCGGCTTCGGCGCCGGCTCGCTGCAGACGGATTCGAGCGGCAACCTGACCGTTTCCTCCGACGAGCGCCTCAAGGACCTCACCGGCAGCTTCGACCGCGGCCTGGAGGACCTCAAGAAGATCTCGCCGATCCTCTACCACTGGAACGTAGTGTCAGGGCTCGACCGCAGCGCGGAGTACGCCGGCTTCAGCGCGCAGAACGTGCAGGCCGCGATACCTGAGGCTGTCGGCCAGGACCCGCGCGGGTACCTGACGCTCCAGGACCGCCCTATCCTCGCCGCCTCCGTGAACGCCATCAAGGAGCTGGCCGGCCGCACCGATTCGCTCTCGCTCGCGACGACCTCGCTCTCTATACGGCTCTCCTCGGTCGAGTCTCAGGTGAAGGACAGCACGGCTTCCGCATCCCTGCCGCGCGCGCTCACGGCGACGACGATAACGGCAGACTCTATGGAGATCGCGGAAGGCGTCTCTGCCGGCACGATGACCGCACAGAGCGTGGATGTGGACGGCACGGTTTCCGCCGCCCGCTACGTGATCCCTGCGGGCGCGACAGCCTTCACGACGGGTTCCACCACGATCTCGGCGGATATTCCGGACGAGGCGCTCACCAGCGGCGGGAACGTCGACCTCTTCGCGCTCGCCAGCTACGGCGTCGCGAGCGTGCAGGCGCTCGCGAAGCGCACCGACCTCCTGGCGACGCGCATCGACGACATCGAGACGCGGCTTGCGGCGCTCGAGGCACTCGGAGCAGGCGGCGCCGCGGCGTCGAGTACGGACGCGCTCGGAAGCGCAGAGGGCGCCGCAGGCCTCACCGTAAGCGTCATACAGGATGCCTTCACATCGCTCGGCATGGTCCTCAAGAAGGGATACCTCGCGCTCGACTCGCTCGTGACGCACCAGCTCGTCTTCACGGCCGGCGAGGATGGCACGTCTTCGGCAGCTTCCGTGACGGTGCCGGCAGGGAAGAGCTCGTACACGGTAGATAACCCGCTAGTCATGCCGACCTCCAAGGTCTTCCTCACCTTCACCAGCTCGGTGGACGGCGGCTGGTACCTCGAGGACAAGGAGGCCGGCCGCTTCACGGTGAAATTCGCCAAGCCGCAGGGCGCGCCGGTGACCTTCGACTACTTCGTCATCCAGACGGAAGGCCAGGTCGCGGCAGTCGCGGCGGCACCGCAGGCTGCGGACGTGTCGCCGGAGCAGACGGTGAGCGATTCTACGCCTGCCGCGCCGTCGCCGAGCTCTGTCTCCGAGATTGGCGGCCCGACCGTGACCCTCAACGGGAAGGCGGCCGTGCAGGTGCCGCAGGGCGCCTCGTGGAATGACCCGGGTGCGACCGCCGTCGATGCCGCGGGCGCCGACATCACTGGCAGCATCGCGGTGAACGGCGGTGCGGATACGCAGGCGCCCGGCCTCTACACGATCACGTACCGCGCCGTCGACAGCGCAGGAAGGTACGGCGAAGCCTCCCGCGTGGTGACGGTGCTTGCGCCCACGATGAGCGGAAGCACGGGATCGGCAAGCTCGGGCACGGCCGCCGGCACGAGCGGCGCGACCGCTACGGACAGCGTCGATCCTGCCCCAGCCAGCGCGCCGGACACGAGCAGCGGCAGTACGGGAGGGGGCAGTACCAGCACGGGCGGCACGAGCGCGCCGGCCGGCACGACGCAGACGACGACGCCTGCCCAGGAACCGGCGCCGGATCCTGCGCCCGCGCCTGAGCCGGCGAGCGAACCGGCGCCGACGGCCCCCGCAAGCACGCCGAGCGCGCCTGCACCGTCAAGCACCTCGGGCGGCACGACCGCCTCGGCGCCATCCGCAGCGCCGGCATCATAGAAATAGCGCATGATATAGTAACTACTAGTAAAGCTTATGTACAAAAAAACCCTCTCACTTCTCTGTGCGCTTGCGCTCATTATTCCGCTCGAATTCGGGATGTCGCAACTAAGTCCCATCGCGCATGCAGGCATATCCCCGCCTGCGGGCAGCACGTGCGGATTCGGTACTGACATCGGCGGCGGTTCCTGTCGCGGGTATATAACTAATACGACTACGACTACCTGGACCGTGCCGAGCGACTGGAACTCGGCAAATAACGTGGTCGAGGTCATCGGCGGCGGCGGCGGTGGAATCGGCAGCAACCAGGGCGGCGGCGGCGGCGGCGCGTATGCGAGGCAGTCCAATATCGCGCTTACCTCAGGCGCGGTGATCAGCATTAATGTAGGGGCTGGCGGGTCGGGAACTAATGGTACATCCGGCGTTGATACATGGTTCAATGGGGCGACACCCTTAACAGCGAGCGTAGCAGCCGATGGAGGCAAGGGCGGCAGCGGAACTAATTCTGCTGGCGGCGCGGGCGGCCTAGCGTCGGAGAGCATAGGAGAAGTGACCTATAGCGGAGGAGCAGGTTCGAGATATAACGGCGGCGGCGCGGCCGGAATGCATGGGGCAGGCGGTGATGCGCCTACGACCGGCGCCGGCGGCGGCGGTATCGGAGATGCTGGATTCGGCGGCGGGACCGCACAGAATGGTACGGAATGGGACAGCACGCACGGTTCTGGAGGCGGCGGCGGAAATGGATTTAATGGAAACGGCGGCGGCGGTCTGTACGGCGGCGGCGGCGGTTCTAGCTTTTCCACTAACGCCGGCTACGGCGCCGCAGGCATTATCGTCATTACCTATTCTCCAGGAACAGGCGGCGGAGGCAGCGGCGGAGTAATCGGCGGCTCTGGTACGGATATCTCTGCCGGCGGTTCGCCCGTACAGAGCTTCTTGAAGTTCATCGGCGGCCACTTCCACCTCATCGGCGGCCACTTCATCATCGGCGGCTAGTTCGGGACCATGAACCCTTCTGCAAGGACAGCACCACGCGGCTTCACCCTCATCGAGCTTCTCGTCGTAATCGCGATCATCGGCCTGCTGTCGAGCGTGGTGCTGGCTTCCTTGAATTCGGCGCGCGCAAAGGCGCGCGACGCGAAGCGGTATTCCGACCTGCACTCGATACAGCTCGGACTCGAGCTCTACTACTCAGATAGGGGAACGTACCCCGCTCATTCCTCGAACACCACCGTCGCCGACTCGCTCGGCGTGCTGGTTCCAGGGTATATAGCGGCGCTGCCGGAAGATACGGTGTATACCGGAAGCTATGGATATCGGTACTGTATGGCGGCCGGTTCGTATACGCTCCTCGCGCGCGACGAAGGCATAAGCAACTGGTGCCGCGTCTCTACCAGCGGCAACGCCTGCGGCTGGAATCAGTTCGCACCCTGCGGACAGTAGCGCGTGATACCATTACCACATAGCCATAACCTGTTTCTGTAATGACCCCGACCCGCATCGCTATCAACGGCTTCGGCCGCATCGGCCGCGCCTTCGTGCGCCAGGCATATGACCGCCCTGAGCTCGAGATCGTCGCCGTGAACGACCTCGGTTCTCTTGAAAACCTCGCCTACCTTTTGAAATACGATACGGTGTACCGCCGTGCGCCGTTTTCCGTAGAGGCTACGCCGGCAGCCGCCGAAGGGCAGCCGGGAACGCTCGTGATCAACGGCAAAGAGGTCGCCTTCCTCTCAGAAAAGGATCCTGCCCAGCTTCCGTGGAAAGACCTGAACGTCGACGTGGTCATCGAGTCCACCGGTTTCTTTACGGACTATGAAAAGGCGAACGCGCACGTCGCCGCAGGCGCGAAGCACGTGGTTATCTCGGCTCCGGTGAAGAATGAGAATCCGCTCGGCGCCACCGTGCTCATGGGTCTGGACGAGAGCAAGATCGGTGCATGCCCTATAACCAGCAACGCCTCGTGCACCACGAACTCGGCGAGCCCGGTCATCGCTATCCTCGATGAAGCGATCGGCATCGAGAAGGCGGTTCTCTCCACGACGCATGCGTACACGGCGAGCCAGTCCATCGTGGACGGCCCGTCGAAGAAGGATGTGAAGGAGGGCCGCGCAGCGGCCCAGAATATCGTGCCGACAAGCACCGGCGCGGCCATCGCCGTAACCAAGGCATACCCGGCCTTGGCAGAGAAGTTCGACGGCATCTCGCTGCGCGTGCCGGTGCCGGCCGGTTCGATCGCAGACGTGACCTTCGTCGCCAAGCGTCCGACGACCGCAGAGGAGGTGAATCAGATCCTGCGCGATGCTGCGGCTTCCGACCGCTGGAAGGGGATATTCTCTACGTCCGACGAAGAGCTCGTCTCGAGCGACATTATCGGCGAACGCTTCGCGTCTATCGCCGATTTGGGCATGACGCGCGTCGTAGACGGAGATTTGGTGAAGGTGCTCGCCTGGTACGACAACGAAGCCGGGTACACGCATACGCTCGTCGAGCACGCCATAAAGGCAGGGCAGGCAGCTGCATAGTGGGGAAAGAATCCCGCGCGCGCTGCTTGTGCGATACTATGAGTACATACCTAACCTAATAGAGATGGAACACGAATCAAACCTTGGCCGCGAAGTAGACCAGCTTAAGAAGCAGGTGCGGGTGCTCAGCTATGTGCTCGGCATCAGCGTCATCATAATCGCGCTCATCCTCACCTATACGCTCCCGTCAGTCATCCAGAACAACACGTTCCGCGTGCAGTGGCGCGTGCATCATGAGGGAGAATCCATGGCGAACGATAGCGCCGATATGGATATGGATATGAGTGGAGGTATGGACATGTCAGAGAACGCGTCAGCATCTTCATCGGCAGCTGAAGCGGCTGAATCCGCTCCGTAGCCATGCAGCGACGCGGCTTCACGCTTATCGAGCTGCTCGTCGTCATCGCGATCATCGGGCTGCTCTCGAGCGTCGTGATGGCGAGCCTCAACACGGCGCGCGCAAAGGCGCGCGATTCGAAGAGGCTTGCCGACCTGCATCAGATTGAGCTGGCGCTCGGCGCGTATTACGCCGATACCGGATCATATCCGGTGACCACATCACAGTGGTGGGGAAATTGCGACATAACAGCTACGTGGGGAAGCGGCAATCATCCGACGAGCGGCGCGAACGGCTGGATACCGAACCTGGCGCCGCAGTACATCCCTGAACTCCCAACTGATCCTAAGCCGAGCACGAATGCGTGTTACCTGTACCATTCTGATGGGAAAAATTACTCAGTACTCGCTAATACTACGGTTGAGACATACACCGCTGATACGAATCCGCGTCCCCGGCCGAGCTATCCGGAAGCGCAAACCTTCGCGGTATATTCCTCAGGTGCGAGCGGTTGGTAGTATCGGCCTTCGCCCCAGCTCCGCTTAGGAGTTCTTCATGATTCTTCCGCTATACTGATATTCATATGAAAATATATCTCGCCTGCGATCACGCCGGATTCACCTTGAAACAGATATTCCTCGAGCAGCTGCCCTTGCACGGGCACGAGGTAGAAGACTGCGGCGCCTTCGAGCTCGACCCAGACGACGATTATCCCGACTACGTGCAGCCGCTCGCGCAGAAGGTGCTTGCCGACCCAGGCTCATTCGGCATCATTACCGCAGGTACCGGGCAAGGGGAGGCGATGTGCGCGAACCGTATGAAAGGGATCCGTGCCGCTGTATTCTACGGCCCCATGCCCGCGCATGCTGCGCTCGATAGGGAGGGCGGACACTCGCAGGACGGGTACGATGCCGTGCGCCTCTCTCGAAGGCACAATAACGCGAACATCCTCTGCATCGGCGCGCGGTTCGTCTCGCCTGCGCAGGCCGACGAAGCAGTGCGCACCTTCCTCGGCACTGAATTCACCGGCGATGAGCGGCACGTGCGCCGCCTCGGGAAATTCTAATTGTCTCGCGCGTACGCTCCGTGAACGTTATGCAATACAGTACGTCACGCCGCTCGGCGTGACGTATACTTATACATATGAGCGCTATCATTCCCGCTATCATTCCCGTCTCGCGCCAAGACCTCGAGGATAAGCTCCTGCAGCTGCAGGGAATCGCCGACCGCGTGCAGATAGACGTGGTAGACGGCATCGCGGCCACGCCTGCGGCGTGGCCCTTCAGCGCGCCGGTTTCTTCCCATGGCAGCCCTGAATCTGTCGCCGAGGCACTCAGCTTCATGGGAACGCTGCACGTCGAAGCCGACCTCATGGTAGAGGATGCGCAGGCAGCGATGCGGCCTTGGATAGATGCCGGAGCGAACCGCATCGTGATCCATAGCGAGCGCGTACATGCGCTTCCGAAGCTCCTTTCTGACATACACACCCGGTACGGCCACGATACGGCATTCACTCCGGGAATCCTTTCCATCGGCCTGGCTATCCATGCCGCTACAGATATTTCCCTGATCGAGCCGTTCCTGGGGAAGGTCGACTACGTGCAGTTCATGGGCATCGCGAACATCGGGAAGCAGGGCGAACCCTTCGACCAGCGGGTCATGCCGAAGATACGCGCCTTCAAGAAAAAGTATCCGCAGATGCCGCTGCAGGTAGACGGCGGCGTATCCCGCATCACCGCGCCTGCACTGCTCTCGCTCGGGGTCGAACGCCTGGTGGTCGGCTCGGCGCTCTGGAATGCGCCTGATCTGGCGGTGGCGTACCGCGAACTGAATGCGCTCACGACGCGGTACGGCACGTATGCCTGAATGGTACGATACTAAGGCATGATTCCTCTCGCAGCAGATTCACGACGCGGCTTCACCCTCATCGAGCTGCTCGTCGTCATCGCGATCATCGGGCTGCTCTCGAGCGTCGTGATGGCGAGCCTCAACACGGCGCGCGTCAAGGCTCGCAACGCGGCGTATGTCTCCCAGATGCGGCAGTACATGACCGCATTCGAGCTGTATTACTCAGAGTATGGCCAGTACCCCGTGTCAGGTGGATACTGGGCGTGCATCGGCACGGGCCGGCCAGGCGGCAGCCCGTGCTGGAGTACTGCATATTCGGAAAGTTCTTCTCTCTCTACGGGATTCCGGACAGCTATAGCTCCGTATATCAGCGGGACGGCGATTCCCGGCGTCGACCACGCACCGTATACGCCGCTCTACTATTCAGCAGGGCCTTCGTACTATGCGATCATGGTGCTCGAAGGAGACGGCGATTGTCCTATAGGGGTCAAGGACACCGGTTCGACCGGATATGCGAGTGCCGGAGTGATACGGTGCAACATTATCTATCCATAACCTGCATGCGCGCTGCGCGAGCGTGGGCTCGGCCATGCTATCCTTTTTCTAATGGCGCTCACCGATCGCGGCATCAAGAAGCTTGAGAAGAAGGCGGAAGAGGTCCGCGAGACGATCATACAGATGCTCGTGGCGGCGGGAAGCGGCCACACGGCAGGGCCGCTCGACATGGCGGACATCTTCGCCGCCTTCTATTTTCATATACTGAAGCACGATCCTAAGGACCCTGAGTGGGAAGGGCGCGATCGGCTCATCCTCTCTAACGGCCATATCGTGCCGGTGCGGTATGCGGCCATGGCGCATGCAGGATATTTTCCGGTAGAAGAATGCCTGACGCTGCGCAAGTTCGGCAGCAGGCTGCAGGGGCACCCAGAGCGCGAGAAGCTTCCCGGACTCGAGACGACTTCCGGCCCCTTGGGCGAAGGACTCTCGCAGGCAGCGGGCATCGCATACGCGCTTCGCATGGACGGAAAGACCGGCGGGAACGCGCCGCAGGTATACGTTTTCATGGGCGATGGCGAGCAGGACGAAGGGAACGTCTGGGAAGCGGCCATGTGGGCAGGGAAGGAGAAGCTCGCGAACCTCACGGCCGTCATCGACCGCAACAACATACAGATAGACGGCATGACGGAAGACGTGATGCCGCTCGGCGACCTGCGCGGAAAGTATGAGTCGTTCGGCTGGCACGTGCTTGAGATAGACGGGCACAACATGCAGCAGATCGTCGACGCGGTCGGCGAGGCGAAGGCTGTGTACGAGAAGCCGGTGCTCATCATCGCGCATACCATCGCCGGCAAGGGCGTGCCGGATATCGAGTTCGACTACCACTGGCACGGCAAGCCGCCGAGCAAGGAAGAAGGAAAGAAATTTCTCAAGGAGATCCGCACGGCCGGCGGGCGACTTTCCAGCGAATACGCATAGCATATGATCAATCCTCTTGCACAACTCTCAGAAAAAGTATTCGCGAAGGATGTCGAGCGAAAGCCGACGCGCGACGGCTTCGGTACGGGTACGGTCGAAGCAGGGAAAGCGGATGAGAATGTCGTCGTGCTATGCGCAGACCTCTCTGAATCGACGCGCGCGGAGTGGTTCCAGAAGGAATTCCCCGAACGCTTCGTTGAGGTCGGCATCGCCGAGCAGAATATGGTGGGGCTTGCCGCCGGCATGGCCATGGTCGGCAAGGTGCCGTTCATCGCCAGCTACGCGGCCTTTTCGCCAGGCCGCAACTACGAGCAGATCCGCACGATGGCGGCGCTCAACAACCTGCCTATAAAGGTGATGGGCATGCACGCCGGCGTCTCTGTGGGGCCGGACGGCGCGACGCACCAGATGCTCGAAGACATCGGGCTCATGCGCATGCTCCCGCGCATGGTCGTCATCAATCCGGTCGATGCAGAGGAGGCGCGCAAGGCGGTGCGTGCGGCAGCGAAGACGAAGGACCCGACCTACATACGCTTCGGCCGCTCGCCGGTGGCGACCATCACGACGCCCGAGACGCCGTTTACGGTTGGGAAGGCGCTCACGGTATGGGAGTCGGAAAAACCGAGAATCGCGCTTCTGGCGACCGGCAGCATGACCAGTATGGCGCTGCATGCGGCACGCGCGCTCGATGCAGACGGCATCGGCAGCATCGTGCTGCACGTGCCGACTATAAAGCCGCTCGACGCTGCTGCAGTCGCAGAGGCTGCGCGGCGCGCCGGAAGCGTGCTCACCATAGAAGAACACCAGATCGCCGGCGGCTTCGGGAGCGCGGTTGCCGAGTGCCTCGCCGAGACATACCCGGTGCCGGTGCATCGGCTTGGCATCCAGGACCAGTTCGGACAGTCCGGCGAGCCGGACGAGCTGCTTGAGCACTACGGCCTTTCTGCGCCGCACATCGCGCACGTAGCGCAGCAGTTCGTAAGCCATAACAGAACATCATGACCCGTACTTCTTCAACGTCCCATACGCCCCGCGCTTTCACCCTCATCGAGCTCCTCGTCGTCATCGCGATCATCGGGCTGCTTTCAAGCGTGGTGCTCGCATCCTTGAACACTGCGCGTGAGAAAGCGCGCGATGCGAAGCGGAAGTCAGATATGCATACGGTCGTGCAGGCACTCTCTATATACGCGCTCGACCACGGCAGGTACCCGGACTCGGTTACCACCGGAGCGGCAGCATGCGGCGGCATCTCGTACTGCCTCGCGCCCGTCGTCGAGACGTATCTGGTTCCGGACGGATACATTCCACAGGCGCCAGCCGACCCTTCCAAGGGAGGAACGAGCGCTAACTATAGATACTGCGGCTCTGCCAACGCCTATACCATCATCTCGTATAGCGACAAAGAAGGGGGATGGTGCCACGTAGCTTCTCCCGATATCAACACCGCATGCGGAAGCACGCCGAAGTGGTACGAGTATCCGACCTGCTGATCTCGGCTGCCATGCTCAACAAACGCCTGAATCCTTTCGCTGCCATACTCGCGCTCACGGTCATCGCTTCAGTAGGCACGCTCTTTGTAGTGCAGCAGATATTTGAAACAGACTTTACGTACCAAGGGTATACGACCGTGAGCGCGGCGCAGTCTACCCGCTGATTCGCAAAAAAAGAACTCTAGAGTTAACTCTAGAGTTCTTTTTCGCGAAGGTTTAGAAGTCGGTGATCGCGTAGTCGGCGGGGGCGTCAGCAAGGTATTTCTCGAGCGCCTCGCGGGTAAGGAGGCCTTTCTGCGCGCCTACTTCCTGCACGACGGCCATCGAGTTGATCGGACCCCATAGGAGCGCCTCTTCGAGCGGCTTGCCGAGCGCGAGCGCCGCAACGACCGTTGATGCGTATGCGTCGCCGGCGCCGGTGCGTTCGAACGGCCCGCGCGTATCCGGGTACATCGGCACGCGCATGAAGCGGTTCCCGTCAGATGCGTATGCGCCGTTCGTCCCGTCGGTAATGGAGACGACCTTCGGCCCGAGCGCATGCAGTTTCGTGATGAGATCCTTTATATCGCCGAGGTCTTTGTCTGCCTTTTCAGGAAGGCCGAGTATCCGTTCCGCTTCTTCGACGTTAACGACGAAGAAATCCGTGCGCGCGTATATCGGCTTCAACGCCTCGATACCGAGCTTCATCTGGAACGTGCCGGGCTGGAAGGCGAGCTTCGTGTCAGGAAAGAGCTCGAGCATCTCTGCTATGGCGTGGTGGTAGGGCAGGGAGTTGTCGGCGAGTGAGGAAAGGTATACCCACTTCGGCTGGTGGCCGAGGGTAGGGACGTCGTAGTCGTAGGCTTCATGCTTCACGAGGATGGTGCGCTCGTTCTCGTACCAGAGCACGAAGTGATGGTTCGTCTGCTTTCCTTCCTGCGTTACGACGTAGTCGGTCTCTACGCCTTCATTCGCGAGTGCCTCGAGGCATTCTTTCCCGTGCGCGTCGTCGCCTATGTACGCGCGCAGCGCGGAAGCGAGGCCGAGGCGCGCCGCGCCGACTGCAGCGTTCGACGCATTGCCGACAGCAGGCACAGGCGTTGCTTGCTCGTACGGGATCTTATCGCCGAAGCGCATGCCGAGCATGCGCTGGCCATCTTTGTCGTATGTCTCGGCGTCGCCGAGGCGGATAAACGGTTCGGTGACGATGTCGCCGATAGCGAAGATATCGAGAGGTTCCATATACGTGAGAGTGTACCATCCGGCATGCGCTATACTGTGTGCATATGATCGATCTCGCGTACGTCTCGAAACAGCTTCTTAAGTCAGGGAAGGGCATCCTCGCTGCCGACGAGAGCACCCATACGGCAGACAAGCGCCTCGCGCAATACGGCATCACGCCTTCCGAGGAAATGCGCCGGAAGTACCGCGACCTGTTCTTGTCCGCGCCGGGCGCAGAGAAATATCTTTCAGGCGTCATCCTCTATGAAGAGACGCTGACGCAGCGCGCAGACGACGGGACGCCCTTTCCCGAGCTCCTCGCCAAGAAAGGCGTCATCCCCGGCATCAAGGTAGACCAAGGGCTCGAGCCGTATCCCGAAGGCGGGAAGGAGACGATAACGAAGGGACTGATCGGCCTTCCTGAGCGGCTCGCCGACTACCGCGCGAAATACGGCACCGGCTTCACGAAGTGGCGCGCGGCGATCACGATAGACGGCACGCAGTTCCCGACAAGCCAGGCGATACATGAGAACATGAAGCGTCTCGCAACGTATGCGCTCGAAGTGCAGAAGGCCGGTATGGTGCCGATGGTCGAGCCGGAAGTGCTGCTCGCCGGGGCGCACAGCCGCGTGCGCTGCCGCGAAGTGCTCGCGAAGGTCATCGAGGCGCTCATGCGCGCGCTCGACGATCAGGCGGTGGACCTTTCCTGCGTCATTCTCAAGACATCCATGGCGCTTTCAGGAAGCGAGAGCGGGCATGCCGATACGCCGGAAGAAGTTGCAGAAGATACTGTGCAGGTACTGCTCGAGCATGTGCCGCGCGAGCTTTCCGGCATCGTGTTCCTTTCCGGCGGGCAGTCGACGGAGCAGGCGACCGAGAACCTCCGCGCGATAGAGGAGTATGCGCGCGAGCGGAATGCGCCGTGGCCGCTCACGTTCTCGTACGCGCGCGCGCTTCAGGACGAGGCGCTGACGCTGTGGGAAGGGAAGGAGGAGAACGTGCCGGCAGCGCGCGAGGCATTCCTTGAGCGCCTGCGCGAAGACGCCTGCTTCACGCTCCCCAGTTCAGACTGCTAGGGAGAATTACGAGCGGTATTACCTGCTATCATATCCGTATATGGACGACGTACAATTCAACGAACCAGAGATCGCGCGCCCTGTTTCGGCAGCGGCGCCGACAGAAAGCGCGATGACACGGCTTTTTATAAAGTTCGGCATCGCGAAAGACCAGAAGAGCGCTCAGCGCGCAGGGCTGGTCGTGGCTATCATCGCCATAGCGCTCACGCTGTTCATCATTATTCCCGACAGAGGCCCTGAGCCTGTAGATAATACGATGCTTACGCCGGGCATGGAGCCGATGGTTCCCTAAGCAGAATGTCTGAGTATGCGTACGCACGGCTTCACCCTCATCGAGCTTCTGGTGGTCATCGCGATCATCGGGCTGCTTTCAAGCGTGGTGCTCGCATCCTTGAACACTGCGCGCGAGAAAGCGCGCGCGAGCGCGATCAAGGCCCAGGTACTGCAGTTCCGCACGCTCATGGAGCTTGAGTATTCTGAAACCGGAAGCTATGCGAATCTGAACAAAGGTTGGGCTTCCGCGACCTCGAATTGCGCATCAAAATATAGCGGAAGCTATGCAGCGAACGCCGGCGCAATCTGCGAGGCGCTCAAAGGGCTCGTGGCGAACCCGAGTGCGAACGGCTACATGTACACCGGCGTGAATACGGGCGCAGGATTCAGCGATAGCGGCCAGTATTCGATCATGGCGCGCTTGCCGGGAGGGACGTTCTTCTGTGCCGGCTCGAGCGGGGCGACGAGCGATACCACGACTGGCGGTTCATGGGCATCAGCCGGCTGCTACGGCAATCCCTAAGCGACCGCGCGTTCTGCGGCTTGCCCGCGCGAACGTTTTAGGGCATACTTCCACCTATTATGATCACGCTACAAGTTACGCCCCGCACGGAGGTAGGCCGCCGCGCGAAGAAGCTTCTGGACGAAGGGAATATGCCCGGCGTCGTCTACGGCCCTACGCACGATGCGCAGGCCGTCACGGTCTCTCTCGCTGATTTCACTAAGATCCTTCGCGATGAAGGCGAGACGTCGGTCATCGAGCTTTCCGGCGTCGGCTCGCCGTTCCAGGTGCTCATCCATGACGTATACCGCGACCCGGTCACGAACGTGCCGCACCACGCCGACTTCTATGCCATCAAGAAGGGCGCGAAGGTCACTGTTTCCGTACCGCTTTCCTTCGTCGGCGAGTCGCCGGCAGTGAAGCAGGGCGCGAACCTCGTGAAGGTGCTTCATGAGCTCGAAGTCGAATCTGACCCTGCGAAGCTCCCGCATGAGATCGAGGTAGATATCGCGGGACTCGCTGAAGTCGGCGATCAGATCCACGTGAAGGACCTCGCGCTTCCTTCAGGCGTGGAATCGACCCACGAAGACGATGAAGTGGTCGCGCTCATCCAGGAGGTGAAGGAAGAAGAGGAGGAGACTACGGAAGCGCCGGACATGGACGCGATCGAGGTTGAGCAGAAGGGCAAGGAGGACGAGGAAGAGAGTGAGGACAAGGAGTAATATTCTGACACTCAACTTGCATGTGAAAGCGGGACTCGAAATGAGTGCCGCTTTCATTTTTCTCCTATTCTTACGCATTGTGTAAGTTCGCGTAGCGTCCTGCGTCTCAGATGATATACTGTCTCACTGTATGCTGTTCTTGTATCGCTCGCGCATAAGCGCGCTCATAGCCGTTCCTCTCGCGCTCGTCGCTGCCGCTTTTTTCGTACACCCGTATCTCACCAGCGCACAGTCTGCGCAATCTATAGCAGAACGCCGTGCCGAGCTTCAGGCCGAGCTCGATCGCCTCGAGGCAGAGATAGCGCAGACGCAGAGCACCCTCACCGGCCTCAAGGGAGAAGGGCAGTCTATCCAGCGCGACATAAATATCCTGGATGCGGGCATAAAGAAATCCCAGCTCCAGATCCAGGCGACGCAGGTGCAGATCGACGCGCTCGCGCAGAATATCGTAGTGCATTCCAATACCATCGGCGAGCTTTCGAGCGACCTTGAGAGCGAGCGGGAGTCTCTCGCGCAGATCCTGCGCACGACTAACGAGATCGATGACTACTCGCTCATCGAGGTGGTCATGTCGGCCGAAGACGTCTCGAGCTTCTTCGGCGACCTTGATTCCTTCGTCGCGCTGAAGCAGGCGCTCGGAGAATCGAGCAGCCAGCTCATACGGACCCGCACGGCGACGGAGACTGAGAAAGATGCGCTCGTCGATCAGAAGTCCGAGCAGGAACGTCTGCGCGGCATCCAGGCCGCAGAGAAAGCGAGTATCGTGAAGCAGCAGAATCAGAAGAAGGTGCTGCTTGCGCAGAACAAGAACGAGACCGCCCACTACCAGAGCATCTTCGACACGCAGCAGAAGTCGGCTGCGCAGATCCGCGCCGAGCTCTTCGCGCTTGCCGGCGGCAGCGGGCAGATCTCGCTTCCGGTCGCCATCACCCTTGCCAAGCAGGCAGGTGCCGCGACCGGCGTCAGCCCTGCGCTCATTCTCGGCATCTTGAAGCAGGAGACGAATCTCGGCCAGAACGTCGGCCAGTGCCTCCTCACGAACTCGCCGAACAAGGGCGACGGAAAAGGGAAGAACACGGGCACGCCGTTCGCGGGCGTTATGAAGCCGACGCGCGACGTGGATCCGTTCATGCAGATCACTGCGCGGCTCGGCATCGACCCGTACAGCCAGCCGGTATCCTGCCCGCCTTCGTACGGCTACGGCGGCGCGATGGGCCCTTCCCAGTTCATTCCTTCGACCTGGGTGCTCTATGAGAGCCGAATCGCGAGCGCGCTGGGCATAAGCAAGGCATCGGTGAACCCGTGGAATAACCTGCATGCTTTCACGGCGACCGCGATGCTCCTCGCCGACAACGGCGCCACGGCCAAGACCTATGATGCCGAGCGCATGGCCGCGCTCCGCTACTTTGCGGGCTGGGGGAACGCTTCGAACCCTGCCTACGCCTTCTACGGTGACAGCGTAATGGGCTTTGCCGCGCAGTTCGAGAGCGATATCGAGACGCTCGGGGGTTAGATACCAGAGTTTTGGCAGGGAAAGCCGCGTTCTGCGGCTTTTTTCTTATCCCCATCTTTCATTACGGCCATCAAACAGCCTTTTATATACTGAAATCATGAACGATATGCCATCGCCGGCTCCTGCGAGCCCGGCACCGCCACCCCCTGCAGAACCCCGTGCGCGCCGCCGCTACCCATTCCATTCGCGGAAAGCGCTCATAGCGTCAGTGATCGTAGGAGTACTCATTCTTCTTGCAGTCATCGCCGCACTTCCCGTCGGCGGCGACAATCTTTGGCACCGCGCGTACGCTGTCTGGCAGCTGCGGGGCATGCAAGTAGCGGAAGGCTTCGACGCTTCGGTAGAGCCGCAGAGCTTCGGCCTCACCGGCCTCACGCCGTACGTCGTCGAAGGCGTGAAGGAAGGCGAGACCCTCGGCGACTACGCGTACGCCAGCGGCGTTACGGCGGCCGTGCTCCGCACGGCCGCGGGCGATCCCGGCCAGGTCTATTTCCTCGGCAAGGAGCGCCGCGCGCTCACGGATTCCGACGGCGCCAAGGCGCTGGTCGATATCTCTCCAGATGGCAATTTCGTCGCCTTCTCCGTGGCAACCTCAAGCGATACGCTCCCGACAACCCTCTCCGGCTGGGAGCTTCACCTATACAATCTCTCCGAAGGCACTGACGTTAACCTCGGCACTGGCATCGGCGCGCAGTTCTTCGAGCGTGACGGCAAGATCTGGCTCCTCTCAACCAATCCCGAGGGCTTGAGCGTTACGGACGTAGAGTCTATGAAAGGTTTTACGACTACAACCTTCGAATTTCTAGACGATATCAGCTTCATCGCGCGCATCTCGCCCGATGGCCAGCACATCGCCCTACGTAACAGCGCGAATAATCAGTTCGGTTTATATGAGATTTACCGTCTCGATTCGAACGTCCCGATGGGAATCCGTCCGCTTTCAGCCGATCTCTCGAGCTTCGCGGACGTTGCTCTCGCCGAAGGGGGGCTATATGGCGCTACGTTCCCTGATTCTGAGCAGGAGGTGGAAATTCAGGCAGTCTCCTATGACGATGAGAGTCAGGGAGGCACCCTTTACTCTTTCCCGACCGACGCACCGTACCGCTTTATGGAATAATCATGCGTATGAGTAAAAAAGTCTTTTTTACCTCATTTTTCATCCTCGCAGGTATTACTGCAGGAAGCTGGCACGCGAGTATGGCGCATGCCATGATGCCGCCCGGAGATGGGGGAGGAGGGGGAGGGACCACGTCCACGCCGACTGCATCGATATCCGCATCGCCGACGACCATAGATGCGGGCGGATCCACCACGCTGAGTTGGAATTCTTCGGACACCTCTTCCTGCTCTATTTCCGGCGGAGTGGGAACAGTTACCGCCAACACTAGCGGCAACAGAAACGTATCTCCAGGCTCTACGACAACCTACACCATTTCTTGCGGAGGAGGGGGTTCTGACAGCGTTACAGTAACCGTCAATGCCGCCGCTCCTGAGCCAGTCAACGTTTCCTGTACCGTTCCCTCGACGGCGCCAGTGAATACGTCTGTACAGTGGAGCAGTTTTGCGTCAGGCGGCACGAGCCAAAGCACCAGCTATAGCTGGGAATATACGGGAACTGGCCGCACCAAGATCTGCACCGGCGGTTCACAGACCACGAATATTCAGAACACCTGTCCGGGAGGAGACCTGTTCAACGGAGGTTCGTGCTCCGCTAGTCAATCGGGAGACATATGCCGTCATGCTCCGGTAGATTGCCGCGCATTCCCGCCAGCAGAGCGCAATGAAGACGGCAGCATCACGTATCACGTGCTCTATGGAAACGTAGACCACTACCAGTGTCAGCCGCAGACCACAGCTTCCGACCCGACCTATAGCTACTCTTGGTCTGGCGCGTTCACCAGCTCGTCCCAAAATCCCTCGACATCATTCTCTTCAGCGGGAAGCAAGACGGGAACGGTGCGGGCAACTGCCGACTCTGGATATGCAACAGACAGCTGCGTGACGAATATCGCCGCCGTGCCGACGGTGAATCTCACCGCTAGCCCTTCATCAATTACTTCAGGCAGCTCCTCGACGCTCACCTGGACCTCTAATAATGCGTCCGGGTGTACGAGCCCCGATTTCTCGACCTTCGATGCGACATCAGGGTCCCTGACGGTATCGCCGGGAAGCACCAAGACGTATCATATAACGTGTACGGGCGACGGCGGCAGCGCCTCCGATACAGCAAGTGTTACTGTTACTGCCGCGCCGGCTGGCGCGCCCACCGTCACCCTCTCCGCAAGCCCTTCATCGATCACCTCCGGCAGCTCCTCGACGCTCACCTGGACCTCGACGAACGCGACGTCCTGCTCTCTCGACCACAGCATCGGCTCGGTTACCCCTGGCACGAACAAGACCAGGAGCGTCTCGCCGACCGTGAGCACGACCTACACGATCACCTGTACCGGCGCTGGCGGTGAAGCGAACGATTCGGCGAGCGTAACGGTTACTACCGTTGAGGAACCACCGACAGGTGCCGCAGATCTCACCGCGGGTACCACCCAGCTCTCTGATGCGGCGCCCACGGCCGGAGATTCCCTGACGTTCAGGGCACTGGTCAGCAATATTGGAGATGCAGGTTCCGGCGGGTTCCCGACGCGTTTCCAGGTTGCCAACGAAGCCAGGACGCAGACGCTTGCGAACGTCGTGACGGGAGGATACCTCACCCTTGCGGCAGGAGAGTCGTCTACCGTCCAGTCTCCGTCTTACACTTTTTCGACGGCAGGAACGTACAGTGTCCGCGCCTGCGCGAACCAGAATGCGAGCGGTACGAACATTACATCCGAATCAAATTACAGCAATAACTGCGGCGCGTGGACGGCGGTTACGGTCGGTAGTGCAGTCGCTACCGTTCCGTCAGACCTCACGGCGGGAAGCATTACGCCGACGTCTGCTGAAGCAAGCCAGGCAGTCATTCTCAAATCCACTATCTCGAACATCGGCGACGGTTCGACCGTGAACAGCTTCATGACGCTCTTCCAGAAGTCGTATACCCCTGACGGATCAACGGCGACCACTATCGACACGGCCTCGGTCAGCTTCATAGACGCGGGCGGTTCCCGGGTCGCCAGCGTGCCGTATTCGTTCCCTACGACAGGAACCTTCTACGTCCGCGCCTGCGCCGACAAGAGCTCTGTAAGCGATGCAGGAGATATCGCGGAGAGCAACGAGAACAATAACTGCGGCGCGTGGACGGCGGTTACGGTCGGAAGTGCTCCTGCAGGCCTCACCTGCACGGCATCCGCCTCATCCGTAACCCGAGGGGATGACATCACCTACACCGCCCGCAACGGCTCAGGAACGGACTACACCTGGTCCGCCGTTGCCCCGCCGACGCCGATCAACGGAAGCTTTCCAAACAGCCCATCCATAACGGTATCAACTCCAAGTACAGGAACGTATAGGTTCCAGGTTCGTAACTCAGGCGTTACCGTGACGTGTCCTGACGTGACGGTTGGGACAGGGGAACAGACTCTCCCGTACACCTATTGCCGTGTGGATCGTACGACAATAGCGCCTGGAGAGAGTGTTACCTACACTGCATCATTGGAAGGTGGCGATACTAACTATGAAAATGATTACTACTGGGGGGCAATATTTGATGGATATCAGATGTTACCCAGAGAATATCCGGCAACGGATACCATCACTAGAACGTACCAAAGAGTTGGCACGTATACCCAGACCGCTGGAGCAACAGGTCATGCTACGGTTAACTGCCCTGCCGTGACCGTCTCCGACGCACCTGTCTGCACCAACCCCACCGCCACCATCACTGCCAACAAGGACCGCGTACAGCCGGGCGACACGGTCGTGCTCACGTACGACGC
>CAYOKK010000004.1:0-35100 GCA_964404565.1 uncultured Candidatus Saccharibacteria bacterium
TCAGCTAACACAGAACCATGGCTAAACCAATCAAGAAAATCAAGCTCCAGATCCCAGGAGGGAAAGCGACCCCGGCACCGCCTATCGGTACGGTCCTCGGCCCGGCCGGTATCAACATCGGCGACTTCGTGAACAAGTTCAACGAGGCCACGAAAGACCAGCCTGGCGTCGTCATCCCGGTCGATATGACCGTCTATGACGACCGCACCTTCACCTTCGTGCTGAAGGTATCCCCGATGTCCCGCCTCATCCTTAAGGCCGCGGGCGTCGACAAAGGTTCCGGCAAGACGCCGAGCAAGCGCGCCGGCACGCTCACCAAAACCCAGGTCCGGGAAGTAGCCGAGACCAAGATGCCCGACCTCAACGCAGGAAGCATCGAGGCCGCAGAGCGCATGGTGGAAGGCACCGCGCGCTCAATGGGAATCGAGGTGAAATAACTTTTCGCAAGTGCTTAGAAAAATGCCGCACTAGTGCGGCATTTTTCTTTTATGCTGTCCTGTGGCACTATCCACTCAGTCACAAACGATCTTTAGGAGGTTCCCATGGACGGACCTGGAAGGGGAGTCCTTCCTCGCCAACTACTTAGAGAACTCATGGCATCCGGCTATATCGCCGATGTCGACGAGTCGTTCCTCAACCCTGCGTCGATCGACTTGCCGCTTTCAGATGAGGCGTACCGCCTGAACAGCATCTTCCTTCCGGGGAAGGGCGAGCATGTGCGTACGCTCTATCACGAAGTCGGCGGATGGAAACACGACCTGAGCATCCCGCTCGAAGTCGGAACGCCGTACCTTATCCGTATTGCCGGTCAGTGGCAGTTGCCGCAGCAGGTATACGGGTACGCGAATCCCAAGTCATCGACCGGCCGCTTGAACCTTTTCAGCCGCCTCATCGCAGACGGTGTGGAAATGTACGATACGCTGCCACGAGGCTGGGATGGGGAAGCCTGGCTGCTTGTCCGACCCGACAGCTTTCCGGTGAAGCTTTCACCCGGGTACGCTATTTCGCAGGTCCGCTTGTTCGATGGCAAATCGTTCCTCGACAGCCTGCGCATGGAAATCGCGATCAAGAATCACGGTCTCATCTTCAGCCAGAAGGGCATACCGTTCGAGTATGAAGAGCTGCGCGCGTGGCAGGATGCGCTCATCCTTACGCTCGCCGTCGGCGAGAACTTCGGATGGGAGTGCCGCGGCACGAATCAGCCACTGGATTTCTCGAAGGTGAAAGGCCATAAGAAGCCGCACTTCTTCGAGCGGATCACGCCGACCGACGGCGCATTCAAGCTGCGGAAGGGAGGATTCTATATCCTTTCGACCAAGGAGCGCGTCATGGTCCCGCCGTACCTTTCGGCGGAGCTGCGCGCCATCGACCCGCGCCTGGGCGAATTCAGGTCGCATGCGGCCGGATACATCGACCCGGGCTGGGGATACGGCACAAACGGCGAAGTTCGCGGAAGGCCGATCACTTTGGAAGTCATCCCGCACGAGGATATGTTCGTGCGGGACGGGCAGGCGATCGCGCGCGTACGGTACGAGCACATGAAGGAAGCGCCCGAGGTCTCGTACGATGAGGCGCCGTCAAACTATAAGAACCAAGAAGGACCGCAGCTCTCGAAGCATTTCGAGGACTGAAAAAATAAGGCCCGCCAGGAAACTGGCGGGCCGATCTCTTATCGTTCGTAGGTGATTACGGTGAGGCGAGGGACGAAATCGGGAGAAAGGTCGAACCGATCCGTCTCGCGCATGATTTCCGGATGTTCCGGAAAGTACGTATCGCCCTCGGGACGTTCGCCGACCACGGTCTTGTAGATACGGTCGGTGTAGGGAAGAGCATCCGCGTATACCTGGCCGCCGCCAGCGATGAATATCTCGTCGCTGCCTGGGCAGCCTTCGGCGATGGTGAGCGCTTCCTGGATGTTCCGTGCCACATGGACTCCGGGAAGCGCCTCCGGGAGCGTCCTGCTAAGAACGATGCTTGATCTCCCTCGGTCGAGCGGCCGGTATTTTTCGGGAATGGAGAACCAGGTGCGGCTACCCGAGACGACCGGATGGCCGGCCGTCTTCCTTGCGAACCATTTCATATCAGGCGGCAGCCTTCCGACAGACCATGGAAGGTCATTATCCCTCCCGATGACTCCGTTCAGGCCGGCGGCCACGATGATGCTTACGGTCATGACGACCTCCTCTTTTCGCTAAGGTTGCTTCTGGAGTAACCATGCCTCATATCGAGCGCTTTAGCAAAGTTTCCAAACTACATTCAGTGTGGCATTATCAATCCGGCTTGCATTAGATAGGAGAAGAAGGATGCAGCAGTACCTTGCTATGATGCAGCGGATTCTCGACGAGGGGATCGATCTGCCAGATCGTACCGGCGTCGGCCGGCGGAGCGTGTTCGGCCATATGGCACGGTTCGACCTCCGCCAGGGCTTTCCGCTCGTCACCACCAAGAAGGTTCACCTGAAGAGCATCATCATCGAGCTGCTCTGGATGATCCGGGGCGATACGAACGTGCGCTGGCTCAAGGAGCATGGCGTTTCCATCTGGGACGAGTGGGCCGATGACAACGGTGATCTCGGTCCGGTGTACGGTGAGCAGTGGCGCTCGTGGCGCGCGGCCGATGGCCACGTCATCGACCAGCTCGGTGGCATCATCGACGAGATCCGGAAGAATCCGAAATCCCGGCGGCTCGTCGTGAGCGCCTGGAACGTGGGCGACCTGCAGGACATGGCACTTACGCCGTGTCACTGCCTGTTCCAGTTCTTCGTCGCGGACGGACGGCTCTCGTGCCAGATGTACCAGCGATCGGCCGATGTCTTTCTCGGCGTACCGTTCAATATCGCCTCGTACGCCTTGCTCACCATGATGGTGGCCCAGGTGTGCGACCTGGAACCGGGCGAGTTCATCCATACGTTCGGCGATCTGCACCTGTACATGAATCACTTCGACCAGGCGCGGGAGCAGCTCTCTCGGGAGCCGCGTCCGCTTCCGGCCATGCGTATCAATCCCGACGTGAAGAATATCGACGACTTCACGTTCGAGGATTTCGCGCTCGAAAACTACGATCCGTATCCGCACATTAAGGCGCCGGTGGCAGTGTAATTTCGAAGGGCCGCGACAGCTTTGCTGTCGCGGCCCTTTCCTTTTGCCTGCCAAAGTTGCGCTTTTCGCGTCCTCGGCATACGCTCAAAGCAGAACAACAGGTGGAGTGACTCCTATGGCCTTTATTTCACTCGATGGAGGAGAAGGGGTCGGAAAGTCGACCCAGATCCAACGTCTCAAAAACATTCTGCCCCACATGTATCCTAGCCGCTCGTTCGTCTTTACCCGCGAGCCGGGCGGAACGCCATTCGGCGAGATCGTTCGGAGTGTCATTCTCTCGGATGAAGCGGGAGATATCGACGGAGAGGCCATGTTCGGCCTTTTCGCTGCCGCTCGTGCGGATCACGTGCGCCGCGTCATCAAGCCGGCACTCGTAGAAGGAAAGGTGGTAATCAGCGACCGGTTCGTCGCGGCGACTTGGGCGTACCAACGGTTCGCCCAAGATAATCCGATCTCGGATGAACTTTTTTCGGAGCATCTGAAGCAGCTCGGCGTATTTCCGGATCTCACGATTCTCCTGGATATGGAGCCGGAAGAATCTCAGGGACGCGTGTTGGCGCGGCGTACCCAGGAATCGACGCATTTCGATGAGCGGGAAATCGCCTTCCATGCTCGCCTGCGTGAAGGATACGACTCCTTCGCACGGGTGTACGGCGCGATGGACGAATACCGCGTCGCCATGATCGATGCCGGGCAGTCAGTCGAGCAAGTCCATCGGGAAATCCTCGAGACGATTGATGACCTGCTGGGCGAGTAATATACGGCCCCGCGATGCGCAGCATCGCGGGGTTCTTCTTTTTGCGCTAGGATGCGGGTATGGAACAGTCGTCGGAATATCTGCATATACAGCACGAAGATCCCGAAGCATATGCTGCTCTCGCCGGCGAGGACGCGCGGCAGGCGGAAGGGCTCGAGCTCATCCCGTCGGAAAACTACGTGTCGCGCGCGGTGCGCGAGGCGATGGCGAGCACGCTCACGAACAAGTACGCGGAAGGGTACCCGCGCGCGCGCTACTACGGCGGCCAGGAATTCACGGACGACATCGAGCAGCTCGCTATTTCCCGCGCAAAGGAGCTCTTCGGCGCAGGATTCGCGAACGTGCAGCCCTTGGGCGGCGCGAACGCGAACATCGCTACGTACATGGCGCTCATGGAGCCGGGCGACACCATCCTCGGCATGGATCTTTCCCATGGCGGCCACCTGACGCACGGGCATCCAGTCACGTACCTTTCTAGAATCTTCAACTTCAAGAGATATGCCATGAAGGACATCGAGACAGGGGAGATAGACTATGACGCGCTCGAAGCGCTCGCGAAGGAGCATCAGCCGAAGGTCATCCTTGCCGGCTTCTCCGCATACCCGCGCACGCTCGACTGGAAGCGCATCGCGGACATCGCGCACGAGGTCGGTGCAGTGGCGGTCGCGGACATCGCGCACATCGCCGGCCTCATCGCCGGCGGCGCGCTCGAGAATCCGTTTGCACACGGCTTCGACATCATGACGACGACGACGCACAAGACGCTGCGCGGGCCGCGCGGCGGTATGATTCTGGTGCGCGAAGATGCAGCGCTCGCAAAGAAGATAGACAAGGCGGTATTTCCGGGGCTTCAGGGCGGCCCGCACATGCACCAGATCGCGGCGATGGCGGTCGCCTTCAAAGAGGCGCTCGCGCCTTCGTTCAAGACGTATGCGACGCAGGTGATCGAGAACGCGCAGGTGATGGCAGATGTATTCCTCGAGAGCGATGCACGGGTGATCACCGGCGGCACGGAGAACCACCTCATCCTCCTGGATACGGTCGCATCCTTCGGCATGAGCGGCAGGGAAGCGGAGGAGGCGCTCGACCGCGCCGGCCTCACGGTGAACAAGAACGCCATTCCGGACGACACGCGCAGTCCGCTCGATCCTTCCGGCATCCGTTTCGGCACGCCGGCGCTCACGACGCGCGGCTTCGATGCGGAAGCGTGCAGAGAGGTAGCGAACCTCATGCTCGACGTGCTCACCAAGCAGGACGACGCCGTAACCGCGCAGGTCGCCGCACGCGTCGAGGAGCTCGCACGCGCGCACCCGATCCCCGAATCATTCACCTAACTGCAGCGGTCTTCTTCAACGCTTCACCTGCCTGTCGCTATTTTTTCACCATGCTTAAGCCGAACGAAGACACGTACGCGCAGATGGATGAGCGCATCAAGAACATCCTCACGACCCTGAACCGATACCGTTCGGAAAATCTTGAGAACGTGCGCATCGAATCGATCATGACGCAGCTCGAGCTGGTGGCGGATGCGCTCGACGAACGCGAATCGTTCACGCATGCGCAGCTGCGCGACTTCGACTTCTCCCTCATCGAGGGCACGCCGTTCGAAGACGATGAGAATCTTTCCCGCGAGCTCTACAGCATCCGCAATTTCATCGAGCATCTGCCGACAAGCCTATAAGACTAGGTAATGAGACGTACCAGCAGAAAAGTGGTATATTCGCCACGGAACATTCGAGAGGAGGGATGAGATGTCTGATGGAATGACGGAAGCGTATCGGGAGGGTCTTCGCGCGTCTGCCGAGAAGCGGCTGTTTCTGGAATTGCTGAAGTGTATTGCCGACCCGCTTCGCTCGCCTGACGAGCTGCTGGGCATTGCGCAGGATACCGATGAGATACGAGGCGGCATGATCGGCACTACGTCCTGGTCTCGACGCATCAGCCGTATGCGAGAGGATCTCCTCGTCGGTGACGAGCACGCCTGGATGAAGCTGCTGTGGGAGATGAGCGAACGTCACCTGTATGTGTCAGGGGGTAACGGAACCCTGGATATGTACGTCGAGTTCGAAAAGCTTTCGCCCTTTGCCGGCGCAGTACTATTTATGGGGTTGCCGACAGAAAGCCGCAAACTTAGGGAGCTTGCACGGGAAGGACTCGCACGGCACGGATTCAGTCTTCGGAATGATGCGTTCGGCTTTGTGCTGGAGGTCTCGCCCGCATTCGAGGTGAGTCTCCGTCCCATCTGGATCCGACAGACCATATACGAGCACAATAAGCCGCTTCGTACTGGTCCATACGTATTTAAAGAACCTGTACTGGTATAATAGAGAATCAAACGAGGGCGGCCATCGGAGATGGTCGCCCTTTCTGGTATAGTCGCCATATGGAAGAGAAGATTCGCCAGGCGGTAGAAGGTGCGCTCGCGCAGATGGGCGTGGGCGACGTTTCCTTTGCGGTAGAGTGGCCGGCAGATATGGCGCACGGCGACTTCGCGGTGAACGCCGCGCTGGCCGCCAGCAAGGCGCTCGGAAAGCCGCCGCGCGAGATCGCTGAAGCGGTTGCTGAAGCGCTGCGCTCGGCGCTCGGAAAAGACGCTGCGCGGGTAGAGGTTGCGGGTCCCGGTTTCGTAAACGTCACGCTTTCGCCGGCAGCCGTCTCGCGCACGCTCACTGCCGCTATCGGCTCAGGCGAAACGTGGGGTACTCATGCTCAAAGTGCCGGCACAAGCATGATGATCGAGTATGGAAACCCGAACCCGTTCAAGGAGATGCATATCGGGCATCTCGTAGGGACCGTCGTGGGCGAGGCGCTCTCGCGGCTTGCGGAATCAACTGGCGCGACCGTGCTTCGCGACACCTTCGGCGGGGATGTCGGTCCGCAGGTAGCCAAAGCTCTCTGGGTCTTCCTCAAGGACGGCGCAACCGACATCGCCTCATCGGGGGAGATCGGGAAGGCCTACACGCATGGCGCGACGGCGTATGAAGAGAGCGAAAAAGCGAAGGAGGAGATAGATGCGCTCAATGTGCGGCTGTACGACATCGTCGGAAGGCAGGGCGATGCGGAGACTCTTTCCGAGGAAGACCGCGCGCTCCTGTACCTCTGGCAGAAAGGCCGCGAAGTCTCGATGGAAGAGTTCAGCCGGCTGTTCGCTCTGCTCGGCACGAAGCATGACTTTACCTTTTTCGATAGCGATACGACGCAGCCGGGCCTGCATGCGGTGAATGATGCGTTCGAGCGCGGGATCTTGGAGAAGAGCGACGGCGCAATCATCTTCCGCGGGGAAGAAGAAGGGCTGCATACGCTCGTCTTCGTGACGAGCCGCGGGACTCCTACGTACGAGACCAAGGATGTGGGCCTCGCGTTCCTGAAAGAGATGCGCGCGCCGACGGACGAGGTCGTCATCCTTACGGCTGTCGAGCAGCAGGGGCACTTCAAGGTCGTGCTCGCTGCACTCGGAAAGATCGCGCCGCAGCTGGCGGCAAAGACCCGTCATGCGGCGCATGGGCTCCTCACGCTTACGACGGGGAAGATGTCGTCGCGCAAGGGAAATGTCATTACGGCGCGCGAGCTCTTGAAAGAGATCATCGAGAAAGCAGCGGAGCGGAATCCTGACCCGGTCATCGCCGAACAGGTCGCCGTCGGCGCGCTCAAGTATATGATCCTGCGCAGCGCGCCCGGCGGGAATATTGTGTTCGACCCAGAAAAGTCGCTCTCGCTCGACGGCGATTCTGGCCCCTACCTGCAGTATGCGCTCGTACGCGCGAAGTCCATCCTCGAGAAGGCAGAGAAAAAGCCTGATCCGTCTGCCGAGTTCGCATCTGCTGACGTGCCATCGCTCGCACGTCTCATACTGCGCTTTCCAGGAATCGTGAAGAAAGCGCAGGAGCTTTCCGGCCCGCATGTGCTGGCGCAGTACCTCACGCAGCTCGCCGGAGAGTGGAATTCCTTTTATGCGCGCGAACGCATCGTCGGAACGGAAGACGAAGCGGCGAAGCTCGCCCTGGCGCAGGCTTTCGTCACTACGATGCAGAACGGCCTTACGCTCCTCGGCATGCCGGTGCCTGAGAAAATGTAGGCTGTAGATAGCGCGGTTGCGAACGCCTGCGGCGCGCGGTATGGTTGCCGCAGGCTGTTCATTGGGTGCAGCTGTATAGCAAGACGGGGAGTGAAGGATGATTCCTTTGGATGCAAGCGGGCATGCTTGGCGCAAGTGCATGTGCGAAGCGATCAAGTGCGGTCACGACTACGACGAGGCCGGTGTGCGCGAGCTCTTCGACCAGGCGGCGGCCTGGGCACGCGAGAAGAAGATCTCGTTCGACCAGAAGGTCGATCACGCAGCCGCCTTTCTCGCTTCGCGCGACCGGCCGAATAATGAGGAGCCGGTGATTCCGGAGCACGTCCGCCTGTACTGTGCGGAGAAGGCAGATCTCGAACTCGTCGTCTCGAATACGGTCCTCCCGGACTCGACCGCGCGCTCTACGCCGAATCTTTCTGCAGCGTCCCGATCATCGCGCCGCCCGCGCCGCAAGAGCGGCCAGATGACGCGTCCTTCCGTCGCGATGCGACAGTAACCATTTCATATCAACGAGGCCCGGCGCGCATGCGCGCCGGGTTTTTCTTTTAGCTCGAGAAACGCTAGGATAGCTATATCATGGCCGCTTCCGAAAAGAACGAGAAAGGCGAAGGAAAGGAACAGGCGCGCTCGGCTGCCGCCGAGCGCGAGGAGCGCATACTCGCGTTCTGGAAGGAGAACCGCATCTTTGAAAAGACGCTCGGCAAAGAATCGCCGGAGGGCGAGTTCGTCTTCTATGAAGGCCCGCCAGGAGCAAACGGCCGACCGCACATGGGTCATTTTGAAACTAGGGCTTTCAAAGACGCATTTCCGAGATATAAGACGATGCGCGGGTATCATGTGCCGCGTCGTGCGGGCTGGGATACCCATGGGTTGCCGGTTGAGCTTGAGGTAGAGAAACAGCTTGGATTTTCTGGAAAGCAAGATATTGAGGAGTACGGTATCGCTGAATTCAATGAGAAATGTCGAGAGGTCGCTTTCTCCTACATCAATGAATGGGCAGCTACTACAGCGAGAATGGGATACTGGGTTGATCTCGACCAGGCGTATTTCACCTTCGACCCGAAGTACATGGAATCTGTGTGGGCGATTCTCAAGCAGATTGCCGATACAGAAACAGCAGAAGGGAGCCGTCTCTACAAAGACTACAAAGTATTGCCGTGGTGCCCGGTATGCGGCACCGCGCTCTCTTCGCACGAGCTCGCGCAAGGATACGAGGATGTAAAAGACCTTACCGTCACGGCGAAGTTCGCGCTTACCGATGAGCCGGATACGTATTTCCTCGCCTGGACGACGACGCCATGGACCCTTCCTGGGAACGTCGCGCTTGCGGTTGGACCAGACATAAATTACCTCAAGGTGAAAGTAGAATCATCTGATAATCCAGACATAAAAGCGGGAGAGGGATTTATATTTGCGAATTCTTTAGAAGTCCAGACTAAGCTTTTTGGATGTCGACTTAATTACTTCGTGAACGATTTGAGTAAAGCAAACGCAACCACTCCAAATGGAAACGTTATTTTTAAGGATATCAAAGAGTTAAAAGGAAGCGAGCTCGTCGGCACGGCATACGAGCCGCTCTATCCGTTTGCGCAGGAGCTCGCGCCGGAAAGCGAGAAGCCCAAGTTCGAGAATGCCTATACCGTGCATGCAGCAGATTTCGTAACGACGGAAGACGGTACCGGCATCGTGCATACGGCCGTCATGTACGGGCAGGACGACTTTGACTTAGGACAGGAAGCCGGGCTTCCGAAGGTGCATCTCGTCGCGCCCGATGGCCGCTTCCTCCCCGGTACCGGATTCTTGGAAGGAATGTCCGTCATCGACACCGACACGAACGTCGAGGTGCTGAAAGATTTGCAGGGGAAGAGGAAGATCTTCTCGAAGGAAAGCTACACGCACAGCTATCCGCACTGCTGGCGCAGCAAGAACCGTCTCATCTACTACGCGCGCGACTCGTGGTTCATCCGCATGCACGATCTGCGCGGAAAGCTTGTCGCCGCCAACGAGACCGTGCACTGGGAGCCGTCGTATATAAAAGAAGGGCGCATGGGCGAGTGGCTCGCGAACGCCAAAGAGTGGGCGGTTTCGCGCGAGCGGTACTGGGGCACGCCGCTTCCGGTATGGGGAAGCGAGGACGGGAGCGAACGGCTGGTCATAGGCTCAATCGATGAGCTGAAATCTCGCATACAGAAGAGCGGGAACCGCTATTTCGTGATGCGGCACGGGGAGGCGCAGAATAACGCTGAGAACGTGCTAGACGCGATGAACGAGCACGCGTGGCCTCTTACAGATACCGGCCGCGAGCAAGCGAAGAAAGCTGCCGAGGGCTTGAAGAGTGAGCGCATAACGAAGATATTCGCATCGCCCTTCGAGCGCACCCGAGAGACCGCGCGCGCTGCTGCCGGAGAGCTCGGCATCTCTGCTGCCGACATCGTGTACGATGACCGGCTCCGCGAGCTTGATTTCGGATCGCTCCACGGCACATCGTACGATGAGTTCCTAGAGCTGAAGAAGACGCTTACCTGCACGGACGTGATCGGCGGCGGGGAAAGCTATCAGGATGCGTACCGGAGGTTCGCCGAGTTCCTCTATGAGATCGAGAAGGAGCATGCCGATGAAGGCATTCTTATCGTCACCCACGGAATCGGCGTGGAGTCGTGCGTTGCTGCGCTTGCCGGCACCCGCTTTACGGGCGCGCTATGCGACATGCCGCACGCGCTCCCTGCGTATGCCGAAGCGCTGCCGTTGCCGTTCGTGCCGCTTCCGCACAATGAGAGCTATGAGCTCGACCTGCACCGCCCGTACATAGACGACGTCGTGCTCGTGAGCGATTCAGGAAAGGAACTGCGCCGCGTGCCGGAGGTGATGGACGTGTGGTTCGATTCCGGCTCGATGCCGTTCGCGCAGGATCACTATCCGTTCGAGAACAAGGAGCGGATCGATACGGCAGGATACCCGGCAGACTTCATCTCCGAAGCAATCGATCAGACGCGCGGCTGGTTCTACACCCTGCTTGCCATCGGCGTGCTCACCGGCCACGGCGCGCCGTACCGCAACGTTATCTGTCTCGGCCACCTGCTCGACGCTGAGGGGAAGAAGATGAGCAAGAGCAAGGGGAACGTCATCAACCCGTGGGAAGCCATGGACGAGTGGGGCGCAGACACGCTGCGCTTCTGGATGTACAGCGTGAACCAGCCGGGAGACTCGAAGAACTTCGACGTGAAGACGGTGAAGGAATCGGCGCGCGCGCTTTCGTGGCTCGAGAATAGCGCGAAGTTCTTGGAACTTTTTGCAGATGAAGAGACGGGCAAAAGTCCAGACAGCAGCGCAGCTTCCCCAGCGACAGGCATGCAGGCTATAGACCGGTGGATGCTGGCGCGGGTAGAAGAGACGGTCGCGCAGGTGACGGGCCATATGGATGCGTACCGGCCGTACGAAGCGACGCGCTCGCTCGCCGGACTCTTCGAGGACCTTTCGCAGTGGTACGTGCGGCGCATACGCGACCGTGCTCGTGACGGCGATACAGCGGCGCTCTCGACGCTTCGCGAGACGCTGCGCGCCTGCGTGCTCATGCTCGCGCCGTTCTCGCCGTTTCTCGCTGAAGACCTCTTCCAGATGCTGCGTACGGATGCTGACCCAGAGAGCGTGCACCTCGCTGCATGGCCAGAAGCCATGGAGAGCAGAGAGGAAGAAAAGGCAGCGGCGAACCGGGCGCTCATAGAAGACATGGCGCGCGTACGTGCGCTGGCGTCTGAGGCTCTCATGCTGCGCCAGAAGGCGGGCGTGAAGGTGCGTCAGCCGCTCGCCTCAGTTTCTGTACCGGGAGAGATTTCTCCGGAACTTGCCGCTATTTTGGCGGAAGAGGTGAATGTGAAGGAGGTACAGGCGGGCGCGGATGCGGTCGAGCTCGATACGGAGCTTACCCCGGCGCTCGTCGCCGACGGCGACGAGCGCACCTTCCAGCGCGCGGTCGCTGAAGCGCGCAAGGACGAGGGATTCTCGCCGAAAGACGAGGTGAAGGTCGAACGGCGCGACGATGGCGCTCATGCTGCTGAGCTTTCGACCGGGACCGTGCGCTTCTCGCTCGCGAAGGCGTAAACCATGTATCACAAGTATTCGACGCGGGCGCTGATTCTCGGCAGGGCGCCGGCAGGGGAGGAGAGCGTGCTCGCGACCTTGCTCACCGAGGAGTTCGGCTTGGTTCATGCGCGCTCGCAGGGCGCGCGAAAGCGCGGTTCGAAGATGAGCGCAGGGCTCCAGACGCTCTCGGCTTCTGATGTGACGCTCTTGCGCGGCGCGCACGGGTGGCGGATGGCCGGCGCGGTGCTTGAGACGAACTGGGCGCGGGAACTAGGAGAGGACGCGCGCCGCAGAGCGGCGCGCGTCCTTGAGCTTGCGGATCGCCTCATACGCGGCGAGCATGAGGATCCCGGGCTTTTCCAGCTCCTTTCCGCATTCCTCGCCGCCCTGAATGGCCGTTCTGAAGAAGATCAGGACGTGCTCGAGACGCTTGCGGTCGTTCGCTTGCTGCATGCGCTCGGGCTCGACGACGGCGATACGTTCGGCGCCCCGGATGATTTCGGAGAGGCCGCAGTACGCAGCGCAGCCCGCGAGCGCACCGCGCTTATCAAGCGCATCAATCGCGGCATCGAGAGTTCCGGGCTGTAGCCGTTATCCACTACCGCTGCGCTTTTCCCGCGCAGAGCGGCCATAATTACGTATATGGATCTCCCTACGCTCAATGCGATCCTTAGGGTAAACGGCCATAGCAGCAAGAGCGCTCCGGAAGACATTCGGGGCGTGCTCTTAAAGTGCGGGTATCTTGAGACCGAGGTCGTTTCAGCGCTTGCCATACTCCATGGAGAGCCGGATCCGTCAGCCCGCGTGCGTCCGGCGCCGGGCATTTATGTGAAGCCTATCCTCGAGCATACGCGAACCGTCCCGCATGCCGTCGGCGTCGCGCCGCTGCTCGGCGCGCGCATAGGCGTAACCCGGTTCTGGCTCGCGACCGCGTGCGTCGCCGCCGTTGCGATCGTGTCATTCCTCCTGGCCGAAGTCGTGTTCCTTCCGTTCTCGATGATAGCTACCGGCATCAGCATCATGCGCCCGCCATACCTTGCTGCAGCGTCTGTCCGTGATTTTGTCATACTCGGCATCCAGGCGCTCATCCTCGCTGGGCCCGTGCTTTTCTTCCTGCCTTCGCTCGTCGGGCTCCAGGTGCGAAGGCTCCATGACTTCGGCATATCGGGGCGCGATTGGCTTGCTCTGGCAGGTACGGGTATCGTCCTTTCGTATATTTTTATGCAAACTCCGTACGCGCTATTCCTGCCGTTCCTGCTTGCCGCAGTCTTTATCGGGCTTTTTTCCTGGCCTGGCGCGCGGGATGAGAACGGGTACGGGAACCCTGGCTCGTATCCGTCGCTCTTCGCCGCTATCCGGGGAAGGGAAGATACGGCAGGGAATCTGAAGTGGTTCTGTCTGTACCTGATCGTACCGCTGCTCATCGTGGAGATTCTCTGCGTCATACTCAGCATCCTTATGGAACGCGCGCCGACGCTCCTCGGCGGCTTCTGACGCTGGTATACTGTCTTTGATGCCACTTGAGAACGAGAGGGAGCAAGGGAGCGCGAACGGCTCTGATGGGAACGCTTCGCCGCTCGAATCGCTGCGCGCGCGCGTATACCGGCAGAAGGATTCCGAAGAAGAGTTCCAGGTACCGGCATATTCGGACACAGAGTCTCCGAAGCCCTACGGGTGGAAGGCGCCGCCGAAGGCGGCGCCCAAGAAGCGCCTGCCCTGGACCATAAAGTTTCTCATAGCGACGGCTGCGTTCCTCTTCCTGGCCGGGCTTGTCGCAGCATTCCTCATCTTCCGCGGGACGCGCGCGATCTCGAGCGACCGTGTCGCCATACAGACAGAAGCGCCGGTCAGTATCGCGAGCGGCGATACTGTTCCGATCGTCGTAACGATCCGCAACAACAACCCTGCGACCCTCTCCGATGCGACCCTCCTCGCGACCCTTCCAGAGGGCAGCCGCACGGCAGACGGTTCCGCCGCGCCTTTCACGCAGTACAGCGATGTGCTCGGCACCATTCCGGCAGGCGCGGAGGTGACGCGCACCATTCAGGCAAAGCTTTTCGGTACGGAAGGACAGACGCTCGAGATACCGATGCGGGTCGAGTACCGCACAGAAGGGTCGAATGCGCTTTTCGTCTCTGAAGGCAAGGCGACCATCACGGTGGCGACGTCGCCGCTCAGCATAAGCGTCCAGTCCCTCTCCCAGGTTCCCTCCGGTCAGCTTTTTACCGTTACGGCGACGGTGCGTTCGAATGCCGCCACGACGCTGCAAGACATAGCGCTCATCGCGAGCTATCCTTCCGGCTTTTCCGTACGCAGCGCCGTTCCTGACCCGTCGAGCACGAACTTCTTCACGCTCGGGACGATCGCGCCTGGCGAGCAGAAGACGGTGAAGATAACCGGTACGCTCATCGGCCAGGAGGCTGACCAGCGGGTTTTCCGCTTCAGGGTAGGGAATACAAACCCAGACGGCAGCGGCACCCTCGGCAACAGTTTCGCGGAAGGGAGCGCGGCCATCGCGATTACCCGGCCGTTCCTGAACGTGGACCTTTCGCTCGAGCGGGAAAGCAGCGATACGGTGATCGTCGATCCGGGCGAGAATGTGAGCGCGCTGCTTTCTTGGAAGAACACCCTTGCCGGCACGCTTACGGACGCGCGCATCAGCGTCGGCATTTCCGGCAGTGCGCTGGCGCCGGGCAGCATCGATGGCGGCACCGGCTTCTACCGATCAGGAGACTCAAGCGTGATCTTCGACCGCAGCACGAACGACGCGCTCGCCTCGCTTGCCGCAGGAGACTCAGGAAGCGAATCGTTCTCTTTTGAGGTGAAGCCGGCCAGCGCGCTCTCAGGCGTGAAGAACCCTATGGTCACGCTCTCTGTTTCCGTGAGCGGACGGCAGTCCTCGCAGGGCTCGACGCCGCAGTCGCTCACCTCGACGCTGACGCGTACCGTAAAGGTCGGGACCGAGGTCTCGCTCGATGCAGAGCTCTCCCACTCCGGTAACGGTAGCGGCCCGATACCTCCGACGCCCGGAGAAAAGACAGTCTACACGGTCTCGCTTTCCGCAGAGAACACGGTCAACTCTGTCGGCGCGGCTAAAGCGACGATGACGCTCCCGCAGTACGTCGAGTACACCGGAGACGCGAGCGCCGGCGTCAGCTATGACAGCGATACGCGCACCGTTACGTGGAGCGCCGGCGACCTCGCTCCGGGCGCGACCGAGACCGCGCAGTTCCATATATCCTTCACCCCGAGCGCCTCGCAGGAGGGAACAAGCCCGACTCTCGTGAACGAGCAAACCTTCACGGGCGTCGACCGCTTCACGGGCACCTCGGTGGCCGCGCGCTCGGAAGCGCTCACCAGCGAGTTGCCAGGCTCTCGGGACTCCGGTACGGTACAGTAATCACTATGAAGACGACTCCCGCGAGCCTTGAAAAGATCGTGTCGCTCTGCAAGCGGCGCGGTTTTATTTTCCCCGGCTCCGAGATATACGGCGGGCTCGCCGGCACCTTCGACTACGGCCCTCACGGCCTCGCGCTCAAGAAGAATATCGAAGCGCTGTGGTGGCGCATGTTCGTGGACTCGCGCGACGATATGTACGGCATCGATTCCAGCATCCTGATGAACCCGAAGGTCTGGGAGACGAGCGGCCACGTCGGCGGCTTCAACGATCCGCTCGTCGTCGACCTTACGACCAATAAGCGGTACCGCGCAGACCACCTGCTCGAAGAGGCGGGGGTAGATCCGCTCGGCATGACGCCGGAAGGTATGGGTGCCGCGCTCAAGGAGAAAGGAATCACGAGCCCTGACGGGAACCCGCTTTCGGATGTCCAGCAGTTCAATATGATGTTCAAGACGAGCGTCGGCTCCATAGAGGGCGGCGATACCGCGGTGTACCTGCGACCCGAGACTGCGCAGGGCATGTTCGTCAATTTCAAGAATATCCTCGATGCGTACCATCCGAAGCTTCCGTTCGGCATCGCGCAGATCGGCAAAGCCTTCCGCAACGAGATAGCCCCGCGCGAATTCCTTTTCCGCGTCCGCGAGCTCGAGATCATGGAGCTCGAGTACTTCCTCGCAGAAGGGGAATGGGAAGGGAAGTTCGAGTACTGGCTCGACGAGATGCGCGCATGGTTTGCCGCGCTCGGCTTCTCTTCAGACGACCTCAAAGAGGTTGAAGTGCCGCAAGAAGATCGCGCGCACTACTCAAAGCGCACGGTCGATTTCTACTTCAACTATCCGGGCGGTTTCAAGGAGATCGGCGGCCTCGCGTACCGTACCGACTTCGACCTCACCAACCATATGCGCGAAAGCGGTGAAGAGCTCCGCTACCTTGATCCTGAAAACAATGAGCGAGTGAATGCGCATGTCCTTGAACCGACCTTCGGCCTGGGCCGCCACGTGCTCGCCGTGCTCGTGCATGCGTACGCTGAAGACGAGCTCGGCGGCGAGACGCGCGCCGTGCTTCGCCTTCCGGCAAACCTCGCGCCCGTGAAAGCCATGGTATCGCCGCTTCTCAAGAACAAGCCGGAGCTCGTCGAGAAAGCCAAAGAGGTGCGAAGCACGCTTCAGAAGGTTCATCCGGCGATCGCGTGGGATGACAACGGCAATATCGGCAAGCGGTACCGCCGCCAGGACGAGATCGGCACGCCGTTCTGCATCACCATTGATTTCGATACGCTCGGAGAGACGCCGGAACTCAAAGACACGGTCACGCTGCGCCACCGCGACAGCGGGGAACAGGAACGGCTCTCTATTTCCGAGGCTGCAGACCGCATCCGTGCAGCGATCACCTAAACGTATTACTATGCGTATATGAGGCCTGATTCGACTATCTCCATCTCGACGGGCACCTTCATCCGGGCCATCGTCGTCGCGGCGGTCGCCTATGCCGTGTGGATGCTCCGCGGGCTCGTGCTTCTCGTGCTCACCGCTATCGTCATCGCCTCGGCCATCGAGCCGGGCGTCGGCTACCTGGTACGCCACCGAATCCCGCGCGTGCTCGCCGTCCTCCTTATGTACGTCGCGGTCTTCGGCTCGCTCTTCGCGATACTGTACTTCTTCATCCCGCCCATACTGGCTGATGCGCAAGGACTCCTCTCGCAGATTCCTGAGTACTTAAACTCCCTCAATCTTTCCCTGGATGCGCTCCCGGCGCTCGGCTCGCACTCGGCGATCACGAACGAAGCGCAGTCGGTGGTTACGACGCTCCTCAATTTCCGTACGATCTTTACCGGTTCTTCAGAAGGCGCATTCCGCCTCTTGTCTGCGATCTTCGGCGGCCTCTTCTCCTTCGGCCTCGTGGTGGTCCTCTCGTTCTACTTCGCCATGCAGGAGACGGGAGTCGAGGATTTCCTCCGCCTCATCTCGCCTGAACCCCAGGAAGAGTACGTCGTCGGCCTCTGGCTGCGCGCGAAGTCCAAGATCGGCCTCTGGATGCAGGGGCAGGTCCTTTCCTCGCTTATCGGCGGCGTGCTCTCATACCTGGGCCTCCTCATCCTCGGCGTCCCGTACGCGCTTCTCTTGGCCATCTTTACGGCCATCATGATGCTTATTCCTATATTCGGCTCATTTCTTTCCGCAGTGCCCCCGATCGTGCTCGCATACTCGACCGCGGGCCTGCCGCTCGCCCTCATTACGGCTGGCTTCTACATCATCATCAATCAGTTCGAATCGCACATCATCCATCCGCTCGTGGTGAACAAGGTTGTGGGTATCCCTCCGCTGCTCGTCATCCTGGCTCTTATCGTAGGGGGCGAGCTCGCCGGCTTCCTGGGCGTTCTTCTTGCGATTCCGCTTGCGGCCGCGCTCCGCGAGTTCCTGAACGATTTCGATAAAGGGAAGCGCGCAGCGCAGCAGATCGTCTCCTAACGTGGCTTCTTTGCCGCACATTCGCACCGTATGAACCGCTATATCACCACGACCCTTCCGTACGTGAACGCTGATCCGCACATCGGCTTTGCGCTCGAGATACTGCAGGCTGATGCGCTCGCGCGCGTTTGGCGCAAGAATGGCGATGACGTGTTCTTCACGACCGGCACCGACGAGCACGGGCAGAAGATCTTCCAGAAGGCGGAGGCAGAAGGGAAGGATGTTCAGGCATACGTCGACCACTATGCTGCAGAGTTCCAGAAGCTGCGCGATGCGCTCGCTCTTTCCCATGATGCGTTTATCCGCACGACGGACCCGCTTCATGTTGCGGCAGCGCAGGAACTCTGGAGGCGCTGCGCGGCGGCCGGAGATATTTATAAGAAGAAGTATGCGGGGCTGTACTGCGTAGGAGACGAGGCCTTCGTAAAGGAGAGCGATTTGGTAGACGGCCGCTGCCCGAATCACCCGAACCAAGAGCTCGTCACTATCGAGGAAGAGAACTATTTCTTCCGCTTTTCGGCATACCAAGAGAAGCTGCTAGGCTACCTTGAGACTGAGGGCGTGATCGTTCCCGAATGGCGTCGCCAGGAAGCCGTGAATTTCGTCGAGAACGGCTTGGAGGATTTCAGTATTTCCCGCGAGTCAGCGCGCATGAACTGGGGCGTGCCGGTGCCGGACGACGATACGCAGGTCATGTACGTGTGGTTCGATGCGCTCACGAACTACATCTCTACGCTCGGCTGGCCGGAAGATGCTGAAGGAAATTTCAAGAAGTTCTGGGAAGACGGAAAGGCGCTCCAGGTAGCGGGGAAGGATCAGGTACGCTTCCAGTCGCTCATATGGCAAGCCATGCTCATGTCTGCAGGCGTCAAGAATACTGACCAGGTCTTCTACCACGGCTTTATTACCTCTGGCGGCCAGAAGATGAGCAAGTCTATAGGGAACGTCATCAGTCCGTACGAGCTCACAAGTAAATACGGTACCGATGCCACCCGCTACATTCTCTTGCGCCACGTCCACTCCACAGGAGATTCCGACATAACGTGGGAACGGCTCGACGAATGGTATACGGCGAATCTCGTGAACGGGCTGGGGAACCTGGTCGCGCGCGTGATGAAGCTCGCTGAAACGCACCTGAATGCGCCGGTTGCATCTGAAGACAACGCTAAGGAAGTCACGCTGCTTACAGCCGCCGTATACGGAGCGCTCGATCGCTTTGAATTCAATGAAGCCTTGGATGCCGTATGGAAGCGCATCGGGGAAGCCGATGAGTATATGACAGAACGTGCACCCTACAAGGGAGTAAAAGAAGAGGCGACGGCGGCGCAGGCGAGGGAAGATATCGCGGAGCTCGTACGGCGCATCGCCGCTGTCGCTAGTGCGCTTGAACCGTTCATGCCGTCCACCAGTGAGGCTATTCTTGCCGCTGTCCGAGAAAACAAGAAGCCGGAGAATCTCTTTCCACGGCTCGCAATAGCATGAAGTACTTCGACGCGCACTGCCACATTCAGTTTCCTCCGTACGACACTGATCGCGAGGAGCTCGTCTCAGTGATGCAGGAACAGGGAATCGGCGGGAATGTCGTCGGCGTGGACCTGGCATCTTCCCGCGCTGCCGTCGCCCTCGCAGAAATGCACGACGGTCTTTTTGCATCCGTCGGCCTCCACCCGAACGATACGCCTGAGGAGCCGTTCGATATGGAAGCGTTTGCGGGGCTGGCCGCGCATCCGAGTGTTATCGCGATAGGGGAGTGCGGACTCGATAATTTTCGGCCGCAGGATCCCGAGAGCGAGAAAGCGCGCCAGCGCGACGTGTTCGAGAAGCACGTAGAGCTCGCCATCATGAAAGGAAAGCCGCTTATGATCCATGCGCGCCCGAGCAAGGGCACGATGGATGCATATCGCGAGCTCGTCGACATCCTCTCGGCGTATAAGAAGGAATACGGAGAGAAGCTCTGGGGCGACATTCACTTTTTTGTCGGCGGCATCGATGAGGCGCGAGCGCTCATAGATCTTGATTTCACCCTTTCCTATACGGCCGTCCTCACTTTTGCCCGCGACTATGACGAGGTCGTACGCTTCGCGCCGCTCTCGCACCTCATTACGGAAACAGATTCTCCGTACGTCGCGCCGCCGCCCAACCGCGGCAAGCGGAACGATCCTCGTGCCGTACTTGCCGTCGTAGAGGCGATGGCGGCCGTACGCGGAGAAGATCCTGAAACGGTGCGTGTGCAAATCCTCAAGAATGTTCAGCGGGTTTTTAAGCTTCCTTCAGCTTTTCCTGAACTTGGAGCGGCGTAAGTTGCAATTTGGCACCCCACAGGGCATACTTGCGGGTATTACCAGCCGGAGCATAGCTCCTACTAATCATTAGTATCCATGGCAAACAATAATGAAGACGTAATCCAGGAAGAGGGTGCCGGCGCTGAGCCGCGCGTCTATGAGCTTGGCTTTCATCTTGATCCAGAGCTTCCTCAGGAAGAAGTAAAGAAGGCATATCAGGGCATCCGCGACGGCATCGCTGCCGCAGGCACCATCATCGCCGAGGGCGAGCCGGTGAAAATGCCGCTTTCCTACACTATTTCCCGCATGGAAACGACGGGCCGTCGCGATTTCACGTCTGCATTCTTCTGCTGGATTTCCTACGAGGCAGACGCTGCTGGCCACGAAAAGGCGGCCGGAATGGCACGTGAAGATTCCCGCATCATCCGCTTCCTCGATATCCGCTCTTCAGAAGAAGAGGCGAAGCATGCGGCTGACCTTCAGGAACTCTTCGCGCAGACTGCTGCAGCCGAGATTCCGGAGGAAGAATCTGTCGATGTAGAAGACGATACGTCTTCTAACGACAGTGAGGACGAAAGCAATCGGAAATCCAAGGAAGATTCTTCCGAGGAAAAGGAGTAGCCGCTCGCGCATCCCGCCCCCAGGAAGTGATACACTAGACATATGTACCTAAACAAAGCACTTCTTTACGGAAACCTTACCCGCGATCCTGAACTGCGCGCGCTCCCTTCGGGGCAGCAGGTGGCGAGCTTCGGCCTAGCTACGAACCGCACCTACCGCAACAAGGAGGGGCAGCAGCAGGAACAGACAGAGTTCCATAATATCGTCGCCTTCGGCCGCCAGGCAGAGGTCATGGGACAGTATCTCAAGAAAGGCCGTCCGGTCTTCATCGAGGGCCGCATCCAGACCCGTTCTTGGGAAGCCGAAGGACGCAAGAATTATCGCACTGAAATAGTCGTTGATAACTTCCAGTTCGGTCCGCAGGCAGGCGGCGCCGGAGGCGGGAACTACGGAAGCGATCGCGGCAACGCTTCTCCTGCGGCAGAGCAGGGAGGTGATTTCGGCGGCGATACCGGCAACGGATCTAACGGCGACGCCATCCAGTACCCGGATGACGAGATAAACCCTGAGGATATTCCGTTCTAGCCGCCCTTCCCGCATTGCAATTTACTGACCGCTGAGGCATACTGCCTCGTATTACCAGCCGGAGCACAGCTCCTACTAGCACCTAGTATCCATGGCATATAGACAAGAACGCGAAGAGCTCGAGCACAAGAAGTACGTTGATTACAAGGACGTCACGTACCTGCGCTCGTTCATGACCCCGCACGCGAAGATCATGGGCAAGAAGCGCACGGGCATGTCCGCAAGCAAGCAGCGCGAGATTACGCTTGCTATCAAGCGGGCTCGCTACATGGCGCTCCTGCCGTATCTCGCCTCATAAGCGCAGGAATATGAAAAGGCCGCAGCTTCGCTGCGGCCTTTTTTACGACTCTTATTACTCCTACGCCTTCTCAACCCGCTCTACATATTCGCCCGTATCGGTATTGATGCGTACGACGTCGTCCACGTTGATGAAGAGGGGAGTGTTAACCATCGCGCCAGACTCAAGCTTGACCTGCTTGTTGCCGCCGGTGGCGGTGTCGCCCTTGATTGCAGGAGGCGCCTCGACGACCTTAAGCTCCATCTTGATAGGGATCTGGATGGTTGCCGGCTCGTCCTTATAGAGCATCACTTCGACAGGGGAGTTAGCGACGAGCCACTTGATCTTGTCTGAGACCGCATCTTCAGGGAATGAGAAGCGATTCTTCGGATTGCCATCCTCGGCAAACCAGGATTCTCCGCGGTTCGTATACAGGTATACTGCCTGCATCTTACCGATATCAGCCTCAGGAACGCTCTCGTTCTGATGGAAGGATATCTCAAGCACTTTCCCTGAAACCAGGTGCCGAAGCTTGGTCTGGTTCACCGGCTTGCGTTGCTGCATGCGGAAAACGTGCGAGGAAAGCACCTCGAACGGGTCGCCGTTGTATTCGATAACTTTTTTCTGCGTGATTTCGTTGTAAGAAAGAATAGCCATCGGGGTATGATACAAGACCTCGCACGAAAAGAAAAATGCCCCGCATTGCGCGGAGCAGCGAGGCATTTTTCTTTTCTCTCCCTATCTACGCCTCTGCGAGCTTCTCGCGGATCTTCTTGAGGATCTCGTTTGCGATGGGCTTGTTCTCGCGCAGGAAGGTGCGCGTCGCGTCGTATCCGCGGGCGAGCTTCTGATCGCCATAGCTGTAGCTGCTGCCGGACTTCGAGATGATGTCGTACTTCTCGCCGAGCGCGATGATCTCGCCCTCGCGGCTGATTCCCTCGTTGTACATCAGGTCGAATTCCGTCGTCTTGAACGGGGCAGCGACCTTGTTCTTCACTACCTTCACGCGAACGCGCCCGCCTACGACCTCGTCGCCCTTCTTTATCTGCGCGATGCGGCGTATATCGAGGCGTACGGAGGTGTAGAACTTGAGCGCTTTGCCGCCCGGCGTCGTCTCTGGGTTCCCGAACATCACGCCGATCTGCATGCGGATCTGGTTGATGAAGATGACGATCGTCTTAGATTTCGCCGTTATGGCAGTGAGCTTGCGGAGCGCCTGACTCATAAGGCGCGCCTGCTTGCCTACGTGATGCGCGCCCATCTCGCCCTCGATCTCGTCCTTCGGCGTCAGCGCCGCGACCGAGTCGACCACGACGATATCTACCGAGTTCGCGCGTACGAGCGATTCGACGATCTCGAGCGCCTGCTCGCCGGTATCCGGCTGCGAGATGAGGAGCTCGTTCAGCTTCACGCCGATCTTGCGCGCGTACTCAGGATCGAGCGCGTGCTCTGCGTCGACGAAGGCGCATACGCCGCCTTTCTTCTGCGCCTCAGCGATTGCATGAAGCGCGAGCGTGGTCTTTCCGGACGATTCCGGACCGAATATCTCGATGATGCGTCCGCGGGGAAGGCCGCCGATGCCGAGCGCCGCGTCAAGGCCGAGGGAACCGGTCGGAATGGAGGGGATAGCGGCAGGCTTTCCCGTTCCGAAGGTCATGATGGCCTCGTCGCCGAATTTCGTCTTTATTTCCTTGATCGCAAGTTCGATAGACTTGCTGCGTGCGTCGCCATCCTTTTCTTCTGCGGCGCTTTCCTGAGCGATATCAGTGTCTTCTTTCGGAGCGCTTTTCTTTGCTTTCGCGGCTTTTTTTGCGGGCATATGATTCTCTAGTTTAAAAATGGGTATATCGGGTAATTAAGGCGTGATGACGGTCCTTTGGAGCGTTCGGCTGCGCCCAAAGCGATCGGTCGCCGTTAGGGTAAGTATAGCGCCTCCGCGGGGAAGCATAAGGTCCGTCGAGAATGCTCCTTCGCGGTCGATGAGCAAGGTGCCGCCGTCGAAGGTCAGCGTTTCAGTGTGAACGGCCGTTCCTGAAATGCTGGTTAAGCCTTCAGGGCTGGTCGAGAGCTCGGAAATGCTGATGCGAGGCCCCTGGAGCAGGGGAAAGGCCTTCACGGCCCCGTACCCGAGCACGAGGAGCAGCAGAATGAGGCTTATGCTGCGAGAGAGGGTCATAGGAAGAATATGAAATCGGCTTAAAATCCTTCTTCCTCGTCTTCATCATCATCCCCTGAAGCCGCGCCGCTGCGCGAAAGCACCTCGCGCGGGCGGGAGCCGTCGGCAGGGCCGATGACGCCCTTCTCCTCAAGAATGTCCATGAGGCGCGCGGCGCGTGAGTACCCGATCCGCAGCTTGCGCTGAAGATAGGAGGTAGAGGCGCGCCCGGCTTCCTCGACGGCATTCTTCGCATCCATATAGAGGTCATCGTCAGAATCGTCATCCATCATGTCTTGCATGCCGCTGCCCAGCATCACAGCATCATTGTTCTCGCTGACGGCTACGCTATTTCCCGTGAGGTCGACGGCAGCGAGGTTGCCGGCGTTATTCTGCTTGATGTGCTTCGCCACCTTCTTGACCTCCTCTTCCGAGATGAAGGCGGTCTGCACGCGCACTGGCTTCTGCATGTCAGCGCTCATGTAGAGCATGTCGCCGGCACCCAGAAGCTGCTCGGCGCCGCCGGTATCAAGAATAGTGCGCGAATCTATCTGCGAAGCGACCTGAAGGGCCAGACGGGTAGGGACGTTGGCCTTGATGAGGCCGGTGATGACGTTTACGGACGGGCGCTGGGTCGAGAGGATGAGGTGTATGCCCACGGCGCGCGACATCTGCGCCAGACGCACGATGGAGGCTTCCAGCTCGCGCGGGTAGCTCTGCATGATGTCGGCGAGCTCGTCGATAACGATGACGATGTACGGCATGGCTTCCGGCATTTCCGCCGACGGGTTCTTTTCGGCCTTCTTCTTCGCCGGCTCGAGCACCGTCTTGTGATACGACTCAATGTCGCGCACCTGCTCATCTTCGAGAATGCCATACCGGCGTTCCATCTCCTTGGCTGCCCACTTGAGTGACATGATGGCCTTCTTCGGGTCGGTAATTACCGGTGTCAGCAGGTGGGGAATGCCGTTATATAAGGTGAGCTCCACGCGCTTAGGGTCGACCATGATGAAGCGCAGCGTGTTCGGGCCGTTGCGGTAGAGCAGGGAAGCGATGACCGCGTGGATTGCCACGGACTTTCCGGAACCGGTAGCGCCGGCGATAAGACCGTGCGGCATCTTGGCGACGTTCACGTAGTGCGGGGTACCGGCAATGTCGCGGCCTATAGCAGCCAAGAGCGGCTTCGTGCTGTTGTTCCACTCGGGAGCAGAGAGGACGCCGCCGAGGCCGACCATAGCTTTAGCGGCATTCGGAACCTCGATACCCACGAGCGATTTGCCGGGGATGGGAGCTTCGATGCGCACGGGATGCGCAGCGAGCGCAAGCTCGAGGTTCTGCTGGAGCGCGACGATCTTCGAGAGGCGGACGCCCTCAGCGGGCTTGATGGCATAGCGGGTGACGGTCGGGCCGACGGATACTTCGTCCATCTCGACGGAAATGCCGAAGTTCACGAAGGTGCGCTTGATAATGTTCGCGTTCGCCTTTATGTCGCCCACGCCCGGCTTTCCTTTGTCGCTGCCCAAGAGCGAGAGGGGAGGCGGGTTGTATTCGGCATCGAAAGTAGGGATCGCGCCTTCCTTCATGTCGCCCGAATTGGTGTTCTCATTGAAATGGGTGACGGTGGGTTCGCGTTCTGGCGCGGCTGGCGCCGCTTCCTCTTCTTCGGTCTCCTCATCTTCCTCTTCGTATGCGCTGTCGTCTTCTTCGTCCTCATCATCTTCCGTCTTTTCGCGGGAGAGCTTGAGGGAACCGAAGGCTTCCTGTGCGCGGGTGCCGAAGGCGCCCGCGCGAGCGAGCAGCGCCTGGATGTCGGTCACGATTCCGAGACCGACGAGGATGAGTGCGCCCAAAAGCACCAGCGCGCCGAGCATGCCGAAGAGGTGAACCGCCTCGCTGCCAGCCCAGGTGCCGAGCAGGCCGCCGGTGCCGAGCGACTCCTTCGTGTTTGGATTTACGGCACCAAGGAAGGTGACTGCCGAGAGGAGCATGAGCGTGAAGCCGACGGCGCTCAGGGTCGGCGTGAAGCTGCTGCGGGTGAGGATGCCCACGCCCACGCCAGCTACGCCGATGGGAAGGAGGTAGGCGGCAAGGCCGAGGCCTGTGTATGCGTACGAGAAGATAAGGTGGCCGAGATCTCCGCCGAAGGAACTGCCGAAGGCGTACCCTACAGCGCCGAGCGCGAGAATGAGGCCGATGGCGATAAGCAGGATGCCGCCGGCCCAAGTAGCCAGCGCGTCATACTCCTGCGATTTGCGTCGCTTCCGTGATTTTCGCTTCGCCATTACCTAGCTATTTTAGCATTTCTTTACGCGACGCATGCAGTGCGTGTAGGTGGCACCGCTGGCGTGGAAGGACGGCGCGTACCGGAAAAGAGGCAGCCCTTTGCAAATGTCTTCATCGGCGTATACTGTCCTTAACGGCAAAGAATTGTCTCATATACCTATCATGGACACTAAAGGACATAACAAGGAACTGCAGTCCCCGAAAGGACAAGATTCTCGCGTCCATTCTGACAACTTCGTCCTAGAAAAAGGTATATTCTCAAACATATTTGAAAAGGACATACGTCGTGTCTATATCTATAAAAAAGCGGAACGCTTGGCAAAAGCCATCCATCTCGTCTCTCCGGCTTTCCGGACGGCACCTGCGCTGCGCGACCGCATGGACAGCATCGCGGTCGGTCTGGTGGATGCGGCGATCCTTCCTCCTACCGCTGCACGCGATGGCATGTCCCGCGAACTTCTTGCGCTCTCGAGCGTCCTCTCGATCGCACGCACGGGCGGCCTCCTTTCTTCTATGAATGCCGAGCTGATCTCGCATGAAGCGCAGCAGCTCCTCCAAGAAGTCGCGACTTACGAAGAGCCGCGGCTTTTTCTTGATGACACGCCGTCGCTTGCGGAGCTCGCGAAAGAGGCAGGAGCAGAACGCCTGCTCGGCAGCGTACGCACTCCTTTCCGGAACGAAGGCGAGCATGCAAAGCCAGAGGTGCGCGCTACGCGCGCACCCGCCCAAAAGCGCTCAGCACAGCCCGCGGATTCTAAAGGACAAAATACAGGAGATTCTAAAGGACAAGCAAAAGGGGCTGTAAAAGACAAAGCGCTCGAGCGGCGCGGCGCGATACGCTCTATCCTTTCCTCGAAAGGACCTTCCTATATAAAGGATATCTCCACGCTTATACGGAACGTAAGCGAAAAGACTATACAGCGGGAACTGCAGGCCATGATCGAGAGCGGAGAAGTGACCAAGAAGGGTGAGCGCCGCTGGACCATATACGCGCTAGCAGGGTAAAGGGGCGGGGCAGGGTGCGGCATGCGCGCGCATTGACCCTGCTTCATGAAAATGGTATCTTCTTCCCGTGTGGTAACGGCCTGATTCTCACCTGGGAGGAGCTCCGTTGCTTTCTCCTATGGTGCGATACCGACGCGGTTATCCACATTCCTAATACCCAGAATACGTTCATTTGGTCGGTATACTACATAGGTATCCTGAATCGGATGGGGCGTATTCTGAAACGATAGAGCACATTGACATTCACCCGGCCTTCACTTGTTAGAACGCAACGTGAGGACCGGGCCTATAGCGCTTTAGCAGAGCGCAGAATGTCAGGCCGGAAGGTGTAAGCCTTTTCCGGCCCGCCCGTCTATACCCATAGGCGGGCATCAGGACTGAAGCACAGGAAAGATTACGATCGATACTCAGAAAGAATTTATGGCGTTTGCCAACTAGCCGATGGGACGTGAGTCGACACGGCGTTCTGTCGGATAGTGTGAAATGTTCCCCTTGTTTGCACTTGAATTATAAAAACTGCGTGAGTGTCACGGATGCACCATATTAGTACTACGCACCCGGACGCTCCGCTCAAAACCTTAAAAAGAAAATTGTTATGACTAACGCAACCACTAACGTTGCACGCGTCGCAGCAGCAGTTGCAGGCTTCGGCCTCGTGGCTATGTCTTTCGCTCCTCTCGCAGGCGCGCAGACCACCACCACGACGACTACCACTACGACCGCTTCAGTTACGTTCACGCGTGACCTCACCATCGGTTCCACTGGCGCTGATGTTACGGCACTCCAGACGTGGCTCATTGCTAAGGGCTACAGCATCCCGGCTGGTCCTACCGGCTACTTCGGTACCCAGACCCGCGCTGCAGTCGCTGCATACCAGGCAGCAAACAACATCACCCCGGCAGCTGGTTACTTTGGCCCGATCACTCGCGCCAGCGTAATGGCTAACGGTGGCACCACCACCACGACCGAGGGCTGCCAGCCAGGCTACGAGTTCAGCCCGACCACCGGCGAGCGTTGCGAAACCACCACCGACAACGATGGTGACAACGACAGCGACAACGATGGCGAGCTCAACGGCGACGAGGCTAGCCTCGAGGACTTCAACCTCCTTTCTGAGGATGCTGTAGGTTCCGAAGGTGAATCTGAAGTTGAAGTAGCTACGGCTGAGTTCGATGTTGAAGACGGCGATGCACGTGTAGAGCGCGCAGAGCTCACCCTTCACGCAGCTTCCAGCACTCTCAATGAGGATCCGTGGGACTACATCGACAACGTTTCGGTGTGGGCTGACGGCGAGAAGCTCGGCGACGTCGACACCGACGATCGTGATGCTTGGGACGAAGAGAGTCGTGATAACGATGCATTCTCTGGCGGTTCTGACGATCAGTACACTGTTACTATCAACGACCTCGACTACGTAGTAGATGAGGGCGACACCGCAGACCTTACGTTCGCATTCGATATCAATGACAGCATTGATTCGGACGATCTCCAGCAGTCGTTCGAGGTCGCAGTTCTTGATGATGGTATCCGTGCTGTTGATGCCCTCGGCATCCAGCAGTACACGGGTAGCGACAGCGAGTCTGTAGACTTTGACTTCGACGAGGAGGAGAACGGCGAGCTCTCGCTCAGCGAGAACGACGACAATCCTGAGAATGGCGTGCTCGTTGCAGACGAGGACGACACCTCTGACGAGATGACTGTGCTCGTCGGCGACATCGAGAACGATGGCGACGCTGACACGCTCATCACGGACCTTACGTTCGATGTTTCTTCCACCAGCATTACTGCAGACCTGAGCGACGTGGTTCGCCGCGCAACGCTTGAGATCGACGGTGATGAGTTCCGTGGCGATGTGAACGATGATGACACCATCGACTTCGAGGATATCGACACGACTGTTGATGCTGATGACGAAGTAACGTTCACTCTCTCGATTGAACTCGCTCCAACTTCAGTTACCGGCTTCGACGCTGGTGACACCCTCACGTTCGACCTTAACAGCGATGGCGTTGAGGCCGAGGGCGTAGACAGCGGTGATGAGGTTGAAGCAGGTGATATCACCGGTGCGGTTAACGGTAACGAGTTCACGGTTGCAACGACCGATGTTACGGTATCGCCTTCGACTGCTGATTCGGACACGAACGATGACAACAGCACTGCCACCTTCGAAGTAGTCTTCGAGGTGACGGCAGGTGATGATGACATCTTCATCCCGATGACGGCATCTGAGGATGATGAGGCTGGTGCAGCTAATGCTGGTGCAGTCTACATGCTCAGCAAGGGTGGCACCGATGTCGCAACCACCACTGGTGTAAGCGATATCCTTAGCTCGACTGCAGACGATGACGGTAGCTTCTACACTGTCGATGCAGGTTCGACCGAGACCTTCACCCTGTCGGTTTCTGTCAACAACACCGCAGGTTCTGGCTTCTTCGAGGTAGAACTCGATCAGGTCCACTACAACGACACTGCAAACCTCACCGGTCTCACGACCTACACGGTTGGCGACGACGCTGACTTCACGGCTGGTCCTGAGAACGTTGAACTCTAAGAGTATCTCTTAGCGACGTTGACAAATCCTAATGAACTAAGTTTCATTTAGGATACGCAAAACCCCCGCGAAAGCGGGGGTTTTGCGTTATGTGGCGCGCAGGTTAACTTCATCTTATCTTTACCGCTCGTAAGATACACATACTGTATACGGCTCCTTATATAGAGATGACAGATACGCATAGAGACGGACGATACGGACGCACACGACTGATGCATAAGGAGTCCTTGAAATACGGACCTTCAAGCGACCCGGAAGGCTGTCCGGCGATACCGGCCTGCCCAGTCGCTTCTTATTAGAAGAATAAGAACCAAAAACTACTTATGAAAAAGATTATTACAACAATGCAGAAAAGCGCCGCAGTGGTCGCCGGTATGGCGCTCGCCGTAAGCATGTTCGGCTACGGACAGGCAGCGCAGGCGCAGACGTCCACGACCGTCGTGACGACCACGACGGTAGCGGTTCCGTTCACGCGCGACCTCACCATCGGCTCCACCGGCGCTGATGTGACCACGCTTCAGACGTGGCTGATCGCTCATGGGTATGCTATTCCGGCAGGCCCGACCGGCTACTTCGGTACGCAGACCCGCGCCGCAGTCGCCGCCTACCAGGCAGCGCACAGCATTCAGCCGACGGCCGGCTACTTCGGCCCGCTTACCCGTGCGAGCATCAACGCGATGATCGCAACAGGTGCGGTTACGGGAGGCGGGGGAAGCACTGTCCCCGGCTGTAAGCCAGGGTTCGAGTTCAGCCCGACCACCGGCCAGTCCTGCGATAGCGGAGTAAACCTTCCGCCAGGCTGCCAGATCGGTTTCGCGTATAGCGTAACGACCGGCGAATCATGCACCGGCAACAATGGCGGTGGCAACAACAACGGCAACAACGGCAATCTTTCCGGCGGCGAGGCAGACCTCACGGACTTCAACCTTCTCTCTGAAGACGGCAATGGATCGGAGGGCGAGAACGAAGTCGAAGCCGCGACTGCTGAGTTCGACGTGAACGACGGCGATGTGCGCGTCGAGCGCGCTGAGCTTACGCTTCACGCGACCGACACTGCAGGCAGCGAAGAGCCTTGGGACTACATCGACAACGTTTCGGTGTGGGCTGACGGCGAGATGCTCGGCGACATCGATACCGATGATCGCGACGCGTGGGACGAGGAGGATAATGATGATTTCTCCGGCGGTTCCGACGAGCAGTACACGGTCACTATCGACAATCTCGACTACATAGTCGATGAGGGCGATACGGCCGAACTGACTTTCGCCTTCGATATCAGCGACAGTATCGACGCTTCTGATCTTGATCAGGAATTCGAGATAGCGGTTCCTGATAACGGCATCCGCGCAGTGGACTCCCTCGGCATCCAGCAGTACGTCGGCGACATTGACGAGCAGGTAACCTTCGGCTTCGACGAAGAAGAGAACGGCGACCTCTCGATCAATGAAAGTTCTGACAATCCGGACGACGGCGTTCTCGTCATCGACGACAACGACACGTCAGATGAGATGGAAGTGCTTGCCGGCGAGATCGAGAACGACGGCGATGCCGATTCGCTCATCACCGGCATGACCTTCACGGTAGATACGACCGCGACAGGAGACTTGAGCGATGTGGTACGCCGCGCAACGCTCGACATCGATGGCGAAGAGTATCGCGGCGACGTCGATGACAGCGGCAATACGATCGACTTCGACGATGTCGACGCGATGGTAGATTCCGACGAGACAGTCGAGTTCACGCTCTCTGTCGAGATAGGGCCGACCTCGAGCGACCTCGATGAGGGCGATACGATCAGCTTCGATCTTGACGGCTCCGACGTAGAAGCTGAGGGCGCCGACAGCGGCGATGATACCGATGTCAGCGGCTCGGTGAACGGCAGCGAATTCACGTTCTCGACCACCGGACTCGGTGTCGGAACGGACTCCTCTTCTTCCGATTCGGATGGCGACAGCGCTACCTTCACCATTCGTTTCGATGTGACGGCAGGCGATGATGATATCTTCATCCCGATGGAAGCAGCTGAAGATAGCGAAGTAGGTGCAGATGATGCAGGCGCAGTCTACAAGCTCACTCGTGGAAGTAGCAATGTTACGTCCATGACTGGCGTAGATGACATCCTTACCTCGACTGCTGATGAGGATGGTAACTTCTTCCGCGTCGACGAAGGCTCGACCGAAACCTTTACTCTTTCGGTATCGGTTGACGGCTCCGCTGCCGGCTCTGGATTCTATGAAGTGGAACTTGATGAAGTCCACTACAACGACACTGACAGCACTATCGGTCTCACCACGTTCAATGTCGGCAATGACTCTGACTTCCAGGCTGGACCAGAAAATGTTGACTAGTGAAGTGAGCCCTACAGAGCTTGCAAAACCCTAGCTAGTGAATGAGCAAAAGCCGCCGCAAGGCGGCTTTTGCGCTATCCAGTCCGCTGGGGTATAGTGCCTGGGTACGGACCGAAGACAGCCAGCAGTTCCTGTGCGTCCGCAGCATCAGCTGCGTGCCGCAGCGGGAACAGAAGCCTGGCCGAGGAACGAACCGACAGTACGTCGGTTCCTCCTCAGCGGCTCCGCAAGGAGCCGCTTTCCGTTTCGTCGTACGAACCACCACCTATGGCAATTACCAAAGCAAAGAAAGAAGACATCGTCGCGAAGGTTGCGGACGCGCTCAAGGATGCGGTATCGGTCGTCTTCGTCAACTTCAAGGGGCTTTCCGTCGCCGATACGTCGGCGATGCGCAAGGCGCTGAAAGGCGAGGACGTCGGCTACATGGTCGCGAAGAAGACGCTGGTGAAGCGCGTGCTTGCCGAGAAAGGCTACGAGGGCGACATGCCCGACATGGCCGGCGAGCTCGCCCTTGCCTGGAGCGCTACCGATGCTACGGCAGCGGCGCGCGGCATCTATGAGGCAGGGAAGACCTACAAGGATACCCTGACCATCCGCGGCGGCATCTTCGAGAACCGCTACGTGGACGCGGCAGGTATGACGGCTATCGCCACCATACCGCCGACTCCGGTACTCCGCGGCATGTTCGTGAACGTGATCAACAGCCCTATCCAGGGACTCGTTATCGCGCTCGATAAAGTTCGTGAATTGAAAGCTGCGTAAATGCGGCACCCTTATTTCTAAATAATTTACTATGGCAGAAGAAAACAAGGACGCAGTAGTCGAGACGGCAGAAGCCGAGGAGACCGCGGCAGCAGCTCCTGCAGAGGAGGCTGCACCGGCTGCAGAAGAGACCGCTCCTGAAGAGGAGAAGGCGGAAGTCCCCGAGAAGTTCAAGGCGCTCGTCGAGAGCATCGAGACCATGAGCGTCCTCGAGCTTTCCGAGCTCGTGAAGGCTCTTGAGAAGCGCTTCGGCGTTTCAGCAGCGGCCGTCGCGGTTGCTGGCCCTGCGGCTGGCGCAGCGGGCGGCGAAGAGGAGAGCTCGACCAAGAACGTCGAACTCACCGATGCCGGCGCTAACAAGATCGCGGTCATCAAGGCTGTGAAGGAAGCTCTCGGCCTCGGCCTCAAGGAGGCGAAGGATCTCGTCGACGGCGCACCGAGCATGCTCAAGGAGGGAGTCAGCAAGGAAGACGCTGACGCGCTCAAGGCAAAGCTCGAAGAGGCAGGCGGCAAGGTCACCCTCAAGTAGCCACCGCACTCTGTTCTGCGAAAAAGCCCCATACAGGGGCTTTTTCTGTATTCCGTCAAGAGTTGCGGGAGGCAGGGGAGCGTGGGTACAATGGGCCTACTCATATGGATCCGCTCTCACGTCTCTTCGGTTCGTTCGTGCGCCTGAAGCTCCTGCGCCTCTTCCTCTTCAACGATGACATGTCCTTCACGGTCGCCGACAGCGCATTCCGGACGAAGGCGGCAAAGGACGCGGTTCGCAAAGAAGTGACCGGACTCGTTGCAGCCGGCGTTATCCGCAAGAAGGCAGGCAAGGGCGTCGCGCAGTACACGGCGAACCCGCGCTTCCCGTACTACGGAGCGCTTCAGACATTCATCCGTTCGACGACGAATCTCGGCGATACCGACATCGTGAACCTGCTGAAGAAGGCAGGCGCGCTGCGCCTCGTCGTGCTCTCCGGCCTTTTCACCGGCGCGGTAGAGACGAAGGCAGACATTCTGGTGGTGGGGGACAAGCTGGATGAGAAGGCGCTCGATGCGGCCATCCGCTCGCTCGAAGCAGAACTCGGTCGCGAGCTGCGGTTCTCGGTCTTCTCCTCAGAAGATTTCTCCTATCGCCGCGGCGTGTACGACCGCTTGCTGCGCGACATATTCGATTTCCCGCACCGTACGCTGCTCGACAAGATAGGCATAGCGGCCTAACGTCCGGCACGGCACGAAAGGAGCGTATCCACAGCGCTTCATGAAACCTTCGGCCCGCTTGCTACACTTTATATAAGCCCCGCTTAGGCGGTCGCTCTTAGCAAGATAAGTTTACGTACCCTATGCTTCTTACTACCTGGGCTGACGTGCTTACGCAGTCGTTCCAAGGGCTCTCATACGGCCTCATCGCGTTCATCCCGAACCTTATTATCGCGATCCTCATCTTCATCATCGGCTGGCTCATCGGCGCCGGTCTCGGAAGGGTGGTCGCGCAGGTCGTGAATTCTCTGCGCGTCGATCAGGCGCTCCGCTCAGCTGGCGTAGAGCGCATCGTCGAGCGCGCCGGGTTCCGCCTCAACTCGGGAGCGTTCCTCGGCTTCCTCGTGAAGTGGTTCTTTATCATCGTCTTCCTGGTCGCGGCGCTCGACGTGCTCGGCCTTACGGAAGTTACGATCTTCCTGCGCACGGTCGTGCTCGGGTACCTTCCGCAGGTGATCGTCGCGGTCCTCATCCTTCTGGTGGCCGCCGTGCTTGCAGACGCAGTACAGAAGGTGGTTGCGGGGTCAGCGCGCGCAGCGAATCTCCGCGCAGCGAACCTGCTCGGCTCGATCGCGCGCTGGGCTATCTGGATCTTCGCTATCCTCGCCGCCCTTAACCAGCTCCAGGTGGCAAGCGCGTTCGTGCAGCCGCTGTTCACCGGCATCGTGGTCGCGCTCGCGCTCGCCTTCGGCTTGGCCTTCGGCCTCGGCGGCCAGACGGCTGCCGCGCGCTTCATCGAGCAGATGCGCGAAGAGGTGAAGGAAGATACGCATCGTCAGAGCTAGGTTCCTGCCTGCATAGCGCAGGAAAGGAGAGGCCGGACGCCGCAGGCGTCCGGCCTCTCCGTCTAGTTGACACCGAAAACCATCCCCTATATACTCCTGAATACGTGTCTATTACCAACGAAGTAACCACCTAAAACGGAGCGGGTTGAGGAATGGACAGATGTCCTTCCATGCCGCCCCGAGAGGGCGTTTTTTCTTGTCTGAGACGCGGGACCTTTGACAGAACGAATAGGTAAAGGTATTCAACGGCTTCTTCTGCGCAAGCAGGGGAGGTTAGATTGAAATTGCAAAATCACCGCACGCGGCGACTCTGCCGCCGCGTGCGAAAAGTAAGTGGTATTCAGGTTTCCGCACTGGAAACATGAAGGGTGCACGGTGGA
>CAYOKK010000005.1:0-34386 GCA_964404565.1 uncultured Candidatus Saccharibacteria bacterium
CTTGCTTTCATACTCTGACGAGGAGCTAAAAAAACTTGGCGAATCAGGAAGGAAAAAACGTGAGGAGAGAGAGGAAGAGGAGGTAAAGAACATTCTCGAAAGGCATCACGTTGGGTAGGTGTTCCACGTGAAAGACAATTTACTGCAGTTTTAGTGTAAAAAGACAGTAATTTTGATCTGTTTCACGTGAAATAAGTAAAAAATACTAATATATAGGCCGTATAATAAAAAGCCGCCGAACCTTAGGGTTTCGGAGACCGGGATATTGAGCGGGGGCAAAATGATGGATGGTCTCCAGGAGGTATGGTTCTGGCGGCTTTTATAGATGCGCTTTCACGTGAAACTGCGTTCCTTGCTCTAGGTATTTCAGGGAATACGTCCCGATGGCGTGAGCAGGTGGCAACGTAATTGCGCTTGATAGGAAAGATCTATGAAGGAACTGCCTGTGTGGGATCCGCAGTCCTTCAATTGCCCTTTCACAAGCGCTATTGGAGTCCCGCCGATCCCTCTTCCTAGAGAGTACTCCCTATAAAGGACATTGTAAAAGACATTATCTGTGGATAATGTCTTTTACAGCGTTATTGAGACAGGACAGTGATCAGATCCATAAATCTCTGTGTGGATTTCCGCCTTCTTTATGTGCGGCATGAACTCCTTTACTGCAAAGAAGTAGTCGATGCGCCAGCCTACATTGCGTTCGCGTGCGTGGGTAAAGTTGTCCCAGTAGCTATATATATCTTTCTGCTGCGGATGAAAGTGACGGAATACATCTACGTATCCTGCGTCCACAACCTCATCCATCCACTTTCGCTCGACAGGAAGGAAGCCCGTATTATTCTCGTTTTCCTTTGGACGAGCCAAATCAATAGGGAAGTGCGCAGTATTCACGTCGCCACAAAACACTACCGGCTTCTCCTCACGCAGCTTCTCGCAGAAGGTGAGAAACGCCTCGTAATACCGGAGCTTGAAATCAAGCCGTTCCGGTCCCCGACCGCCGTTGGGGAAGTACACGTTCAAAAGCCAGAAATCATCATATTCTGCGCCGATCAGGCGTCCTTCCTGGTCAAACTCCTCGATACCCATGCCATATACGACGGAAAGCGGCTCGATACGGGAATAGATCGCTACGCCACTGTACCCCTTCTTGGTGCGGGAAGGGGAGAAGAAGGCAGAGAATCCGCCTATTTCCAGCACTTCTTCGGGCAGCTGCTCCGGCTCGGCCTTCACCTCCTGGAAGCAGAATATGTCCGGCTTGGTGCCGCGCAGAAACGGCTCCCAGTAGCCGTTGCGGTGCACTGCGCGTAAACCATTCACATTCCAGGAAACAATCTTCATATCTCCATTCTACTCAATTATGCAGAAAGGTTCTAAACCTGGTTCATTTGCATCTGGTAATCTCTTTATATGAAGGTCGGCGTCGGCTCAAAGAATGTAACGAAAGTCGGTGCGGTAGAGGCCGCATTGAAGGAGTATCCGCTATTCGATTCTGCGGAAATCATAGGAGTGCCGGTGCAGGTTGAGGAATTCGGTCATCCTAAGAACATCGAGGAGACCATGGCGGGAGCGATAGATCGTGCGAAACAAGCGTGGGAAGGGAACGACTATGGATTCGGAATCGAAGGCGGACTTATCGAGGTGCCGTATTCTAAGAGCGGCTATATGGAGGTGGCCGCATGCGCCATATACGACGGGAGCCAGGTTCACTTGGGGCTTTCACCCGCGTGCGAATGGCCGAAGAGCGTCATAGACGGGATAGTGAACAAAGGGCTTGATGGCAGTCAAGCCATGAAAGCGGCTGGCCTGACCGATGAACGTAAGCTGGGAGAGAAGAAGGGCTTCATTGATATCGTCACTAAGGGGAGAATGGATCGTACGGATTTTAATAGGGCAGCGATCATGATGGCGCTCGTGCACCTGGAAAATCCTGAGATGTATTGAGGAGGCCCCGAAGTCAGTTTCAATTTGAGCAAGAAAAGAGCCGCTCACGAGGGAGCGGCTCTGTAGATGAAAGGCAGTATCGGCCGGCAAATGCGTTCGAATTCACGGAAGGGGCGCCAGTATATGCCTTCAGTGACGAGTCGTCCTTCGAGACGCTTATTTCTCATGTCATAGGCGATAAGCTGCTTCCCAGTCCATTCCACGCTCACAAAACCACGGCTTGAAAGGAATTCACGAGCCGCTTCCTGCACATAGGCGGGAACCTCGCGATAGGGGAGCGCGAGCGCCCCTACACCCCGCAAAAAGCCCTTGCGCAGTTCGCGAGCGCGAGCATCGGCGCGTGCGGTGAAGATGTTCTTATTCGCACCGTATACGAAAAAGAAATCCCGATTGCTGAATCGCGCGCTTTTGTGAAAGCGAACGGCGGGAATAGTCGCGACAAGCATCCTGAGCGCCTCATCGCTTGGAAGGAACGGCTTTGAACCAGGCGGGTAGACGCGGTATAGGTAGAGACGTCTTTTCCGCTTTTTTCCCCATCCGGATTTAGAATACTTATACTCTCCGGGCGCAGTTTCGCTAGTGTTTGGCGAATCGCTCCGAACTTTCTCGTGCAGCATGCTGCGATCCTTTCATTTCCAAAGAACAGTTCACGGCCAGCATACTACTGAGCAGGACAAAGGCAACCGTGCGATCTTTTACGGACTACCTGCGCTGGCGCGAATGGAATTGCTTATGGACTTCGGCGAGGTGCGCATCCGTGACGTGGGTGTATATCTGCGTCGTATTGATGCTCGCGTGGCCCAGGAGCTGCTGCACGGAGCGGATGTCGGCACCGTTATTCAAGAGGTCGGTGGCGAACGAATGGCGCAACACGTGCGGCGTCACCTTCTTCGTTATGCCGGCCTTCGCCGCGTACGTCTTTATCAAGAGCTCGATGGAGCGGGGAGTGAGGCGGGCCGGGTCTTTCTTAACCCTGCGATTGCGCGGCACATTTACGAAAAGGGCTTCGTTCATGTCTTTGCGCGCCTTCAAATAGGCGCGGATAGCATCTTTCGCGACGTCGGAAAGGAAGACGACCCGCACCTTGTCGCCCTTTCCTCGTATGGAAAAACTGTCACGGGATAAATCGAGGTCTGTATCGAGCGAACACAGCTCTGAAACGCGTAGGCCGGTGGAGAAGAGAAGTTCCAGGATGGCGCGGTCGCGCAACCCGCGCTCGTCCGCGCCGTCAGCAGAAGCGATGAGGCGGTCGAGCTCGGCGGGAGATATGAGGTCGAGATGCCGTTCAGGAACCTTCGCGAGCTCTATCTTCTCTGGAGAAAGTCCCTCGACGCCGCGTTTGCGCAGAAACTTCAGAAAGGCGCGCAGCGCGATGAGGTAGTAGTTCTGGGTACGGCGCTTCATCGTGTCCGGACCGGTACCGGGCTGGCGATTCAGCCACATGCGGAATTCGCGCACCTTTTCCTCCGTTATGTCTTCAATATCCTGTATATTCATCTGCTTAAAGAAGCGGGAAAGGTAATGATCGTAGTTCTGGATGGTCTTCACGGCACGGCCGCGCTCTATTTCCGTATACTCAAGGAATTCCCGCTTCATCTGTTCCGCGTTCATATGCCCAGTATACCGCGCATATTGTGCGAAGTGCGCCTGTATTACGGCACTCTTGCAAGATTTAGCAAGGTGTGGTAATCTACGAGCAATGCTTACAAAACGCGTAAAGACGGGCGTAATCAACAAAGCGGCAATGCATGATACTGATACCGGCTCCGCAGCCGTACAGGTCGGTATCCTGAGCCGTCAGATTGAGGACCTAACCCGCCACCTGAAGAAGAATCCTAAGGATTTCCATTCACGCCGCGGCCTTCTTCAGATGGTCGCCGACCGTCGCGCCCATCTGCGCTATCTTGAAAAGAACAACAAGCGCCAGTACAGCACGATCGTGAAGAAACTCGGCCTCAAAAAGTAGAACTGCAGCGGCACCTCGCCGCTGTGTTCATTTCCGTACCGCACGTACGCGCCCTCGGTGTACACTATACGCAGAGCAGACCTATACATTTTAATACGACTCATTTTCATATATGGCAGTCATCAAACACCCAGCCCAGCGTGTCGGCGTATTCATTGACACGCAAAACCTGTACCACAGTGCGAAACATCTCTATAAGACGCGCGTAAACTTCGCAAAGGTGCTCGAAGAGGCCGTAGGGGAGCGCATCCTCGTGCGCGCCATCGCCTACGTTATCTCCACGGAAAGCGGGGAAGAGTCCGCGTTCTTCGACGCCCTTACGAAAATCGGCATCGAGACCAAGGTGAAAGGCCTTCAGATATTCTCAGATGGCGCGAAGAAGGCCGACTGGGATGTCGGACTTTCTATTGATGCCGTGAAGCTCGCGCCGAAGCTCGATACTGTCGTGCTTGCGACCGGCGACGGCGACTTCGTCCCGCTCATCGAGTATCTGGATATGAACATGGGCTGCCAAGTGGAGGTTATCTCCTTCGGCAAGTCATCGTCCGCGAAACTCAAAGAGGCTGCGCACGCCTTCACCGACATGTGCGATAACCCGAAGAAGTATCTTATCAACCAGCGCGGGTAGCGCTGGGGGTTTCGAAAACTAGTTCACACAGAAGGCCGCGTACACGCGGCCTTCTGTGTACAATAGAGAGAAATGGATCCTGACACTTCGGCGCCGCAGAAGCCGCTTTCAACGTTCACGCCGCAAAGCGACTCTTCCAAGTACATCCGTACGTACGCGAAGGATTTGGCGCAGGTCACGAACACTCCGGTACCTGCATCTGCCGCAGAACAGACTACAAGCGCAGCAGCTGTCGCATCAAATGTGCCGCCATCTCCAATTCCATCTATGGCGGCGAAGCCCGAGATGGTACACGAGATGGGCGTATCGCTCCCGCAGGTCGACGAATCGCCGGTAAACCGTAAAGGAGATCCTGCATCGCCGAAGGAATTCGAAGGGGAACATCTCGAGCTTACGGGAGCCGATTCCGAGGGCATCTTTAAAGAGAAGGGCGAGCCTGCTGCCGCTAAAGCGCCGATACAGCAAACAGCTTCGCCGTTCATGCCACAGGCAAGTATCGGCGTACAGCCGACCGTCGCGCCGTCAACGGAGACGCCAGCAGAATCCACAGGTTCAGCAGGTGCGCACGAAGAGAATCGCGAGGCTATACTGACCCGCCTGCGCGCAAAGCTGGCTCATCGAGGCAAAGAGCAGGGAGGCACGGAAGCAGAGGGAAGAATTATCGAAGAGACGATTCTTCCAAAGCCAATGCACGCTGCTGAGCCGCAGCCTGCAGCGCCAGTGAAAGAACCTTTCTGGAAGCCAGCTGCACCTGCTCCGAAATCATCAGCGCCGAAGGCGGCTCCTGCGCCCGTAGCAGAGCCAAAACAAGCTGCAACGCCTGCTGCCGCGCCGACATATCGAGAACCTATACCCGCATTCGAGCCGCTCCCTACGTTCGTACCCCAAACCCCGCTTCCAAAAGCTCCTCCTGCACCGCCTCCGGCTCCTGCGCCTGTCGCGCAAGGACCCTCTCCGCTTCACACCTACTCTAGCGACTTCGCCGACCGGATTGATCGCCAGAACAGCTCTACGTTCTCCGTACTTGCTGCGCAGAGCGACGCGCCGCGAACGTCACAGCCTGTCTCGAAGCCTCGCCGTACGCTGGTTCCCCTTCTCGCCGGCGGCGCGATGCTCATCATCGGTATCGGCGCAGTCATAGGCGCGTATGCCTTCATGACAGAGCGGCAGGAGGTGCCTATAGTGGCCGGCGTGCCATCACTCATCCGCTACGATGAAAGCGTCGAGGTGCAGGGAACCGGTACCGCGCTCATGAACGCTATCGCTGACGTAGCTGCAGGAGGGAGCGTTTCCGGCAACGTGATCGTGACGTACGTAACCACGGATGCGAACGGTACGCCGACCGGCATACCGCAGCCTGGCGGAGTCCTCATACGCGCCCTCTCGCTTCCGGCGCCTTCCATCCTGCTGCGCAACATCGAAGAGAGCAGCACCGTCGGCGTCATCGATGCAGGCGGGGAAGCGCGGCCGTTCTTCATACTCAAAGTGAGCTCATATGAGCGCACCTTCGCGGGCATGCTCGCGTGGGAAGCGACCTTGCAGAACGATTTGAGCAATTTCTATCCTGAATATTCAGCATTCCCGCAAGAAATAGCGAGTTCCACTGCTTCTAGCTCTCCGTCTCTTTCCTATGCGCAGCGAAACACCTTCACCGACGCGGTGGTCGCTAACCATGACGTGCGCATACTGCGTGATGCAGCAGGGAGATTCCTCTTTTTGTACGGCTACGTGAACAAGGATATTCTGGTTATCGCGCGCGACGAGGCTGCTTTTACGGCCCTTGCTTCCCGCATTTCTGCGAGCGGGGACTAGGGAGTAAAAACCGTGTCGGCGTGGTAGAGTTTTAGGCATATGAACGATACCAGCACTTATAAAACACGCTTAGAGGAGGAGAAGACACGTCTTGAAGCCGAACTCCAGACGGTCGGGCGCAGAAATCCATCGAATCCTGGCGACTGGGAAGCGGTTCCGCAGGAAACTGGCCAGGAGGCTGACCCGAATGACCGCGCTGAACAGCTTGAAGGCTATGGCGAGAACGAAGCTATTCTCACTGACCTAGAAATCCGTCTCGGAGAAGTTAACGCCGCTCTCGGCCGTATAGAAAAAGGCGCCTATGGCACCTGCACGGTATGCGGGAAGGAAATCGAGGCTGATCGGCTAGAGGCAGATCCTGCTGCCGGCACGTGCAAAGAGCACATGGGAAACTAACGGCCATGAAAGAACTTTCCGTTAAAGAATGCTTGCTCGCTGGATGGAAAACGGTAACTGCGCGTCCGTGGATATTCGTCGCCGCCGGCATAATCATCTTTGTTGCGAGCCTGCTATCTGATGTGCCGCGTTCCTTTACGAAGGACCTTACCGGGCTTGAAAGTCTTCTCAACCTCCTTGCATTCATTCTGAGTGCGGTTGTTTCGTTCTTGATCGCGATGGGGAAGACCGCATTTTTCCTTCGCGGCCATGATTCGCTCGAATCGCTCCGCCTTTCCGACTTGTGGCATCCCCGCCCGTTCTGGAAGTTCGTCGGCACCTCCATCCTTGCAGGCGGCGCCACGATCATCGGCCTTCTTCTGTTCATCATTCCGGGTATCATTATCGGCATCATCGTCGGGTTCAGCCTGTATATCGTCATTGACAAGGAATTGGCTCCTATAGACGCTATACGGGAGAGCGCGAAGATCACGAAAGGGAATCGCTGGAACCTCTTCCTGCTCGGGTTGGCTATCTTCGGCATCAACATAGTCGGATTCTGCCTTCTCTTAGTCGGTCTCTTTATCACGCTCCCGATCTCCGCTATCGCCGTCGTACACGCGTACCGGGTACTATCTGGAACACTAGCGACCTCGTCTCCTGCGTCAGCTGCGGAAACTCCTGCGGTATCGGCAGCACCTTCGGAGGAATAGCCCAGACCCCGTAACGGAAGCAGTCTCAAGAAAATGCACCTTTCCTGAAGGAAAGGTGCATTTTTCATAAGCCAAGCGACCCTTATGCCTCTCGTCTCTCGCTACTCGCCGGCAGGTAGAGGTTCATAGTGTATGGATGGATATATCGCAAAACGCATCCGCAAAGACCCGCCGCTATGCGCACGTTCTCGCCGCACAGCCTTCAGGAGTGAGTGCTGAGCTTGTCCTCGTAGAAGCAGATCTTTCACGCGGACTGCATGCGTTCTCGATCGTGGGTCTTGCCGACCGCGCCATGGAAGAGGCGCGCGACCGCATTTCGAGCGCCATACGCAATACGGGACTAAAGCCGCCCAAGGCGACGAATCTCAGGATCGTCCTTTCGCTCTCGCCTGCGAGCTTGCGCAAGGAAGGCTCTCACTATGATCTTCCGCTCGCCGTTTCCTATCTTGCGGCGGCCGGCCACCTCCGAGCTCCGTCTGAGCCGATACTCTTTGCCGGAGAACTCGGACTCGACGGAAGCATACGTGCGGTACGCGGCATTCTTCCGCAGGTACTGCTCGCGAAGAGGGAAGGAGTAGCTCACGCCATTGTTCCTGAGGGAAATGCGCGTGAAGCGGCACTCGCTCCTGGCATCTCTCTTTATCCCGTACGCCATCTTTCACAGGTTCTCAAGCATTTCTCTGACGGCGAACCGATTCCGCAATTCACTCAAGAACCTTTTTATTTTTCCCATTCTCCCGAACCAGGACTGGATGCCATACGCGGACAGGAAGGCGCGAAGCGGGCGCTTGAAATAGCAGCCGCCGGCCGGCATGCGCTCGTGCTGTATGGGCCGCCGGGAACAGGGAAGACTCTCTTAGCCCGTGCGCTGCCCAGCATCCTGCCGCCGCTATCTCCTGAAGAACGGCTTGAAACGACCGCTATACATTCAGCGGCAGGAGCGATCGCGCCAGGCGAAACCCTCTGCCAGCCGCCATTCCGTGCCCCGCACCATACCGTTCCGCCGACGGCGCTCGTCGGCGGAGGAGCGATTCCGCGCCCCGGCGAAGTGACGCTCGCTCATAACGGCGTTCTCTTCATGGACGAATTTCCTGAGTTTGATTCGCGTGCGCTCGAAGCGCTCCGACAGCCGCTTGAAGACAAGCAGGTGACTATCGTTCGCGCGAAAGGCGTACATACGTTTCCTGCCGATTGCCTGCTCGTCGCTGCAATGAACCCGGCAGATACGGTAGTGGGGGACGATATCGCAGCGCTGCGGCTCGCACGTTCGCAAGCGCGCAAGATCTCTCGCCCTATCGCTGATCGGCTCGAGCTGTGGGTAGAGGTTCCGCAGGTGCCGTACGAGGTGCTGGCAGCGCCTTCAAGCGCTGAGAGTTCAGAGATCGTCCGTGCGCGCGTTATCGCGGCACGTGAATTCCGCAAGAATCGAGAGGTAAAAGAGCTTCTCCTGAGCAGTAAGGGAGAGAAGGCGCTCGTTGCGGCCGCACGCTCCTTGAGCCTTTCTCCGCGCGCATACCACCGCACTCTCCGTGTCGCGCGCACTATTGCCGACCTCGCGCGCACGGAAGAGATAGCTGAGATGCACGTACTCGAAGCGCTCCAGTACCGGCCGCGCGGCCTGCTTGGTCTTGCGTAAAAGAGCGCAGCGCACCCAAAGAGGGTGCGCTGCGCTCAATAAGGTGCTGTGACTAGAAAATGTCCTAGTAGCAGCGGCTCATAACCGAACAGGTGTAGCCGATGGAGTTCTTTCCGCCACGCACTTCGAAGTGAAGGTGGTTTCCGGTAGCTTCGCCAGTTTCGCCGACGTAGCCGATGACCTCGCCCTTAGCGACGCTCTCGCCGACAGAGACGATGTCCTTGCTCATGTGGGCATACAGGGTCTGGGTGCCGTTGCTGTGCTTAACCACGACATAGGAGCCGTATCCGCCGTTCCAGCCGCCATCATTCTTAGAAATAAGGACCGTACCGGCAGCGGCAGCGTGAATCGGGGTGCCAGAAGGCGCGCCCAGGTCGACACCGTTATTTCCGTGGATGGCCTGCGTCAGGATCGCGCCCGGAACAGGGTTCTGGAAATAGCCGCTCGCTGCTGCCGTGCCGAGGTCTGAACGGGTCGTTACCGCTTTCGGCGCAGACGCGATGCTCTTGGAAGAAGCCTTCTTTACTGCCTTGGTAGACGCAGATGTCGTTACTTCGCCATGTGGAATGACGAGCGTACTGCCGACGACCACTGTCGCATGGGCATCAAGGCCGTTGAAGGTCGCGATCTCTTGCGCCGATGCATCGTACTTGTTGGCGATAGTAGAGAGCGTTTCGCCCTTAGCTACCGTATGGCGCACGCCCGAAACTGGCAGGATCACGAGATCCATACCCGGGCGGATAGTGCTGCGTACGGTAAGGTCGTTCGCCCAGAGGATGGTGTTCACAGAAACGCCGAAATGGTCTGCGATACCGGAAATGGAATCGCCTTCTTCGACGGTGTATACGGAAATTTCGCCTTCTGACGATGCAGCCGCAGAAACTACCGACTTCTCGCTCGCCGGCGTACCGTCAGGGCCGACCATAGGCATGAGGGCCGTACCTTCTGAAAGCTGAAGGCCGCCGTCGCCCTTGGAAGGATTCGGGTCAGGATTTATGGCTGCGGCCAAAAGGCGCATTGAAGGGTCGTGAAGGACAGGCTGATCGCCATCTGCGGCCTGCGCAGAGGAAAACGGCCAGAAGGCCCGTACCGAAGTAGGAGGGAGGAGCGTCAACGCTCCGAGGAGCGCTCCTGCGCCGACGGTTATGCCGGCTGCGGCGAGCTTCCTGCGATATATGCTCATGCGACTGCCCGAGGGCGTGGAAGATGAGGTAAGCGGGTACTTAAGAATACTCAGATGAGGTCTCTTCAGCGTTTCTTCAGAATACAAAAAAGGGTTACATACCGTGGTATGTAAGCCTTTTCTTGAGTACGGTCTATTCAGTCAACCAGCAAAGTATAGCGTGGGGAGAACGAGGGTCAACTCTTGACAGAGGCCTCGAATGTGGAGAACGAATGAAGCTTATTTTGTCCCCTATTTTCTGCATTTCTGCGGCATTTGCTATAGTTGCTTGGTGAATGAGCACGCTCCAGAGTACCTTTCGCACTTGAACCCTCGTCAGAAGGAAGCGGTGCTCGCTACAAGAGGTCCGGTGTCCGTTTTAGCCGGCGCAGGATCGGGGAAAACCTCTGTTCTCACGACTCGCATCTATCACCTCATACGTCTTGGCACGCCCGCAGAGAAGATACTTGCCGTAACCTTCACCAACAAGGCTGCGCGCGAGATGCGCGAGCGGCTTTCTGCGCGCCTCCCGGACAGTCCGCTCCCGTTCGTCGCTACGTTCCACGGGCTCGGCCGCGAGCTGCTTCAAGCATACGGCTCGGCGCTCGGCATCCCGCGCTACTTCACCATCTTCGACCGCGACGATTCGAAGCGTGCCATACGCGAGGCGCTCAAGGCGCTCGACGTCGACCCGAAAGAAGTTCCGCCGGGCGCCATCCTCGGACGCATCTCTAAAGCGAAGTCTGACGGCATGAGCCTCCAAGAATTCCGCGACAAGCACAGCCGCGAGAGCTTCCGTTCCCGCATCGTCGCCGAGGCCTGGATACGCTACGAAGACACGCTCAAGAAGGAGAAGTCCCTCGACTTCGACGACCTCATAACGCTTCCCGTGAAGCTTCTGCGCGAGCACAAAGACGTGCGTACGCGCGTCCAGGAACGCTTCTCGCACCTTCACGTCGACGAGTTCCAAGACACCAACGAGCTGCAGGCCGATCTTGCGCGGCTCATCGCCGGACCGGCACAGAACGTCTTTGTCGTCGGAGATATCGACCAATCCATCTATACCTGGCGCGGCGCGACGATCGACAACCTGCTCAAGTTCGAGGAAACATATCCGGCCGCTCAGCACATCGTGCTCGAACACAATTATCGCTCGACCAAAAACATCGTGGACGCGGCGAACATGATTATCGAGAAGAACCGCAACCGCAAAGAAAAGCACGCGGTGACTGACAATACGCAAGGAGAGCGCATCACCATACACCCGGCACGCACGGCAGAAGAAGAGGCGCGCTGGATCGCGCGCGAGGCGAAGCGCTGCATGCAGAAGGGAACGCCTGTTTCGGAAATCGCCGTCCTGTACCGTACCAATGCGCAATCCCGGGCCATCGAAGAAGCTTTTCTGCACGCAGGCGTACCGTACAAGCTTCTCGGAACGAAATTCTATGATCGCAAGGAAGTGAAGGACGTGCTCGCATGGGTACGGCTCGCGCTCGACCCGTCCCGAGAGGCCGACCGCATGCGCGCCGTGCAGGCGCCGAGCCGGGGAATAGGGAAGGTCACGCTCGGAAAAATGCTCGCAGGAAAGACCGCTGAGCTGCGCGCGGCAGACCGCGCGAAAGTAGAGCGCTTCGAGCAGCTCGTTTCGGAACTGGCAGAAGCTGCGAAGACAGCCGTTCCTTCAGCATTCGTGAAGCTCGTGATAGAGCGGAGCGGCATGGATACCGCGCTCTTGAAGGAAGGGGAAGAAGGGCAGGAGCGGCTTGAGAACGCGCGCGAGCTCGGCGCGCTCGCGAGCCGGTACGATGCCGCGCCCGGCTTAGAAGGGATAAGCGCCTTTCTCGCCGATGCCGCGCTCGCCGGCGACCAAGACGAGATGGACCGCCCGGGCAAAGAAAAGGAAAGCGCAGATGACACGGCAGCAGGCGGCGTCACGCTCATGACCGTGCACGCGGCGAAAGGTCTTGAGTTCGACGTCGTATTCGTCACCGGCATGGAGGAAGGGCTATTCCCGCACGAAGGCCTTGGCTCGGCGGCCGACGAGGAGCGCGATGAGGAAGAAGAGCGCCGCCTCTTTTATGTCGCGGTGACGCGCGCAAAGAAACGCCTTATCCTCACGCTCGCCAGCATCCGCCGCATATACGGTACCGACTTCTTCTCCGAACCGTCGCAGTTCCTGCGCGACATCGACCCGCTCCTCATCGAGTACGACGAAGCGGACGAGTACGGAGCAGAGAATATCATCGAAGCATAACGGCTCACGAAGTGCCGAGAAGTGCGGTACGCTACACCAATGGTGTTCGCCAAGAAATCCCTAGGACAGAATTTCCTCATGCATGCGCAGACCGCCGAGCGCATCGTGGGGGCGGCGCAGCTGCCGGAAGGAGCGGCCGTTCTCGAGGTCGGTCCTGGTACCGGCATGCTTACCCGCGCGCTGCTCGCGCAGCCAGAAAAAAAGATAGAGAAGGTGATAGCCGTCGAAGCGGATGACGCGCTCGCGCCTACGCTCGAAGAGGGCTTCGCTGAAGAGATCCAGAAGGGACGGCTTGAAATCATCCATGGCGATATCCGCGCATTCGACCCAGCTACGCTCAGCCAGCCGTATCATGTGGTTGCCAACATTCCGTACTACATTACCGGCGAAATCGTCCGCGCCTTCCTTACGGCACCCCACAAGCCGGCATCCATGACGCTGCTCGTGCAGAAAGAAGTGGCAGAGCGCATCGCCCGCAACAAAGGGAAGGAGAGCCTGCTTTCGCTCTCCGTGAAGGCGTTCGGGGAGCCATCGTACTGCTTCACCGTGCCGCGCGGGGCGTTCCGCCCCGCGCCATCTGTAGATTCTGCGGTACTTTCCATACGCGCCATACGGCAGGACGCCTTTTCGTCTCCTGACGCGGAGATGCATTTCTTTTCAGTACTCCGTGCCGGATTCGCGCACAAACGCAAGCGTTTGGCGAAGAATCTAGAGGCAGTCGCGCCTAAAGAGCGCATAGCTGCAGCGTTCGGTACGCTCGGCCTCTCTCCCGATACCCGTCCTGAAGACGTAGCGATAGACGTATGGCGTACGCTCGCACAACAGCTCTAGCGCAGCCGTGAAAGGAACGCAGAAATAATGCACACACTATAGATATGGTTTCGCGTATATATGCGCGAAAATGCTACTATACCTATAGTTTTTATGAAGATTCCCGAGCGTTCACTTCGCATTGGTGCCTCCTTCCTTCTTGCGCTGCTTTTCGTCGGCGTAGCGTACGTACTATCCGGTCCTTCCTTCCTCTCGCGCAAGACGGCGAACGCCGGCTCGACCGAAGAACTCCTCAAAGCCTACGCACAGAAAGATACTGACGGTGATCAGCTTCCTGACTGGCAGGAAGCGCTCTATGGGACCGACCCGAAGAAGGCTGATACTGACGGCGACGGGATAAGCGACGGGGAAGCGGCGCGCCAGGGAAAGCTCACGCCGAACGCGCTCGCATCCCAGCTCCCGAGCGCCCAGAACGAGGAAGAATCAGCACGGGACGTGCTCGACGATATTCCTGGCGTCGACCCCGCGCCGGGCAGCATCACGGAGCAGTTCTCGCATGAGTTTCTTGAGGAGTATATGCAGGCGAGCGGCGGCCAGCCGATGAGTGTGGAAGAGCAGCAGGCGCTTGTCTCAAGGCTTCTTTCAAAATTTACGGCACAGGCAAGCAGACTCTTTGTTTCCTCTTATACGACCGTTTCTCTTCACACCGATACGTCGGTGAGCGTGACGGAGTACGCTGGGGTAGTTGAGAATATACTGCGCACCAATGACGTGCCCGAAGATGCGAATCAGGCACTTCCACTTGCTGAAGCGCTCATTGTTAAAGGCGATGAATCAGCTCGCCCAAAACTAGAGACACTCGCAAATTCTTACAAATCAATTGCTAATGGTCTCCTTGCCGCTCGAGTCCCACCGCAACTCGCAAGTCAGCACCTCGCCCTTATTCAAACCTTTGATGAATTATATAAGGCAACGCACCTAATCGCATCGTATGAAGCGGATCCACTCGGAATGATGGGGGCACTTTCTGTATATCAACCCACGTCGGCGAAAGCTGTGGAAGCATTCAAAGGGATTGCGACTGCCATTCTTGCAGGAGGAGAACCAGCGGTAGAGGCTCCAGGTGGGATGATGGTTAATATTGCACGTTCAACTGAAGTTCAATGAGTATGAATCTGCCGAATATTATGTTGAAAGGAACACTCACCACTAGTCTGGCGCTCCTTACCTTGATCGGAAGCTTTAGTCCGATTCTCTCTACCAACAAGAACGCGGCGCACGCACAGTTCGGTGCTATCGCAGCATTCGAGGTAAATCCTGCAGTCGTTCAAGGCATCGTAGGTCCTTCGCTCGGTATCTCTCCAAAAAATATTGCCGATGCACTTCTTTGGAGCGCTGCGAAACTTACGGTCGCATCCATCACCCGAAGCACGGTCAACTGGATTAATTCCGGTTTCAACGGCTCTCCAGCGTTCGTAAGCGACCTGAACGAGAATCTAAGCTACCTCGGAGATGCCGTCGCTGAAGACTTTTTCAATCAGCTGAACCAGACGGCGGTCAACACTACCGGCTTTAACATTGTCTCTCCATTTCAGGACCAGATTGCTCAGAAACTGCGGCAGGAATACTACCTCGCCACAAGCAACACGCTCGGTCTCTCGCGATACGATCTTAACGGATACAGCACCGATCCGAAGGCATTCATCAACGGCGATTTCAGCAAGGGCGGGTTCGATGCTTTCTTTGCGGCAAGCCAGAACCCTGCAAACAATCCTTTCGGCGCATACGAACTGGCGAGCAACGCGCTTTGGGGTCAGATCAATGCAGCGGCACAACAACGCAAAGCAGAACTCGACTGGGGCAACGGCTTCCTGCCGTGGCGTGGCAACTGCAGCACAGCCGCTGGTCCTGTGTCACTCTCGAAGTCTGAGCAGTGCCGCACAAGCCCTGTACGCACGCCTGGCTCGGTCATCGAAAGCCAGCTCGAACAGAATCTTGGCACCGGCGTCCGTCAGCTTGAGCTTGCCGATTCTATAAACGAGGTTGTCGGCGCGCTTATGGGACAGCTTGTGAATCAGGTACTTGGCCCGGGCGGTCTCCTCGGCGCATCGCAGTACTCCTCAGGCGGCGGTTCCTCATATGTGAACCAGGCAACTGATGCGTCTCAGTACGATTCTGTAAACACGAGTATCGCCAACGGTGTCGTGCAGAACATTCAGAATGACCGTACTTCCGCGACCGCATACCGTGACGAGTGGCAGAAGGTGCTCGATGCAGCGAATGCAGCCCAAGCACGCTGCGGCGCGGAGCCGGAAATAGGCACGGCTATCACGAAAGCTACGGCTGGCGTACAGAAGGGAAATGCCGCGCTCGCGCAGATAGGAACACTTGAGACGAGGGTCCAGAACGCTATACAGAGTACATCCGGAAACAAGAGCGCCTTGATCATAGACGCCGTTTCTGGCTACCAGTCATACCTTCGCTCATCCGCCATTCCGACGCCTGACGAGCAGGCTGAAGCGGCGTTCCAGAGCAGTACGACAGCAGAAGATGCGACTGAATCGGAAACAAGCTTGTATACGAAAATGACAGAACTTGCGACTGAGTGCCGCACGTAAGTGAACGTATGAAGAAGTACGTACAAAAAATAAGTATCGCGAGCGGCTTCGTGGCGTCTATCGCGCTTTGCGTGTTTCTTTTTGCGCCTATAGCACATGCGCAGACAGCATCTTCATCTGATTCGAGTAATACTACCCCTGCCGCAGATAGCACGTCCTACAAAGATGTGATATGCGCAGGACCTGGGGGATATGTTGTGGGTGCTGTAATTGACTGTGATGGTTATGGTCTGGGTCACGTGGCTAGGGTAGAAACAAACCAAGCAGTGAGTGGTCTTGGTGACCTCATTGTACGAGCGGTCGCTCTTGCCATACTTTCTATCGCTAACTTCTTTCTAGGCTTGGCCGGTACGCTCCTTAACTGGGTGGTCGTAAAAACAGTTTTTGAATTCGGGAGTCTCATAGGGAACTCTCCAGGAATGCTCATTGCGTGGGGTATATTGCGCGATATCGGCAACATAATGCTTCTGTTCGGATTCATATTCATGGGCCTAGCTACCATACTCAACCTGCAGACGTTCGCTGTGCGCAAGGCGCTCCCGCCGCTCATCATCGTAGCTATCCTGATGAACTTCAGCCTCTTTGCTGCAGAGGCAGTTATTGATACCTCCAATGCGCTCACAACCGCGCTCTACAGAGAGACAAACTCAGCACCCTGCACGGGAATACTAGATGGCGGCAATACTACCATAGATATTAGTGATAGTGAGAGTCAAAAAATTGAATTTGATACGAGTTGTGCCGTTAGCTATGGCATTGCGGGCCACATAATGCAATCGACAGGGTTATCTTCCGTATTTGCAGCGAATGAAGCTGGCGATGCCGCTTCAGTAACGGTGTATGTGATGCTCGCGGTTTTTGCCACCATCGGTGCCGTTGTGCTCACCGCAACCGCGATCATGCTCGTCATTCGCGTAGTTGTATTGAGCTTCATCATGGTTGCCGCTCCAATCGGTTTTATCGGTATGGCAATTCCGCCGATGCGAAAATTTGCAACGCAATGGTGGCGGAGACTTTTTAGTCAATCATTTTTCGCGCCGGTATTGTTTTTACTTATTCTTATAAGTCTGAAGATTACGGATTCGTTTACGGGAATTAATGGTGACGCGGCATCAGCAACAAAAGCAGGATTAGCAAATAAAAGTCTTGCGGGTGCGCTTATGCAGCCAGGCGCTTCCGAAATGGGAATTATACTGATCTTCACGCTAGTCATCGGATTCCTTGTCGCTTCGCTTGTTGTTGCGAAAAATATGGGCGCTATGGGAGCAACTTTTGCCATCAATACTGCCGGTCGTATAACAGGTGGTGCAGTAATTGGCACTTCTGGATGGGTTGGCCGGAGAACCGCCGGTAGAGGGTCTGCTGCTGTTGCGCGCAGTATCCGCAACTCATCTCTTGGCGATACTGAAGTTGGTCGTCACCTGGCAACATTTGCAGATAAGGGAGCGAAGGCAAGTTTTGACTTGCGAGGCACTAAAGCGCTCCAGAATGTTTCTAAGAAGGCGTCAGTCAATCTTGGCGCTGCACAGAAAGGCGGTATTGCAGGAGAAATCGATAAAAAAAAGAAAGCTCGCGTTGAATACGCAAAGTCGCTCTCTGGCAGGACAGAGACTGACGATGAGTACAAAACTAGAATTGAGAGTCTTCAGAATGCAAGCAAAGCAGCAGCAGAAGCTACCAATGCACAGCTCGAAGTCACAAATAAGGCAGATTCTGCGCACCAAAACTCAAAGAACGACGTTTCCGATCAAGAAAAAATACTTGAGCATCTTCGAACCTTGGCAGATAGGAATCCCGAGGATGCTGACTTAAAGAAGAGGATTCGAGATCAAGAACGCGCAGTGGCTGATGCTACTAAGAAAGCAGCGGGTGCCGAGCAAAGGCTTGCTGAAGAAACAAACAAGCTAACTGCTGCACGCCAAAATGAACGAAAAACGCGGGAAACGGAAGACGAAGCTAAGAAGAAGGGCAAGGTACGTATTGATAAAAAACAGCAACAAGAAAAGTATGCTCAGAATTTGGAAGATAGTTGGAAAACTGGAAACGAGAATAAGGATAAACCATGGCGACGTACAGGCAATGGAAGACCTTTGTATGGAGTAACAGGTAGAGCGAATGAAGAAAGTGCAAAAGCTATACGTGCAGAAATGAAGAAGACTAAAGCAGAGAAGCTGCTTGAAGATATTAAGTCGGGAATAAAGTCAGGGAAGGATGATACAGAACACAAGCTGGATGAAGTTAAAGATGCAATAAAAGAAGAGCATAAAGATGAGGGACATGGCGGGGGAGATGACCATAGCGATCATCATTGAGGTAAACTAAGAGAGTATGGATGACAATTCGGTCGATGTAAGTTCACTATCGTTTAACGAAAAAATTGCCGCTCTTGAAAGTACGCTGCCAAAATCAGTTCAAGATTTCCTGCAAAGCCCTGAGCGTGACGCGACATCACTAAGACTTTCTCAAAAATACCGTCTTCATGCGGATCAGGCTGCTGCCTTCGAGCGTGCATACCTATATATGCTTCTTGGGGTAAATACGCCTGAGGATTTTGTGCAGGACCTGAAGGAGGCGAACATTCCACCGGACACTATTCGTGGACTCACGAACGATGTTAACGAACAGGTGTTCAAAAAACTCCAGCAGACGGAGCTGTACGGAGCAGGGGAACAAGCGATAGCCCCACATCCAGAAGTTAGAGGTGTGCAACCGCAAGTTCCCGTCATGCAGGTTGCACCCCCGCAAAAGGAAGCCGCGCATGAAGTGGCGAAGCAGTCTGTGGAGCCCTCGGAACCTCTTCCTTATAATCTCATGCGCCCTGACGCGCTCGCACCGGCTCTTAGCCAACAACCTGCTCCGATTCCCGCACAGAATGTAGCTGCTACGCCAATAGCTGCGCCGGTTCCCACGTCTGCGCCGCAACCCATGCTTCGCACGATGCAGACGGATATGGAAGCTATGCAGCATCCAGAACATGCGCCTGAACCGGTGCTATACGTTCCTTCGGTCACCTCTGTGGCATCACACACCACTCCTGCTCGTGCTTTCCAAACAGCATCGATTCCGCACGTAATGACTCCCGTTGCCTCCAGGCCAGCCATAGAGCAGCCGATTGCACTGAATTCCCAGCCAGAGAACCGCTCATCGAATCCACCGGCGCCTTCTCCACAGAATCCAGTCATACCAGGGAACTATTCTTCCGATCCATATCGAGAACCGATCTCGTAAAAGGTGATTAGATGTAGATTTGGCAGACAGCACATAGCAGGGAACTGGTATACTACTCCCCATGGAGTACCAGGTGCCGCAGTTCATTGAAGTGGAGGACCGCATATTCGGCCCGCTCACATGGAAGCAGTTCATCTTCATGGGCGGCGGCATCGGTTTGGCCGTCATCATCTTCCTCTATCTCCCGTTTTTCTTCGCAGCCATCCTCGCATTGCCGGTGCTTGCGCTCGCTGCCGCACTCTCCTTTTATAAAGTGAACAACCGGAGCTTCGTCGACATACTCGGCGCCGGCTTCGCTTTTTATACCCAAGACCGCCTCTATCTTTGGAAGAAAGAGCAGAAGAATGCCGCGCAGGCGCCTATGCCAGTGCGCGCACCGGAGCCGGAAACACGGCAGAAGCTCGGCCTCCCGCAAAATAAGCTGCACGACCTGGCTCTTTCGCTCGACATCCAGGACCGGAATGCGCCCGCGGCAGAGGAAGGCCCGGTGCCGCCTAGCGTGCCGAACATGAAGATATAACGATATGGCAAGCAGCAAACCAACTCAACAGTTCGTGCCGGTCGAAGAAGTGCGCAACGGCGTGGTCATCCTCAAGAACGGCGGGTATCGCGGCATCATGATGTGCTCGTCGCTCAACTTCGCGCTCAAATCCGAGGACGAGCAGCGCGCGATCATCGGCGGATTCCAGAACTTCCTCAATACGCTCGATTTTCCGGTACAGATCGTCGTGCACTCGCGCAAGACGGACATCCGCCCCTACCTCAATCTTCTGCAGGAACGCATGGACCGGCAGGGGAGCGAGCTTATGCGCATCCAGCTGCGCGAATACATCGCGTTCATTCGCAACTTCATAGAAGGCGCGGACATCATGACCAAGACCTTCTACGTCGTGGTGCCGTACACGACCGTCTCTCTCTCGCAGGCGACAGGCGCGCTGTCATTCCTCGAAAATCGCGGGGGGAATCCGAGTGCAGGACAGGGAACCGTGCAGGATCGCTCCTTCGAAGAGACGCGCATTCAGCTCGAGCAGCGTATGGCGCTGGTCGCAGGCGGTCTCGCTTCTTCCGGCCTGCGCGCCGTCCCGCTCGGTACCGAGGAGATCATCGAGCTTCTGTATCGCTCCTTTAATCTCGGCGACATGGATACGCCGATACCGTATACTCAGCAATAGCTATGGCACTGCTTGATTTTCTTAACCGAGGCAAGGACGAAGAACCGAAGATAGCGCCGGTTCTGCCGAAAGACATCTATGCGGCAGGGAAGCTCGAGCTTGCCGACACTATCGCTCCTGCCGCGCTCAAGGTCGGTTCCAAGGAAATAGAGCTTGGCGAGAAGGTCTCTCGTTCCTTCTACACCATCTCCTACCCCCGTTTCCTTTCAGACAGCTGGTTCACCCCCATCATCAACCTTGATAAGGTCTTCGACGTTTCCATATTCATCCACCCGGTCGATACAGCCGAGGCGCTGAAGAACTTCCAGCGCAAGGTGGCGGAGGTGCAGAGTCAGATCGCAGATAGAGAGAACAAGGGCCTCGTCCGCGACCCGCAGCTCGATACCGCATACCAGGACCTCGAAACCCTGCGCGACAACCTGCAACAGGCGCAGGAAAGGCTTTTCGATGTCGGCCTCTACATGACGCTCTATGCAGGCTCGAAAGAGGAGCTTAATAAGATAGAAGGGGACGTGCGCGGCATCCTTGATTCAAAGCTGGTATATACGAAACCGGCGCTTTTCGAGCAAGAGCAGGGCTTCCGCTCGACGCTTCCGGTAGCTATGGACGAGCTCAACGTGCACAATAAACTCAATTCTGCGCCGCTCTCGAGCATCTTCCCGTTCGTTTCCTTCGACCTTTCGAGCGACCGCGGCATCTTGTACGGCATAAACCGGCACAACGCATCGCTCATCCTCTTCGACCGCTTCTCGCTTGAGAACTACAACTCCGTGACCTTCGCGAAATCAGGCTCCGGCAAGTCGTATGCGGTGAAGCTCGAGATCCTGCGCTCCTTGATGTTCGACACGGACGTCATCGTCATCGATCCCGAGCGCGAGTACGAGTACCTGGCGCAAGCTACGGGCGGGCGGCTCTTCAATATCTCGCTCTCGAGCGAGCACCACATCAACCCGTTCGACCTGCCGACGGTAAAGGAAGACGAGGAGCCCGCCGATATCCTGCGCAGCAACATCATCAACCTGGTAGGCCTTTTCCGCATCATGCTCGGCGGCCTCACGCCGGAAGAAGACGCGATAATCGACCGCGCTATCTCGGAAACCTATGCTCTCAAAGACATAACCGGGGACACGAATTTCAACGGCATGGAGCCTCCGCTCCTCTCTGACTTCGAGAACGTGCTTTCGGGCATGGAAGGCTCGCAGTCGCTCGTCACCCGCCTCACGAAGTACACGCGCGGTACCTGGGCCGGATTCATGAACCGCCCGACGAACGTCGACATAAACAAGCAGTTCATCGTGTTCTCCGTGCGCGACATGGAAGACGAGCTCAAGCCGGTGGCCATGTACATCGTCACGCACTTCATCTGGAACGCTGTCCGCCAGGAGCTTAAGAAGCGCCTTCTCATCATCGACGAGGCATGGTGGATGATGAAGTCGGAGGATACCGCGTCGTTCCTCTTCGGCCTCGCCAAGCGCGGCCGCAAGTACTATCTCGGCCTCGCCACCATCACCCAGGACGTGGAGGACTTCCTCAGGAGCCCGTACGGCCGGCCTATCCTTACCAACTCCTCTATGCAGCTTCTTTTGAAGCAGTCGCCGACGACCATCGACATTCTCAAGGAGACCTTCAATCTCACCGAGGAGGAGAAATTCCTTCTGCTTGAGTCGGGCGTTGGGGAAGGGCTTTTCTTCGCAGGCCTCAAGCATGTAGCCATCAAGATCGTCGCTTCCTATACCGAAGACCAGATAATCACCTCTGATCCGTCCCAGCTTCTTGCCATAAAGCGCGAAAAACAGCGTCAGGAGATGGAGAAGGACGGATAGTACCGCGCCATGGATCAGACTGCACACGTCCCGCATAAGATATCGAACGTAGAGGCGGGATTCATGATCGCCGTTGCGCTGATTCTCGACGGTATCCAGTTCCTTTTCACGCTTTTCGTCGTCACGTCCTTCTTTTCCATACTCGTTACCGTTCTCGCCATCTGCATCTTCGGGGTCTGGTTTGCGGTACACCGTATTAACTATTTCAGCGGAAGGAAAGCGGGTTCCAAGATACTTTCTGTATTCGGCTCTATGTTTGTCGAGCTTGTGCCGCTCATAGACGGGCTTCCTGCCATCACCGCCGGCGTCATCGGCATTATCGCGAGCACGCGCATGGAAGAGCGGAACGCGCGGAAAGCCGCAGGAAAGGATACTGGCTCAGGCTCTGGTTCAGAAAAGAGCAATCGCGTACGTTTCCGTGCGCAGAAACTGCCTGAGCAATAGCGCGTAATACCCATATATAGTGCGAAAAAAGCTCGGTTCCGCGCCAGGAGCGGTATACTGCATACATGATGCGCCGCGCGCTCTCGCTCATAGCTGTTCTTGGTACTGGTCTCGCCCTTAGCCTGGGAGCAGGGTATGCCGCCCATGCGCAGATCGGCTCTACCGAGCCTCTCACGCTCACGATAAATCCTTCGTTTCCGCGCCCGTACCAGATAATCACCGTCACGCCGCAGAGTTCTCTTATCAATCTCGCGGCAAGCACGGTCACCTTTACCGTAAACGGCACGGTCGTACAGAGCGGTTCTGGAGGCGAGAGCGCGAGCATCGCGGTGGGCGGCCCAGGAACCCTCACGACCATTCGGGTCACGGCAGTGCAAGACGGCCAGACCTACACTCAGACCGCGACTATACGGCCTGCAGACGTCGCGCTCATCGTCGAGCCGACTTCCACCACGCATCCATTCTATAAGGGTGCGTCGCTCATCGGCAGCGAAGGGCGTCTGCGCGTCATTGCCGTACCTGATCTGCGCGCCTCAAGCGGTGCGCAGATATCGCCCTCAAGCCTCGTCTATACCTGGAAGAATGGCAATCAGGTGCTTCAGAGCGCATCGGGGATAGGGAAGACGGTACTGACAGCCACGGCGCCGGTTCGCTACCGCGATACGGTCATCACTGTTACCGTGTCGAGCCAAGACAGCAGCGTGGTCGGCCAGGCATCGGTAGCGATTTCGCCGCGCGACCCGCTCATCCGCATATACGAGAACGACCCGCTTCTGGGACCGCGCTTTGAAACCGCGCTATCTGACTCGGTAACTCTCACTGAGAGCGAAGCGACCTACCGCGCGGTACCGTACTACTTCACGAGCCTCCCGTCGCTCACCTGGGAAGTGAACGGCTCGCCGAGCCAGACCGGGAAAGATATCACCGTACGCCCCTCCGGGAACGGAAAGGGAACGGCGGTGCTCGGCGTCTCTGCAACGACCGGTACGCTGGGACAGTCGGCTCAGACGCGGCTTTCCGTCACCTTCGGCGAGGCAGCAAATAACATATTCGGCTTTTAAGTATGATTTCTCGAACGTTCATTACTTTCATACTCGCACTAGCACTGAGCGTGCCGCTCTCCGCACTTGCAGCGAACGAGCAAGGCATGGAGCGTGTGGATGATAGCCAGTTCAGACAGGCGAATGCGGCTGCGGCGAACGAAACGAGCAGTGCTGTAACGGCCGATACGAACAATTCTGGCTCAAATGCGAGCAGCACCGGAGGCTTCGTTTCGCTCACACAGCTTCCGGCGATTTCTGATGCGGCAGATACGAATTCGTTGCCGCAATTCCTGAACACTCTGTACAAAATCTGCATCGGCGTCGGCGCAGTGCTCGCCGTGCTCATGATCATGTTCGCCGGCTTCCTCTTCATGACCAGTAGAGGGAGCGTATCGAGCAATGAGAAAGCTAAGTCTTATATCCAGAATGCGGTACTCGGCCTTATTCTTCTTCTTTCTCCGACCATTGTCTTCGGGATTATCAATCCTGACATTCTGAATTTGGATTTGAACTTCGATGAGTTAAAACTTAGAGATCTTACCCCAATCGATTTCTCGTCAAACGAATCTGATCCTAACGGCTGTTCTTCTATTAAAAAAACCAAATTGGTTGATATAAAACGAGATAATAAAGGGAACTTAGAACCTGGTACAACTTGTAGTGCGATAGGAAAGGGGTGGGGTTACTACCCTAACTGTGGTTCTGCACCAGAAGGTAAGGTTTTTTGTGGCTATGATCCTAAAAACGACCAGAGCACCCCGACTGTTCCAGGTCCAGAAACAGAAAATGGAAATTACACGTTTGACTGGTATTTAAGGCAAGAAGATTTTAGTACTGAAGATAATGGGTTTTGCTTGCTTACCCACACACAGCGCTACGAAACACAGCAGGCATGCACTAGTGCACTGAGTTCATTTAAGGCATCAACGAAAGACCCATACGCTGTCTCCGATAACTGTAATGGCAGTGTCGGCCAAATAACACCGAAAAATACGTACGATCAAATCATTGGACTGCATGCATGTCAGGAATAATATGAAACGTCTCTTTATCATCATCGCGGGAGTCATCGTAGCCATCGGCCTTCTCATAGGTATTTACTTCCTTTTCTTTGCACCGGATTCAGCGACGCTCACGGTAGGGAACCCGTTTGATGATATTGGGAGCGGAGATGTTGCGCCGAACTCTGACCTCCCGACGGACGGGACGTTCCAGAACGCCGGTACGACGCTCGGCGAACGCTTTGTAAAGATAACCGACGGCCCAGTCGCGGAGGGTGAAGCCGTCTTTGGCGTCATGGTCGAAGACGAGGACGCGGCGGCAGACAGCTCTTCCGTACCTGCCTCTGCATCATCGACTGCCAGCGCGGTGCCAGCAGTTCCCGCGATGAAGCCAGATGTAGAGGTGCGCTTTATTGATCGCGCAAGCGGCAACGTCTATTCATATCTTGCGCACAGCCGCACGCTTACCCGCATTTCGAACAAGACCCTTCCGGGCATACAGATTGCCTCATGGACGCCAGACGGCTCGCGCGCCTACGTGCAGTTCCTGACTACGAACGGCAGCGAGGAACAGGTCAGTACGTATGCGCTCACTGCCGACGGGGGAGAGGGCCGCCTGCTCGAGAATGACCTTGCTCAGGCTGAGGTGGCCTCTACCACGCTCTTTACGCTCCTTTCTGGAAGCACCGGTTCTGTGGGCACTGTCTCGGCCGTAGATGGTTCTGATTCTCGTACGCTCTTCTCTTCGCTCCTCTCCTCACTCGTCGTGCACCCGACCACCGGAACCTTCTATGCCACGAATAAGCCGTCATCCCAGCTCGACGGCTATGCATTCTCGATAAACCGCACGACGGGCGGGTTCAGCCGCATCCTCGGGCCGTTCCGCGGCCTTTCTGTGCTTCCGAGCCTCGACGGCAGCTCGCTCATCTATAGCTACACCGATGGCGGCGCATACCGCCTCCGCGTTCTTGATACCGATACGCGCACGAGCACGGCGCTCCCGCTCGCTACTCTTACAGAAAAGTGCGTATGGGCCTATGACGGCCTTTCAGTATACTGTGCCGTCCCCACGAACCTACGAGGAAACCTTCCGGACGACTGGTACCAGGGCGCTATCGTTTTCACTGACCGCATCTGGAAGATAGATCTTACAGAACGTGTCGCGACGCTCGTGCTCGATCCGTCGGAGATAGGGAAGGTGAACGTAGATGCGGTCGGTCTCGCGATCGACCCTGCGGAAGACGCGCTCGTCTTCATGGATAAGCACTCAGGCGCGCTGTACGCGTACGACCTTTAGCTCTTCCGGTAGCCGTCCAGCTATGAGTCAGCTTTCTGCGGCTCTAGGTAGCGGAGCGCGCGGCGAATATAGAACTCCTGGAGAATGCCCACGAGACTGCTCGTGACGAAATAAAGTGCGAGGGCGCCTGCGGTATAGGCGACGACGCCGATGATGAGCGGAAGAATGAAGCGCGACTGTATAGCGAGCGCGCGAGCGAAGTCTTCGGCGCCGGTCGGCGCCTTGCCCTCGGTTTTTGCAGGAACAGGAATAGTGAGCCGGGCCTGAAGGTACTGGACTGCCGCTGCGACGATCGCAAGAACGAGTACATGGCCGGTCGTAGGGAAGATACCGAGGAAGAGGGGAGATATCGTGGTCGGGAAGGATACAAAATGATAAATAAGGTCTGGATTCGGTGAAAGAAGATGCTCGTGGCGGAACACGAGGTACAGGGCGATGATGATAGGGAGCTGGATGAGCGTTCCGAAAATGCTTGAGAACGGCTTGATGCCGTTGTTTTTATAGAGCGCGAACGTCTCCTTCGCCTGCTTCTCCTTATCATCCTTATACTTTTCCTTGATTTCCTTGAGCTGCGGCTCTACGAACTTCATCCGGCGCTGCGTCTTCATGGCGCTCACGGAAAGCGGCGTAAGGACAAGCTTTACGACAAGCGTCACGAGGATGACGGCGATACCGACATCGCCATACGGCACCACATCGACGAAGAAGATGAGGAGGTTATAGATCGGTACGTAGAGGAAGGTATGGAAAAGGGAAGAGATCATGCGTTCGTTGTGCCTAGTATACCTGCAAGAGCGCTTGAAAGCTCGTGCTCCATATCCGCGTAGCTGAGTTCGCCTGCGCCCTTGCGTACAGAAACGATAATGACCCGATCCTTAGCGCTCCATGAGCGAAGGAGTGCGCGCAGCTGACGCTTCACCCGGTGCCGAGCTACCGCGCTTGCGAGCACCTTCTTCGGCACGATGACGGCAGAACCGCCTCGGGAAGGGACTGAGCCATAGGAAATAGAGAAATGCGGGGTACCCGTGCGTTTCAGGCCGGAATAGTGGCTGAACCCCTCTCGCGTGAGCCGAAGGGATCTGGGAAGCATAGCAGTTAGGCCGTATTATCGGACCTTTTTGGAAACGGTCAGGCTTGCGCGGCCTTTGCGGCGGCGGGCAAGAAGGACACGGCGGCCGCTTGAGGTCGCGGTACGGGCAAGGAACCCGTGGGTGCGGGCGCGCTTGCGCTTCTTCGGCTGGTAGGTTCGCTTAGGCATAGTTGTCCACAGGATAGTAACAGGTTGACGCACGAAGCGCAACAAATACGGAACCCTTTTACCTGCGCGACGAAATGCGTATACTGGTACTACGATGCGCAGTGAAATTTTCCGTACGAACGACTCCCGCCGAACCGAGCATCTCTCTATTGGCCGTTAGGTTTTCGTACTATGAGCACCGCCACCCAAACCATCAACCGTTCTGATCCTCATGAGCTTTGGGAACACGTGCTTTCTCAGGTAGAGCTCTCTATTTCTCCCGCCAACTTCAACACATGGTTCGGCAAGAGCTCTATAACCCGCATAGAGGATGGAATCGTCTATATCGGCGTTCCGAGCCTGTTCTTCAAAGACTGGTATTTGAAGCGGTATAACACGCTCCTGCTCAAGATTTTGCGTGATGTTTCCTATGAGTATCGCAACATCGAGTACCAGATCGTTAAGGATACGGCGCGAAAACCGCGTGAACCAAAGCGGACGCAGGCACCCTCTCCTGAGCTGCCGCTCAACGATTTTTACGTAAATAAGACGGATAACCTGAATCCGCGCTATACCTTCGACTCGTTCGTCGTCGGCGCCTTCAACCAGCTCGCGTATACGGCAGCCCAAGCGTCGCTTCAGCAGCCAGGAATCACCTACAACCCGCTCTTCATTTACGGAGATACCGGCCGTGGAAAGACTCACCTTATCCAGGCGATAGGGAACGAGTACAAGAAGAAATACCCGAACAGAAAGGTGTACTACCTCACCTCTGAGAAGTTCGGCACTGACTATACCGATTCGCTCCAGTCAGGCACCGCGAACCGCTTCAAGGAGAAGTATCGCCAGTTCGACCTTCTCATAATGGATGACATCCAGTTCCTCTCGAAGAAGGAGAAGATGCAGGAAGAGCTGTTTCATCTATTCAACTCGCTCTACGACAATAATAAGCAGATTATTTTCTCATCTGACCGCTCTCCAGTAGCGATTCCCGACATTGCCGACCGCCTGCGCGGACGATTCTCGAGCGGCATGACCGTGGATATAAGCGAACCAGATGCTGAGTCGCGCGTCGCCATCGTACGCAAGAAACTGGCAGGGAACGGCGTAATGGTAGATACAGAGGTCGCGGAGTACGTCGCGTCGGCGGTTCCTGGCTCTATTCGCGAACTAGAGGGGTACATAAACAACATCGTGTGCCAGACGCAGATCAAAGGCTCGCCTCCTGATCTTGCAGAAGTGAAACAGTCTCTGCGCTCATTTACGCGCCCTTCAAAGAATTTCTCCGTTAAGAATGTTGTAAGCAAGGTAGCGGAGTACTACGGGATAGAGGAGGAAAGTATCTATGAAAAGACCCGTAGAAGGGAGGTGGTACGCCCGCGCCAGGTCATCATGTATATCCTTCGGGAGGATTTTAACGTCTCATATCCCCATATCGGCAACCGGATGGGCGGCCGCGACCACACCACAGTCATTCATTCCTGCGAGAAAATAAAGCGTGAAATAGCGGATGATACTGAGCTTGCGAAGGAAATTCAGGATATACGCACATTCATCAATTAACGACAATAGGAATAAACCTGGGGATATTGTGGGGGAAACTGGGGATTACTACTCTGAAAGGTTTAGTAAAAGGGTGGGGAAAACCGTACGGTTTTCCCCACCCTTTTACCTCCCTCTAGTTTTCCCCACATCTTTTCTTTAGCTTTTCATCAGGTTAGGACAATAGGTGACTTCGTATTCGTAGCGTATATACTAGTGATATCGCTCTTTCCCCAGTACCAACACCCCTAATAATAATCGTATGATCATAATTTTAGAGAAAAAAGAATTCAGTGAAGCGGTGAATAGGGTCTCTCGCTTCTCTGAGAGACGGTCTGCGACGCTTCCGGTTCTCGCCGGTATCGCGATCGTTGCAGGGGATGATGGGGTAAAGCTGCGTGCGACGAATCTTGAGACCGGAATCGACTTCAAGGTCTCTGGAACCATTCAGGAGCCTGGGGTAGTAGCGATTCCTGCGTCGACGCTCCGGGAGATAACCAACTCATTCAGCGGGACCGGAACGATCACGCTCGAGCACAGCGGAGACACTGTCGTCATAAGCTCGCCAAACGGCAAGAGTACGCTTAAAACCCTTCCATACGAGGATTTCCCCACACTCCCGTTCCCCGACGCTCCTGCGGCCAAATTTTCGCTCCCAGGCACCCTCCTCAAGTCGCTCATACTTACTGTCGCTCCTTTCGCATCGCCGTCGACCGTCCGTCCTGAGCTCGGCAGCGTGCTTCTCTCTGCAGAAGGCGGGGTGGTGAAGGCGGTAGCGACTGACTCTTTCCGCCTCGCAGAAAAACTCATATCTGTTTCCGGTACTGTCCCTCCGTTTTCCATACTCATACCTGCAAAGAATGCGACGGATGTCGTACAAACCCTTCCAGACGATGAGGTTGAGGTTCTGGTAGACGAGCATCAATGCGCTTTTTCATGGAAGAACGGTATCGTGACAACCCGCCTCGTCACGGTCAGCTACCCTGACTATGCGCAGATCATCCCGAAAGGATTTACCGCTGAAGCGACGCTTCTCCGCAAGGATTTCGAGGCTGCGCTCAAGCGTACCTCAGTATTTTCTGACTCTTTTCAGAAAATCCGTCTTAATTTTCAGGTAAAAGACAAAAAGATAGAGTTTTCTGCACGGAATAGCGATATCGGCGAGACGAATGAGACGATTCCCGCGTCGCTGCAAGGAGAATCTGTCGAACTCTCCTTCAATCACCGGTACCTTCAGGCGCCGCTTCCGCTCATAACGGCTGAGCAGATAAGCCTTTCTTCAGCAGGTATAGGGCGCCCGCTCATAATCCGCGGCGTCGGCGATGTTACGTTCCTCTATCTCGTAATGCCGATGAATCAATAAGTAGTAGAGATCGGCGACATATAGATTCTTGTATGGAAATAAGCCTGAAAGACCTCATAGCGCGGCTCCCCATACCTGGATTAAAAGAATCAGCCGACCGTCACCTTATAGCGGAAACAGTTACAAAAAATCTAGGAATACCTGTTCAACCTCGCCAAGTCACCCTCAAGGACGAGATTATAACGGTCGCTGTCGCGCCGGTGGTAAAATCCGCACTCCACGTACGGCAAAAAGAACTGCTCGAATCGCTCGCAAAGCAAGGGGTGTCTGCAAGGACGATCAGGTAACCTAAAGATTCTTCCCGTTTATTTTCTGTACCTCAAGTCCATCTATATCGACATCTTTCAAACAACGGACGTTTATCATTACTGTATCAGCGCCTTTCGAGTCTTTTCCGCGAGCGAACGATTCCACCCCGCAGGTCTTGCAGAAAAGATGCTGGATACGCTCTGTATTGAATCGGTACTCTTGGAGGTTTTCCTCGCCTGAGAGCAGGGTGAATTTTTCCGCAGGTACGAAAGAAAGAAGAAACCCCTTCATCTGACAGTGCGAGCAGTTGCAGGACATAACGCCTCTTTCTAGGTCTATATCGACTTCATACGATACTGTGCCGCAGTGGCAGCCTCCTGAATGTTTCATAATAAAAGTATACCTACTTTACCTGATGCGGTAATTAATTATTCTCCTCATTCCCGTTATCACTGTTACTTCTGTCAGAATTTCGATCTCGATTTTCATCATCCTGATCTTCATCAGTTGAATCGCTCGAGGTTGCGGTAGTTGTTGCGCTCGTCGAAGAGCCGGTCTGGCCGTTCATGAATCCAGTGATCGGATATTCCCAATAGGGGAACTGCACGTCGCCGATCGAGTTGCCGGCTCCGCCGCGCGGATTATCTTTGTCTACCCAGTAGAGAATATTGTGGAAGGATACGCCGTCGCTGTACAAGCCGCGGAGCGCGCCGGGCACGTCGTCAGGGATAGGAGGCGGAGCAGTGAAGAATTCCTGCGGGAATTTCCCGAGCGCATACTGCATCACGTCATGCCACATCGGAGACACGATGTATCCGGCGATTTCCTTGACCATAGGCGAGTTGTCGTTGTTTCCTGCCCACACGCCGATAGCGATGCTCGGGGTATAGCCGACCGTCCATGCATCGCGGGATTCGTTCGTGGTACCGGTCTTCGCGGCGACGTCGAAGCCAGGGAAGTGGAAGGGATTGTCTGGCGGATACTCAGGGAAGCGAGCCTCGTTGTTCGAGAGCATGTATGACATCTCATGCGCGATATCTGCTTCGATCACCTGGCGCGGTTCGGCCTTGTATTCTTCAGTCACGCGACCGCGAGAGTTCGTAACCTTCAGGATACCGGTCGGAGGGTTGAGAACGCCGTCGTTCGCGAACGCGCCGTACGCGCTCGTAAGGTCGAGCAGGCGCACTTCCGCCGCGCCGAGCGCGAGCGAGAGGCCGTAATCAGAAGGCTGGCCGAGCGTCGTGAGGCCCATGTTCTTCGCAAGCGTGAGCACGTTCGGGATGCCGGCGAGGTACAGCGTCTTAACCGCCGGAATATTGATCGACTGCGCGAGCGCGGTCGTGAACGTCATCGGGCCGCGGAACTTGTCGTCATAGTTCTTCGGAGCGTAGCAGGGCGGTTCGTCGTTGAAGTTGTCGCTCGGCGCGCAGGCGGTCGAGAACTGCGTCGGCAGGTCGAAGATCGCCGTCTCAGTGGTGTAGCCCTTCTGGAGCGCGGTCGCATACACGAACGGCTTGAATGAGGAGCCTGGCTGGCGCAGGGCGAGCGTCGCATTGTAATTTCCGTCTATTTCAGTATCGAAGTAGTCGCGCGACCCGACCATGGCAAGGATCTGGCCCGTCTTCGGGTCGATGGCGACGAGGGCCGCGTTGCTCGCGTTGAAGTTCTGTTCATTCCGAAGCGCATACTCGTTCACTATCTTGTCTGCTTCCTTCTGAAGGTCGACATCGATGGTGGTTATGACGGTGAGGCCCTGCGTCGCGACGTCAGGCCCGTAGGTCTTTTCAAGCTGCTGCTCGATGAAGAAGACGAAATGCGGCGCGATGATCGAGTTGGTCTGCTGGCGGCTGAACTCCACATCCTCGTTCTTCGCTGCGTCATGCTCCTCCTGCGTGATGTACCCGTATTCGAGCATCCGATCAAGGACGATGTTCTTGCGGGCGTCGAGATCTTCACGGTTATTGCCGTACGGAGAGTAGTACGTCGGGAGCTGCGGGATGGCAGCGAGGTATGCGGCCTCAGCGATATCGAGATCCTTTGCATCCTTGGCAAAGAAGGCGCGGCTCGCAGCCTGCGCGCCGTAGAGCGTCCCGCCGTACGGCGTTACGTTGAAGTAGAACTCAAGTATTTCGTCCTTGGTATAGCGCTGCTCGAAGCGTATGGCGAGAATCCATTCTTGAAGCTTGCGGATGATGCTTTTCTTACCGGTGAGAATAGTGTTTTTCACCACCTGCTGGGTAATAGTGGATCCTCCCTGCGCGAATTCCATGCGCGCGATATCGGTAAGGAGCGAGCGTACGATACCGGAAATGCTGATACCGCCGTGTTCGTAGAAGTGCTGGTCTTCGATGGAGATGGCCGCATGCTGCAGGTTCGGCGAGATCTCTGAAAGCGGTACGATCTGCCGCTTCATGTTGTGGTTGAGGTCGTACAGGATCGTGGTTCCGGTGCGGTCGTAGATCTTCGTTGAGTCTGCCACCTTGCGTGAATCGAAGGCGTTAAGGGCTGGAATCGGGGTGAATGCGACCCAAAGCACGCTGATGCCGACTACGAGGAACATGAGGCCGGCAAGAACGTAGGCGCCCCTCATGAAGGGGTTTTCGGTGTGAATAAGCCGGTGAAAGAGCGACTCGTCGGAAGGATCTTTCTTTTTCTTCTTGCGTACCATAGGTGCTCCAGGAATACCTAGCTAGAATAGCACGCGCGGCCCTCTTTTGGGGCCGCGCGTGCTATACAAACCTTCCTCTGAAAGAACTAGAGAGAATCCTCTTCCTCTTCTTCTACGTGGAGACCGAACTGATCGAGCTGCTCATCCTCATCATCGTCGTACTCGCCGTCGTCGTCATCTTCGTCATCAAGGAGTTCATCATCCTCTTCCGAATCTTCGGTTTCGTCTTCGTCTAATTCGTCTTCAAAATCGTCACGCATGTCATCCATACGATACTCAGTTACCGTTTGTAATTCCCAGGCTAGCAGGGAAGCTTATCTATTTGAGCAGACCTGCGATTCTTTGCAAGCGGCGCGGAACGCGGGTGTGGATTACCCTCCGTCATCCGCGGCTCTGGTCGGCAAGGCCGGCTATGCCGACCGCTATCGCATCCAGTTCGTCGTCCAATCGTTTGCGCGGCGGAAGCGCCACCAGGTGCGGGATCATCCGCGCGATGGCGTCCTTGTCCGCGGCCCCGTGCCCGGTGACCGCAAGCTTTACCTGCGCCGGGCTGTATTCGGAAATAGGGATGCGGTGCGCGCCTGCGGCGGCGAGTATGGCGCCGCGCGCCTCGGCGACGGCAAGCGCCGTCTTCCGATTCGTGCTGAAAAAGAGCGTTTCCAATGAGATTTTGTCCGGAGCGTACTGAAGAATTGCTGAAGCGACAGCGTCGTATACGGCGGCAAGGCGCGCCGCAGGCGCGCCCTTCGCAGGCGTGACGCAATCGCTCCACACGACCGTCGGGCGGCTCGGGTCTCCCTCGAGCACCGCGAGTCCGAGACGGTCGAACCCAGGGTCGATGCCGAGTACCCTCATATGCTATTCCTCGTCGTCGTCTTGCGACGACGAGTATCCTTCCGCATTCGTCCAGATATCCTGCACGTCATCATGCTCGTCGAGCGCTTCGAGAACCTGCGCGAGCTTCTCTTCATCAGCTCCCGCGACGGCCATGAGCGGCTCGTTCGGGGTAAGCGATCCGTCAGTATTCTTTGCAAAAGCCCATGCTGCGCTTCCCGGCGTGCCGAGTTCGAAGCCGCTCTTCGAGATGAGATGCTTTATTTCTTGTGTCGTGCGGTTGCGGTTGTCTGTAAGCGCGGAAACGATCACAGCAACGCCGGCCGGCCCATAGAACTCATAGCTTACCTGCTCAAGATCACCCGCATCCGTGCTCGTGCCTTTGGCGACGGCACGTTCGATGCTGTCTTTTGGCATGTTTACGGCTTTCGCGCGGCTTATCGCCACGGAAAGGCCGGGGGAGTTCACATCACCGCCCGCTTTCTTCGATTCTATAGATATGAGGCGCGAGAACTTCGCGAATGCGCGGCTCTTCGCTGCGTCGGTCGCCCCTTTCTGCCGCTTGATCTGCGACCATTTGCTGTGTCCTGACATGCTGCCACTATACCAAAA
>CAYOKK010000006.1:0-33532 GCA_964404565.1 uncultured Candidatus Saccharibacteria bacterium
GTAAAGAAAGGCACTCAAACGGGACTGCACGACATGGCTGAACGCACAGTAAACAAGGGTATATGCGAAATCCTTGGCCAAGGAGAGAAGAACGACTGGGGAGGAGAAAAGAACGACATCTTTGGTTCTGTAATGCTGAACTCAAAGCGTGTACCAGCAGCCTTTGCTCTTAAGGGAAAAGCGACCAGGGGGCAGCTTGTTCCTAAAAAAGTTGGTTCAAATGGAGACCAAGTCCAACGCCTCTTTGAGAGTACTGCGCAGGCACATTTCATTGTTTACCACGACAGGGTCGCTGAAAGCATATACGACCTTATGCAATCACAAGCGGTATATAAATCAGTCGCAAACGGCAACAAGAAGATATATTTCTGCGTCATTGACGGGGATGACCTCAATCGCTTGGTTACCGCATACCCAGCTCACTTTGGAATTAAGTAATATGGGACAGGTACTTAGGAAAGAAGTTCGCGACTACTTGCAAAGCGTCCTAGGGATGGCTCCTAAGACTATTGCAAACCGCCTATCTGAGATTAAGAATCAACACCCAGTACTTACGCCCACGGCAGCAGCTCAAGAGCTGGCAAAAAGGAATGGTAAGTCGCTCATGCGATTCTTGAATGACGAGGACAGAAAGAGTCTCGCTTCAATAAATTCAACGACCCCTACAAAGACAGTAGTGGTTGTGAGAAAAGCAGCACAGCCAAAGGTAAAGGTAATACTTACACTTACAACGACCGACCCTTTCGTACTGCGGCATGTCGAAGAGATAAACAAGGCGTATAACGCGCAATGCTACACGGCTACCTACATCTTGTGCCGTAAGGTAATGGAGAATGTGGTTGTAGACATACTTCGTGCAAAGTTCCCAAGCGAACGAGCATTGTTTGAGGATACTGCCTCCCACCGCTACCTAGACTTTAGTGTTGTATTGGACAACCTTTTTAAGAAGAGAACCTCGTTCGGGGCGCAGGCGTTTAAGGCTATTGAACGCTTCAAGCAAAGAGCAACACCCTTTAAGAACGACGCGAATGACAAGGCACATTCCCTGTTCCATATAGCTACAAAGAAAGAAATAGACGACGCAAATGTTCAGGAAATATTCCACCTCCTGCGAACGATTGCTGGGGAGGCAGGAATTACAATCTAATCAACTAAAATATGGAAAACGGAAAAATAGAGCAGAAGCTTGATAGGCTCATAGAGCTTAGTCTTCATTCCTTAGTATTTTCAATGTATAAGTCCGGACACACCGACTAAGGAATGAGCGTGAGGTAGATATCGACGTCGTACAGGAAGTACTGCTCCTTACGAGGGATATTTACGGTGCTTACCTTAAAGCTTCGCCTGAACTCAAACGACAATATCTCGCATTCTTTTGGGAGCGCTTTGAAGTGTTTGACGGGGTTATATTAAAATCCGTTTCCTCTCCACTTTTTGAGCAACTTCTCGAAGCGGAACAGGCATTCGTGAAAATCCCTAAAACCGAAAAGCCTTAGATAAGGCTTTATTTTCGGAAGGTATATTAAGCACTGATTTGCTCCGCGGGTAGGATTCGAACCTACGACCAAGCGATTAACAGTCGCCCGCTCTACCACTGAGCTACCGCGGAATGTGCTTCCTCGTGCGAGGAATCCTGGCGCGAGGGCCAGGAACTTGGGTATTCTAGGCTGAAATGAAGAAATGGGCAACCTTATGCAGTAGAGAATACCGAAACTCATCGGAGTCTGATGCGATATGTTTGCTACACTGGTTACATTACTCTGTTCACGCCACAATCATGCCTACACTTTTCGTAAAGACTGGGTGCCCGTTCTGCAAGAAGGTCCTCGATGCCGAGGAGGAACTCGGCATCGAGCTTAATGAACGCAACATAGCGGATGTAGAAAATACAGAAGAACTGATCGCGCGCGGAGGAAAGGTCCAGGTGCCGTATCTTGTCGATGAAGAGCGCGGCGTCAGCATGTACGAGTCAGATGACATCGTCGCGTATCTTCACAAAGTGTTCGGAAAGGAACAGGTATCATAAGAAGGTACGTTAACAGCCTAAGATCCTTCACAGAATGTATGAACATCAAATTTAGGCAAGGTTCCGAAGAGCTCTCTCAAAAACTTATCGATCGCGCGCAGATAAAGATTGCAAAGCTCTCCCGCTTTATTACCGAAGGCAACTATGAGGCGCACGTATACGTGGACGTCGAACGTGAAAGCGGTTCGCAGAAGTCGGACGCGCTCTGGCGGTCGACCGTGACCATCGACATGGCAGGCGACCGATTCTTGGCGACAGAAACCGGCAGCACGGCAGAAAAGGCCGTCGACCTCTCTATAAAAGAGCTCAAGCGCGAGCTGCGCCGGTCGAACAAGAAGCGGACAGACATCATCCGCAAGAGCGCGCTCGCGCTCAAGCGCCTCCGGCGCGGCGTCGGCCAGGAGTCAGGGATCTAGGAAACCGGCGTCCAGCCCGCTTGCTCAAGATACGAGAAATCTTGCTCAGATTTACCTTCGGGAACGATACGCGTGATGCGGAATATCCCTCCTTCATAAAGCGCATCCGCTACCTTCACGCGGATGCGCTTTCCGCCTTTCTCTGCGAAGAAATAGGTGCCGGGCGATTCGCGCAGCGCGCGATACGTGTTCCAGTTCTTTTCCGGGTCGGCGGCAAGGTCGAGACGGCCCTGCTCTTTGCGTATCTTGGGCGCGCGCGAAGCGCGCGCCCCGTCCTGCGGAACCGCTCTCGCTGTGCCCTCGAGGAAGGCAGGGAGGGTGCGGATGAGGAGGTCTGCGCCGAGGTCGATGAGCCGCGGGCGCAGCGTGCGCGTCGTATCATCGGGCTGTATCGGCATTTCTTCCTGCGAAAGAACGTCGCCGGCATCAAGCTCATACACCATCTGCTGGATGGTTACGCCCGTCACCGTATCTCCGTGCCAGAGCGCCGTCTCAACCGGCGAGGCGCCGCGGTATGCGGGTAGGAGCGAATAGTGGACATTCAGTATGCCGCGAGGGAAGGCGTCGAGCATATCCTGAGGAATGATCTTTCCGTACGCGACCGCGATTCCGTAGTCGCAGTCATATGCACGCAGCCTTTCAAGGAAGGATGCGTCCAGCTTTTCAGGAGCAAGGACAGGTATGCCGCGCTCCTCTGCCCACGCCTTGGTTTCGGAAGGCGTTTCCACGAGGCCGCGCCCGCGGCGCGCATCGGGCGAGGTAATGACGACGGTCGGGGCATAGCCGGCAGCGACAAGCTGCGCGAGCGTATCGCGCGCGACGTACGGAGTACCCAAATAGGCGAACTTAGGCATGGTCAGGTGGTGCGGGCTGAGGCAGCTCCTCTATCTGCTCCAGCTTGCCGTCAGCATCGATGCGGAAGAGCTCGAGCGCATGATCGATAAAAAGAATGCCGTCGAGGTGGTCTGTCTCGTGCTGGAATATCTGCGCGAGAATCCCGCCGCCGCCCCGCTCAAAGTGCGTGCCTGAGAGGTCGCGTGCGCGCACTGTTGCGCGTTCATGGCGATACGTCTTTCCATATATGCCGCGCACAGAAAGGCAGCCTTCCTCCATCACTTCGCGCCGGCGTGCTGCGCGTACGAACTCTGGGTTTATGAAAATGCCGACTTCGGCAGGAAGGGTCGCGCCTTCAGGCGCCGGGTACAGACGGTCGTACCGCACGGCAAATATGCGCAGCGGGATGCCGATCTGCGGCGCAGCGATAGCCACGCCGTCGGGCTGCCCGTCGAGCGCTTCGATCATCTGCGCGACAACCGTCTGGAGTTCAGAAGTTCCGAACTGTTCTTCGGCGACCGGGGCTGCGGTGCCGCGGAGCACAGGGTCGCCGTTCTGTACTATCGGTACCATATCCGCACCATACCACAATTATCTAAAAAGAAAGGCCCGCACGCAGGTGCAGGCCGGAGCTTTGAAAGAGCGATTTGGAAGAAGGGAGGAGCACTGCTTCGTAAGCTTTGGTTCCGCGGCCGTAACAGAGGGGCAGGGTTCCTTGCTAATCTAAGCGTTCTCAACGCATGAGCGGGAAGGGGGAAACCCGCCCGCACGCCAGCTCGCAGGATGCGAGCGTACTCCCGACTCCCGGGTTCTTGGGGTCGCACGGTCCAGAACCCGCCCGACACGATCCAGGGAGAACCGCGCCGCAGCATGAAAACTATATCACCATAATGACTCTGGGTCAATGCGAACGCGTACGCTCGGAGGCAGCGCGCGCACGTAATTCAGAAGCGTCTCATCCGGCCACGCGCCTTCCGGAAGATGAAGTACCAGGGTAGCGCGGCTCGCATTCATCACGTTCGTTCGCGCCGGCAATTCTGCCGGCGCGTACTGCTCAAGGCTGGTACAGATGCGCTCAGCGAAAGAACGTACTGCTGCAGGCGGCCCTTCGAATGAGAGCGTCATGATCGTGCCGAACGGCGGATACGCAAGCGCACGGCGCAAGGTCGTTTCTTCATTCCAGAATGCATCCGAACCCGGAACAGTAACCGCTTCCACCGCCGTATCTTCAGGATGGCGGGTAATGAGGCGCACTGCGCGGCATGCGCCTCTAAAGAAATAGGCGAGGCGAACGAACCGTTCGCGCGCGCGCCAGAAAGGGAGCGCGAGCAAGCTATCTGCAGAAACAATGATGCCGAGCGGAAGCGGCTCTGCCGAATGCTCATACAGCCACGGCAGGAGCGCTTCCGTTCCGATGAGAATGCTTCCAGGGACTGACGCTTCCTCGAGTGCCGCGCGGACCTTCGGCGCCGAAGAAAGCAGCTCGGAGGATACTACGGTGAGCGGCACTGAAGGGAACGCCGCCCGCGCCTCTTCCTCGACGCGCTCGATGCCGACGCCGAGCGGCAGGAGGTTCCAGCTCTCGCAGCGGGTGCACGGACGCTTAGCGTCGATGGTCGAAGCGCCGTCGCTGGTTATGAATATGCGCTCGCCGTTCTTTTGCGAGAACATCAGCGGCATGCCGCGGTCGTCCGTCTGCGCCTGGCCGCACTCCCGGCATACTACGGCCGGCGCGTACCCCGCGCGCGTAGCAAGCAGTATGACGCGTCCGTCATTCGCGAGCTCGTCGCGAATCTCCTCTAGGATCGGGTCGGGCAGCGCCTTCCAAGGCCCGGAGTCTTCCTGATCTTCCGGGTCGCGGCGCGCATCGAACAGCGTCGCTGCAGCCGTCTTCGTAAGCGCCGCCTTATGCGCAGGGCGGTATTCTAGCGGCAACGGGAAATCACCGAGCACGAGCGGGACTGCGCGTTCCGCTGCGAGCGCTTCCGCAGCACAGACGACAGAAAGGTAGGGCCGCTTCGGCAAGGTATACGTGCCCGCGCTTATACGGTCGAGAATGATGCACGCGAGCTTCTGGATAGGTACCCAAGAAAACTGAGGGGTAACGATCACCACTCCCTCATGAGTGATCGCCGCTTCGAGCGCCTTCTCTCGGCGAGCGCGCGAAAGCGCGCCGGAAAGGGTCAGCGGCGCATACTCTTTAAGCGTTTCGCGCCAGTACGAAAGTTCTGCGAGGGTGGGGACGACCAGCAGCACGGTTCCTCCTTCTGCGCGCGCCGCTTCAATGCGCTCCCCATATGCCGCCCTGCGCTCGGCAAGCGGCAACTCTATAGGCGTTCGGGAAGAACTCGCACCTTCCGCAAGCGCATCCATAGGAAGCGGCACCCCAAGGCGGACATACTCGCTGAAGAGCGCGCTTAGCACGGCGCCGATGCTCGCCGCATGAAAGCGCGCGGTCTTCTCGGCAGCACGTAGGAGGGAGGCAGGGAGCGCGCCGGCTTTCGCCACCGCACTCTTAGAGAGCGAGAAGTCTGCGCGCTTCAGCATTTCCTTTGCTTCTGCCACCGGTACCGACGCGAGCACGATGCCCTGTGTCTCGGTCTTTCGCACGGCGATGCGCACGACCGTGCCGGCCGGCAAGTCTTCCTTGCTGCGGTATGAGAGCATGCCCGGCGCAGTGCGCGAGAGGGGAATGACGTCGATCACGTACATGCTCCTAGTGTACTACTTTGCCTGCGCGCACCCGTACGCCTCGTACGGGCGAGACGTTAACCGTTCCTACAGGCACGCGTGATACAGTTGGTACCTATGAATGACGCACGCACAGGGAATACGGAGCTCGCTATCAGTCCTGAACGCACCGCCTTCATCGCCATAGACCTGCAAGAGGGCATCGTGCGCGGGCAGCGCGCGCCTCATAGCGGGGAAGACGTGGTTGAGCGCGCTGCGCGCATAGCTGACGCGTGCCGCGCAAAGGGCATGTCGATCTTCTGGGTACGGGTAACTCCGTCAAAAGACGGGAAGGATGCGCTCACTCCGCCGACGGATGCAGGACCGATGGGAGGCGACCGCCCCGCAAACTGGGCCGAACTCGTTCCTGAACTCGGAGCGCACGACGGCGATTTCGTCATTACCAAGCACCAGTGGGGCGCATTCTACGGCACGGAGCTCGATCTTCAGCTGCGCCGTCGCGGAATCGAGACAATCATTCTCTGCGGGATCGCTACCGACATCGGCGTAGAGAGCACGGCACGCTTCGCGTACGAATACGGCTATGCGCAGGTGTTCGTCGAGGACGCGATGACGACCTTTACTGCTGAACAGCACGAAGCGTCTGTCAAGAATATTTTTCCGCGCATGGGAAAGGTTCGCTCGACCGAGACCGTGCTTGCAGCTTTGGGATAACGTGGGAATATAGACTCTTATGCATCTACCAAAAAACCGTACCTATACGCTTGCCGCAGCGATTGTCATACTTCTCGGCATTATTCTCCTCATCATCGGCTATGCAGCCACGCGGCCGGTTCCTGACCTGACTGACTTCAGGAGCCAGTACTTCACCTTCACGTATCCGCGCATGTACGACACCGAAGAATATGCGCCAGGCGTCGTCTCTATCGGCCGCCAGAACGGCCAGGTGCTTATGCCGCTCGTAGAGGTAAACCGTTATCAGAGCGACCCGGACATCGAGACGCCGGAAACCTTCGACGCCTTCATGAAGCGGCAGGCCAGCGCGCTGTGCGGTAACGACAATTCCCTTGAAAGCGTCAGCTGTACTGAAGTGGCGGTTACCCCCTACGAGAACCCTAACGGCGCTACCGGCCAGAAACTCGATCTCACCCTCATTCGCAAGAATCTGACGTCGGGTACGACCACGTCCTCGACCTACGGGCCGATCTACGTCTTCAACACGACCTCTACGTCGACTCCGGACGCTACCGCAACCTCGACGCCAGAAAGCACGCTTCGCTACTCGGCAATCTTCGTGTATCCTGCGCTCTCTGCCTTCCTCATCAGCAGCACTTCGCCGGAACTCCTGAACCAGGTGATCACGACGTTCGAGCTGCAGTAAAGAGTTCGGCGCTTAGCGCGTAGCACAATAGGGCTTCTCTTCGCCGTCAGCTACGGACCTAGGAGCACATACGCGCACCTGACCTGCTTCGGTAAGCGCTACAGTGTAGCCGGTGTGATACTCTCCGCCTGAACACGCGACATCAGCGCACGTATTCGTCCCAGTGGACGGGTCGATGGGGAGTTCCGCGATGTACGCCGGCACCAGGCACGGACGCAGATCATACTCGTTCGCTCCGCTTCCTATGGCCGCTTCCGAAGACGGAAGCGGCTTCGTGCATTCAGAGATACCGGTGAACGCACCGCGATTCTCGGCATACCGGTTGCCTATGGCATTGAGTATGGCTATAACATTGCTCATGCGCTGAGAATTGCGCGCCTGTGCAAACTGACGCAGCGGATTCACCGCGACAAAGACTGTCGCCGAGAGAATGCCGATCATCCCGATAACGATAAGAATCTCAATGAGTGTAAAACCACGCTGGGAAAGAGGGTGCATATCTGATTATCTCCGCTACTACTATCTTTCTATTGTCCCGCTCATTGATCGAAGCGGCGCAAAAATATAGGAGGATACGTACGGTTCTTGCTCACGTTTCTCTTATGTTTTCTCAGCGAATTTCCCAGGTAGCGAGCCGTAACGGAGCCGTGGACGAAGCGCGGCTGGCTGTTATATAGAGCGTAACGTAACTATTCCTACTCTGTCCGGTGACAAGCGCTCCTGCGCCCGTCTCTGTCGTGCCCGCTTCGATTACCGTACACACCTCTGAAGAGGAGGGGTGAATAACTGTCGTGCTTTCGGTAAAACGTTCAGGATAGGACTGCAGTCGAGCGAAGGCGAGCTGCGCGCATGACCAGCCGTTCGCAAGCGCTGCACGATATGACCGCTCGTCTGCAATGCCGTCTCGCAGAAGAAAAAGCTGCACGCTACCGGTTACAGAAAGCGCCAGAGAAAGCGCGGCGAGCATAAGGACTGCGGTTAGTGCGATAAATCCTCGGGTGCTCATGGCATTTCAAGAATTGCGTGCACGCCCTGATCGGCACTATCGTGCGCAAGGAGCTGCTCTGCAAGCTCCAGCGCCTCAGCACGAGCGTTCGCAAGCGACCTGTTCAAAGCTGCGAGCGTCGAGAGCATGCCCGCAATCATGACGGATAGCAGGGTAATGTAGACGAGTATCTCCAAAAGAGTGAATGCACGCATATGAATGATCATGGAGACCCTTCTGCTCCAGGCGCTCCGCGGAGTACGTCTATATGTCCTGCGCCGCTTGCATCATTGCGCGCCAGGTACAGTAGGTTGTTCCGACAGGCGAGCGCGATGCCGACCGATCCTGCGGGAAGCTCATAAGACGTGCCGTACGGCGCAAGTCTCTCCGACGTATCCCAGAGCGTAAGCCGGTGGGTGAGCAATGCGAACGTGAGCCAGTCTTGGGTAAGCAGGTCGCGCGCACTTTCCGGATCGCGCGACGTACCAAGATCACTGCGTGCTTCTTCCGTGATCTCGAACGAACTGTTCCTACTGCCGTCAACCTCAGCCGGTGATAGAGAGAGCAATTCGAGCTCTGACGCATTCGACGTATACGTTCTTCCGAAGCGCACGCGCCCAGGGAATGCCGTCACGCCGGCCCCGTACCCGAATGCCGTACTGCCTGGCGCATCAAAGACACCGACGAGCTTCAGCGTATCAGGATCTTGAATAGTAAATATCATGAGCTCGCGCGAAGGATCGGCCGTGCTGACATAGGCATAGGGTCCTCGAACAGTTATGGCGCGTACGCTCCTTCCGATACGGTACCCGGCACGCCACGCCAAATGCTCAGGGTCGTGGGCATCGATAACGTTGAATTCATCGCCGTGCTCAGTTTTCTGCAAACCGAGATATAGAAAGCCTTTATAAAAAGCGAGTGCCGATGCAGGCGCGGATGCGCCATCAGCAGTGGCCGCATAGGGGAGCGTAGAAGTCGCAAGAGCAAGAGCGCTTACGCGTTCAGGCAACGCCTGGCCGCCGTACGAAAATACCTGCACCTGCGCGCAGCTAAATCCATCCGCACAGGTGACCGCACTTGCGCTCCCGAAGGCGTTCGCCGCAAACACGGTATTTTCGGCAACGGCGAGGGCACTAAAGCCTATGTGCGAATTCCCTGCGTTGTCGAAGCCTCCGCCGTAGTCAAAAGAAAGTCCGTCGTCTGTAGAGAAAAACAGTAGGGTCGGGGCGCGTACGCTGCCGACCGAAGATGCAGCGATTGCTAGTGACGATTTCATGCTGCTGATATCTGAAAGCATGTAGGCGCTTTGCGGCACAGCTGGCGATGCCGTTCCATCTGAACTGATGCGATACGTGGCTGCGCGCTCTAGCTGCGTCCAGTCTCCGGAAACGAACGGGTCGCATGCTTCAAACGACGCTTTCAGATCGCTAACGATCGTTCGCAAGGTCGCGTTCTGGCCTACGTCGAAACCGCTTATCCACGACGCATCTGCACGTACCCTGACGCTGTGCTCATCTTCGCGAGGAAGATAGGAGACTGATGAGGTGCCGAACTCTGTCGAATTGACACTATCCAGCACGTTCGGGAAATCCGTCATAGCGCGAACCGTCCCTTTCCTGAGAGCTTTCTCGAGATCCTCGCGCATGACGATCTCTCTTCGCGCGCTTTCAACTGCGCGAGGTGCCGTTAACGCAAGCGGTATGGCCGCGCTCAGCACCATTGCGGCAACGGCAAACGCTACGAGCAGTTCAAGCAAAGAAAATCCACGCATATTTATTTTCCTTTCGAAGGGCTGCATTTCTCGCTCTCGCATACGTGCCTCAACGCTTTTCCTTGCCCGGCTATCGTGCGTGCACGCTCGTTTTCTTCTTGCATGCGCATCATCTGATAGCTAAAGGGGGTGATTCCCATATAGAACGTAAAGCCCGCTACTATGCAGAGCAGTCCGATGACTATCATAAGTTCCAAAAGACTGAACCCCTGGCGCATGGCGGAACTCATACCGCTATGAAGAAAGATGCTGCGTAACAGCGTACATAGGGGTAATGATCGCAAAAGCGACAAAGCCGACCGCAAGGCCCATACACAGCATGAGGGCAGGTTCTAGTAAGAGAGACAAAGTCTTTGCGCGTTCTGCAACCGTCTCCTCGAAAAGATGCGCAGCAGCTTCCATGCTTTCAGAAAGCGTTCCGGTCGTCTCACCTATGGCGATCATCTGCGCAACGGTACGCGGATAGAGCTTCGGGAAAGCCTCTATAGCCGTTGAGAGCTTCTGCCCGCCGAGCACTTCCTCCTCAAGCGTGGTGAGCGAATCGCGGTATGCATAGCTCCGCGTGCCCATGCGTGCGAACGAAAGCGCATAATCAAGCCGCGCTCCGCTGGCAAGGAGCACGTGCAGCGAATAGAAGAGCGAGCTGAGAACATAGCCTTGCGCAAGACCTCCTATGAGCGGGAAGGGAAAGAACACCCGTTCGGCCGCCAGACGCATACGCCGGTCCCGAAGCATGCGGCGCACAGCTAGTATGCAGGAGACGAAGAATCCGCATAAACATATGAACACTACGAACGATACCTGCTCCGCGCGCAGAAGCACCCGTGTCGCGAAGGGAAGCGGGACGTGCAGGCCGATGAGCAGCGGCACGATTCTGGGGAATACATACAGCATCAAAAGGCCGATAACGCCGCATGTTCCTGCAAGGATAACTGCCGGATACGCAAGGGCGGCCAGCACCATCCGATGAAGCTCTGCGCGTTTTGAAAGAAGATGAGAGAGCCGAGAAAGCGCGTCTGGGAGCGTACCGCTTGTTTCTCCGATGGCGATAAGCTGGACGCAGGAGGAAGAGTACGCGCGCGGAAAGCGAGACAACGCGATCGAGAGTGGCCTGCCGTGCTGAATGTCGCGCAGCACCGACTCCAGCAAACGAGCGTGAGGTCCTCGAGGTTCACTTGCGGAAAGCAATGCTAAGGCCTCGAACATAGGTATGCCCGAGCGCAAATACAGCGACAGGTGCTTCGTAAAAAATATGCGTTCGCTTGCGCAGAGGGTGAGACGCTCCGGATACGCGGGGCGGCCCGCCCATAAAGCTGTAAGGGACCGCCTACGCATAGTGCACACGCGCCAGCTCTTCAAGGGTCGTATGCCCGGCGCTCAGCTTTTCATATCCGTCGTGCATGAGCGGCTGCGCCAGCTCGAAGAGCCCGATCCGGCCTCGGTACCCTGTCTTGCCGCATGCGTCGCACCCTACAGCCAAAGGGAGCTCATTGGGAACAGGAAAGAGTTCGCCGAACAGCCGTGTCCACACGGAATAGTCATCTGCTGAAGGTTCTCTCCGCGTACGACATTGGGAACAAAGCGTGCGCACCAGGCGCTGCGCAATGACTAAGCGTACTGTGGCGGAAACAAGATACGGATCGACACCCATGTCTATAAGGCGCGGGGCAGCCCCGCGCGCGTTCGCCGCATGAAGCGTAGAGAGGACGAGATGACCGGTAAGCGCCGCACTCGCCGCAAGCTGCGCGGTTTCTGTATCGCGTATCTCGCCGATTAATATGACATCGGGATCTTGCCGCAGTACGGATCGCAGCGCGCTCGCGAAGGTCAGTCCGGCCGTACTAGAGATTACTGGAATCTGGGTGGCACCCGGCAGTACGTACTCGACCGGATCCTCTATAGTAACGAGTGAGCGCGGCGTTCCTGCAAGCATCTGCAGCATGGCATAGAGAGTAGTGGTCTTCCCGCTTCCCGTCGGTCCGACAATAAGTATGAACCCTTCGTTGCGGGGGAGCGCATCAGCTACTTCCTGCTGATGCGCATTACTCATGCCAAGATCAGGAAGCATCCGGCCCTGAGAACCACGTGTTAAAAGCCGCAGCACTGCATTCTCGCCATAGTGCGTCGGCAGGATGGAGAGCCGAATATCGACCGAATAGCCGGCTTCAGATTCAAAGACGAATCGGCCGTCGTGCGGCTTCTGATGCTCGTCTGTACGCAGGCCAGCAAGGATCTTGAGGCGGGCTATCAGTCCTTGATGACATGAGTGCGGCAGGGGACAGGCAGCTTCAAGTTCGCCGTCAATGCGAAACCGAATGCAGACAGCGAGAGCAGAAGGGTCTATGTGTATGTCTGAAGCCCCGCGCGCAAGCGCATCTTCTATAAGAAGATCGATCAGTGCGATGAGGGATGGTTCCTTTTTTGCTATTTCCTCAGCAAGCCGATAGCGCGGTTCCGCTGCCATACTATTCACGCTAGCAGCAGCGCGCCGGTCGCACCTTATGGACAGCAGGGAACAGCCGCAGAGTCGTTCACTAATTTTTTACCTATTCTCCAGGATACTTACAGTGGCGATTTTTCTGTGATCATCGCAATGACTCCGTTCTCTATGCGCACCTCGAACACGGGGTCGAATTGGCGGCGGATGTTCTTGAGCGCAGAGACGTCTGCTGAGTCAGAACCGCGAAGCATGATCTTCGTATCAGCCGTGACGGGTGCGGTGAAATCTGCTTCACCGCTCGCGCGCACGTAGTAGCCGCGGGTCAGGGTAGGGGCGCAGGCGGCGATAGGCTGGTCATCGCACGAGAGGTCCGCTTCTGCCGCGAACGCAGCTTCCTCACCATCAAAATACTCGACTGGCGTGAACGTGACGGTAGTGTCTTCAGGGGATGTCGTTATGGAATGGACCTGCGCAACGTACGTTCCATCTTCTGCGCTCGATGCCGCGACTTTCGCTGAAGGCATGTTCGCGGGAGGCGCGCCTTCCGAATTCTGCCGTTCTATGTATGCGGCGACATATATGCCCGCTGCGGCAAGAAGACAGCAAAGAATGAAGAGGATAAGCGTCTTGTTCGTGCTCATATGCAAAAAGCGATTATACACTCAATAATACCCTAGATTCTTTATGAAATACTTTTCCGCGATATATATGATGCCGGTCGAAGGGTTGAACGACTGGATGCAGAAGCCAGAAGAAGAGCGCAAGAGTACCGAAGACGAACTGAAAAAGGAATGGGACGAATGGCTCAAGGCGCATGAGAAGAACGTGCAAAAGACCATCGGACTTGGAAAGACGAAGCGCGTGAGCGCAGACGGTATCGCCGATACGAAGAACGGGCTCATGCTCTCGTCGTACGTGGAAGCGGACTCCCTAGAAGCAGCTGCGGAGATCTTCAAGGACCACCCGCACCTGAAAATCCCCGACGCGACCATCGAGATAATGGAGACGATGCCGATCGAATAGCGCAGCATTCCCGCGGGCCCGCTATTTTGGCAGCGGCCGCGGAAAAGGGTATAGTTAGGGCGATATGGCATCGTTTTCCCCGAAACTAGGCATCGACCTGGGTACCACCAACGTACTCGTCTTCGTGCCTGGCCGCGGCGTCGTGCTGAACGAGCCGTCGGTCGTCGCGGTGTCCACGCAGACCAATAAGGTGGTCGCTATCGGTGCGGAAGCGAAGCGTATGGTAGGCCGCACTCCAGAAGATATCGTGGCGTACCGCCCTATGAAAGACGGCGTCATCGCCGACTATCGCGTGACCGAGGCCATGCTGCGCTACTTCATGCGGAAGGCGCTCGGGCGCTACAACGTCTTCAAGCCGACGGTGCTGGTCTCGGTTCCGGCCGGCGTTACCTCCACAGAAAAGCGCGCAGTCATCGAAGCGGCGGCAAAGGCAGGCGCGAAAGACGCGTATGTCGTGAAAGAACCGATCCTGGCTGCCATCGGCGCAGGCATCCCCATCCATGAGGCGATGGGACGCATGGTCGCTGACATCGGCGGCGGCACTATCGACGTAGCGGTTATCTCCTTGGGCGGCATCGTGTCTTCTACGTCTGTGAAGGTCGCAGGGAACGCCCTTGACCGCGCGATCATCGACCATGTTAAGAAGCAGTACAATCTTGCGATCGGCGACAAGACGGCAGAAGACGTGAAGATTCAGGTCGGCTCGGCCGTTCCTGTGACCGAAGAACTGGCAATGGCGATAAAAGGACGCGACCTGGTTTCCGGCCTTCCGCGCACCATCGAGCTGAAGACGAACCAGGTGGTCCAGGCCCTGAACCGCGAGCTGCGCGAGATGATGCAGGCCGTACGCAAAGTGCTGCAGGAAACGCCGCCGGAACTCGCCTCTGACATCATCGACAACGGGATCATCCTGACAGGCGGCACGTCTCAGCTCCGCAACCTTCCCGAGCTGGTCTTCCGCCGCACAGGCGTACAGTCGCGCCTTGCCGAGGACCCGTACTTCTGCGTTGCGCGCGGCACCGGCGTCGCCCTCAAGCATTTGGATACGTACCGCAAGAGCATCATTTCGAACCGGTAATATGGCGCACCATGCCTTCGTAGCGCAGGGAGAGAAAGAAGAGGTGATGGAACGGGCGCGCGGCTTCGCCGCGCGCCATCTTGCCCTTTCCGGCGCAGACAACCCTGACATCCTGACCTTCTCCTTCGACCTCTTCTCGGTCGATGATGCGCGCAAGGTGGCTGGCGCGGCATACCAGAGCGCTCTGCACGACCAGAAGCTGATACTCGTCTATGCCGCACGCCTCTTTCATGAAGCGCAGAACGCGCTCTTGAAGGTCGTCGAGGAACCGCCTGCAGGAGTCACGATCATTCTCGGCACCCCGTCGCTCGGAATACTCCTTCCGACACTCCGTTCACGGCTTCTTCCATTGCCAGGAGCGGCAGAGGAAGGCGGCGGCGCAGAGGTACCGTCAGACGCTTCCTCGAACGCTGCACTTGAAGCCGCGGCTCATTTTTTGACCCTGTCCGATGCCGAGCGAAAGAAATACGCTGCAGCGCTTCTTGAGCGCACAAAATCAGATAAGGCCGAGACAGCCAACGAAGCCCGCGCAGCAATCGCCGAACTTCTGAAAGGACTCATGGCGCATGCGCATGCGCAGCTCCAGGAAGGGAAGACGCCTGCCGCGCGGGCGGAGCTCGCAAGCTTTCTGGAAGACCTCTCTGCGTTCATGCCCCTGCTTTACGAACGCTCTGTCCCGCTCAAGCTTATTCTTGAGCACACGCTTTTGGTTATCCCCAAACATACGAAAAAAGCATGAGTTTGACTCTTTTTACCGCTTCTGGTATAAAGTATGGACAACACACTCATTTATATGGCTAAAAAGAGTACGAAAACAGTATCTAAGAAAGTGCCGAAGCGCGCAGGTACTCCCAAGAGCGTAGCAAAGACTTCTAAAAAGGCGGCGAAGTCTCCTTCTGCAAAGCTCGGTTTCGACAGCGCGCAGCTCGTGAAGCAGCTGCTTTCTGAGGTGCCTGAACGCGCCCGCGAGGTACTTACGTACCGGTTCGGACTCGGCGCATCTGCCGAGCGCGAGACGCTGGAAGCCATCGGCGACCGATGGGGGATTACGCGCGAGCGCGTCCGCCAGATCGAAGCCGCCGGCCTCGAGACCATCCGCACCAGCAAGACCTTCAAGGAAGCGCAGACGGTATTTGATGAGCTTTCTGACCATATGCACGGACTCGGCGCCGTCATAGAGGAAGACGAGCTCCTGAACAGCCTTGCGCAGGACGAGAAGGCACGTAACCGCTTCCGCTTCCTGCTCGTCGTCGGAAGCTCCTTCTTCCGCGAACGCGAGACCGAGCACTTCTACGCGCGCTGGCACGTCGACCACGGCACTGCCGAAGCCGTACACCAGGCGCTTACCCGTCTCTACGCATCCCTGTCAGACAAGGACGTCCTCGCCGAAGGCGAGATGATGGACCGTTTCCTCGAGGAGCTTCGCGACGTGAACGATGCCTACAAGAACGAAGAAGTGCTGAAACGCTGGCTCTCTCTTTCCAAGACTATTTCCGCGAACCCGCTTTCTGAGTGGGGCCGTGCAGAGGCGCCTGCCATCCGCACGAAGGGTATCCGCGACTACGCCTACCTCGTCATAAAGCGCGCAGGCCAGCCGATGCACTTCTCTGATGTTGCCAAGGCCATCGGCCAGCTGTTCGCAAAAGAAGCGCATGTGGCGACGACGCATAACGAGCTCATCAAGGATGCGCGCTTCGTCCTCGTCGGCCGCGGCCTCTATGCGCTCTCTGAGTGGGGCTTCAAGCCGGGCGTCGTACGCGACGTCATCCGCGACGTGCTCGCGAAGAAAGGCCCGCTTACGCGCGAGCAGGTGATCGACCAGGTGAAGAAGGTCCGCTACGTGAAAGACAACACCATTCTCGTGAACCTCAACGACCCGAAGAACTTCAAGCGCCAGAAGGACGGCACGTACTCAGTCGCCTAAGATACTGAAGGTTCATACACACGACGAATGCCCGCGTATGCGGGCATTCGTCGTATACTGTACGCAATGTCAGACAGCCACGGCGGAGGCGGCGGATTCCCGCTCATGGGCCTCGCGGAAAAACTAGAGCACAGCCTGCACGACTCAGGGCACCACCTGAGCGCAAAGCCCCTCATCATCCTTTTCGCGGTGATGAACTTCGCCTTCCTTACCCTCGACCCGTACCAGACGTTCCGCAACTGGCTTTTCCTCGGCTTCTTCGCGCCTCTGTGGGTGCCGCTCCTGCTGACACGCTTCACGTTCGACCAGTGGGTGCGCGCGCGACGCGCAGAATTCATCGCCAGCCAGGAAACCGTGCTGCTTGAGCTGCGCATGCCGCGCGACACCAAGAAGACGCCGCTCGCCATGGAAACAGTGCTCGCGAACCTGCACATCACTTCCGGCGAGAGCACCAGCTACGCTAAGTACTGGCAGGGCAAGGTACGCACCTGGTTCTCTCTCGAAGTCGTGTCTATCGGCGGACGTGTCCGCTTTTACATCTGGACGCGCGCAGGGCTGCGGCGCGGCGTCGAGGCCGCCTTCTACGCGCAGTACCCAAATATGGAGATCGTCGAGGCCGAGGATTACAGCCTCCTTTTTGATCCGGCCGCGCACGAGAACAGCATGTTCGCCACTGAATGGGTGACGACCAAGCCCGATCCCTATCCGATAAAGACGTACGTCGATTATAAGCTCGACACCCCGGGCGCAGAGCCGGATGAGATCGTCGATCCGCTTGCGCAGATGCTCGAGCTCTTAGGGTCGGTTGGCCCCCAGGAGCAGCTCTGGCTTCAGATGGTCATACGCGCGACGAAAAATGAAAAGCTCGAAGGCAAGCGCACGAAAGACGGCAAGCCCTATACCTGGAAGGATGAGGCAGAAGACCTTATAACGAAGCTGCGCAAGGAGACCGCCACCCCGGGCACGTACCGCGATCCTATAACCGGCACGGTGCACGAGACGCCCGGCTTCCCGAATCCGACGAAAGGGCAGTCCGACGCGATGGCGGCGATCGAGCGGAACATCGGCAAGCCGGGCTTCGACGTAGGCATGCGCGCCATCTATACGGCGCCGAAGGAGGAGTACCACGGCGCGATGATCCCTTTCATGCTCGGCACGATGCTGAAGCCGTTTTCCACCGATAACTACAACAACTTCAGGCCTGCGGGAACATTCGATACCATGTTCAACGATTACCCATGGGAAGACCCGGGCGGACACCATCGAGAGCACTTGCACCATCAGGCGGTCGAGTACTACCGCCGCCGCGCCTTCTACCATGACCCGTATATCGGTCCGTGGATGGTGATGAGCACCGAGGAGCTGGCCACCCTCTTCCATGTCCCGTCGGCTGCGATCGAGATGCCGAACCTTCCGCGTATCCAGTCAACGACGAGCGGCGCGCCTGCGAACCTTCCGACCTAGCATGCATTTCGACCTTCCTCCGGCACCGCGCGATCTGCGCCCACGCTCTTCTCTTGCACGGCTCTATGGCGCCGTACGTTCCCGCAAGGGAATGCGCCGTGCCATCGGCGCAGTAGCCGTACTCCTGGCGATCGTTGTCCTCTGGTTCCTCTCGGCGCCTGCGGCCTTTCCTGCGAACTCCATCATCACCATTCCCGACGACTCGACGGCCGCCGAGTTCGCCGAGACTCTGGAGAAGATGCACGTTATCCGCTCCGGAACGGCCTTCCGGATTCTTGCCCGGGTTTCCGGCTTCGACCACCATCTTGATCCCGGCGCGTACGTGTTCACGCAGCGGGTACCCCTTACGACCGTTCTCTGGCGCACCGGGCATGCGCGGCATGGCATTCAGCCGATACGCGTCACGCTGACCGAGGGCATGACCCGTTTTGACATGGCGGCGACTCTCGAACAGCAGCTGCCCGGCTTCGACGCGGCCGCATTCCTGGAGGCAGCCTCGACGAGCGAGGGGTATCTCTTTCCTGAAACATACCTCTTTATGCCCGGGACCGAAGAAGGCGACATCGTAACGCGGCTCAAGTCGCAGTTCAGCCTGCGCATCGCCGACCTTACGCCCGACATTCTCTCGTCGGAGCGCTCCTTTTCTGACATTGTCATCATGGCCTCGCTCCTGGAGCGCGAAGCGAAGACTCCCGAAGACATGCAGATGGTAGCGGGCATACTCTGGAACCGCATAGACCTCGGCATGCCGCTCCAGGTAGATGCAGTCTTCGGCTATATTCACCGCGAAAACGGCTACACGCCGACGGCCGAAGACCTAGACGTGGACTCTCCCTATAATACCTATGAGAATACGGGGCTGCCGCCGACGCCTATCTCGAACCCGGGAACGAACGCCCTCTATGCGGCGCTGCACCCGGCTGACACAGACTATCTCTACTATCTCACCGGGAAAGACGGCGAGATGCATTACGCCGAGACGTTCGAAGGACATAAAGAGAACCGTGAGAAGCACCTGGACTAGCGAGAACGCACGTAAAAATAAAAGCCGCGACAGGAAACCTGTCGCGGCTTAGCGTACTGCATGCCGTAGGGGGAGATCGTCCCACTCGGCGACCAGCTCCCATTCCCATCCGCGAAGACAGAAGAGATCGATGCGGTCATCGAGCCAGGCATCTTCCCAGGTGCCGCTCGGGTGCGTACCCGTAAGCGGAAGCCCCAGCAGCCCCACGTTCTCTCGAGGAAGCTGCACCGAGAGCCAGCCATTATCGCTGTAGATGCCGACGAGCTTCTTGTGCTCGAGGTGGAGCGCTCCCCGCGGCGTCATGGTAGCAGGAAGGCAGAGCATGATCGGGCGGAACACTCTTCCTTCCCGGGGATCGGGCGGCTTTGCCTGGACGGCAAAGATATTCTGTACGTGAAAAGAACTGTGCACGTTCATACGACTTCCTTTCCTGTCTGCCGTACGGTGATATAGTGACACAATGAGGAGTGCTGTCAATTATCCTATTTCTGGGACGAAGGTATTCGTCGGACTCTCCGGCGGCGTCGACTCGAGCGTGACCGCTGCGCTCTTGAAAGAAGCGGGCGCACGCGTAACCGGCGTATTCATAAAGGGCTGGTACCCGCCGGGAATGCCGTGCACCTGGGCAGAGGACAGGCGCGACGCCATGCGCGCGGCGGCGCACCTGCGTATCCCGTTTATAACGCTCGATGCGTCTGAGGAGTACCGCCGCAGCGTCATCGACTATCTTTTGCGCGAGTACGAGGCAGGACGCACGCCGAACCCAGACATCATGTGCAATCGCGAGGTGAAGTTCGGCGCTTTTCACTCATTCGCGATGGCGCAGGGCGCCAGCTGCATCGCGACCGGCCACTATGCGCGCGTCGAGCGCGGCGCACATGGCACAGAGGAGACGAACCTGCCAAGACTTTTGCGAGGCATCGATCCTGAGAAAGACCAGAGCTACTTCCTCTGGGCCGTGCCGAAGGAAGCGATCGCCGACACGCTCTTTCCGCTCGGCGAGATGCGTAAGGCAGACGTGCGCGCACTGGCGAAGAAGATGAGGCTCCCCACGGCGCTAAAAAAAGACAGCCAAGGCATCTGCTTCCTGGGAAACGTCTCCGTCGAAGAGTTCCTGGCGCAGGAATTCGGTGCCGAGCCGGGGAAAGCTGTCGATGAGACAGGCGCAGAGGTGGGCACGCATCACGGCGCGCTCCTTTCAACGCTCGGGCAGCGCGTGGCGCTTTCTAGAGCGGCGCCCGGCCCCTGGTTCGTCGTCGGGAAGGATAGTGCGAAGAACGTGCTCGTCGTCTCGCGCGAAAAGCGCGCAGAAGCGCGCGCGAGCTTCGCGCTTAGCGAGACAAACTGGCTTTTTGAACCGGTAGAGGGGAAAGAGTATACGGCGCAGTACCGCTACCACGGCCCGAACGTGAAGGGCGCGCTGAACGCCGAGCGCACGGTCTTTTCACCCAGTGAGCCGGTTCCTGAACCCGTCGCTTCCGGCCAATCGCTCGTCATATATGACAAGGAAGAATGCGTCGGCGGTGGTATCATAGGCTGAAGCATGCCGGACATAGTCAAGACAGACGGGAGCCTCGAGCAGTGGGACGGAACGAAGCTCCTGCGCTCGCTGCGCCGCGCAGGCGCGAGCGATACGGTCGCCGCGCGCATCCGCGCCACCATCGAGGCGACTATGGGGCCTGAAGAGGAGAGCACGCAGATATACCGCCGTGCCTTCACCATGCTCCGGCGCGAAGGGCGCGCCGCGGCCGCCCGCTATAGCCTGCGGCGCGCGCTATTCGAATTCGGCCCTTCAGGGCATCCGTTCGAAGACTTCGTCTCTGAGCTTTTTAAGAGCGAAGGGTGGAACGTCCTTCCGCGGCAGATTCTCCAAGGTAAATGCGTCACGCACGAGGTAGACGTGTACGCCGAACGGGGCGGCGAGTACCTGGCGGCCGAGCTCAAGTACCATAACGAACCGAGCTATAAGACCGACGTGAAGGTCGCCCTCTATGTGAAGGCGCGCATGGACGACATATGGGCGAACCAGGAGCATGAGGGCGGGCACGGCGGCGATGCGCCGCACGTCGACCACGGCTATCTCATCACGAACACGAAGTTCACCTCGCAGGCCATCGAGTACGGCGCATGCGCGGGCATCACGCTCATCGGCTGGAACTACCCGCACCACGGGAACCTGTATGACCGCATCGTCGCTTCAGGGCTGTACCCGATAACCGCGCTCACCACGCTCCGCAAGGCAGAGAAGCGGCTTCTCATCGAGAAGAACATCTCGACCACCGAGCTGCTGCGCCAGCACCGCGAGCTTTTGCGGGAGATAGGCGTCACTCCCGAACGCATCGGAAGAATCGTCGCGGAGATAGGCACGCTGCACGACACCAGCAAGGATGTCGTCCTGCACACCTCGTAGCATCATTAGCACCTTTTACGTACTTCATCACCTATGGCCGAATTCAAGAAATTCTATAACCCGAACCGCAACGCCGATTGGAACTACGGTGGCCCAAAGTGGCGCCTCTCGCGCTCCAAGATCGAGCTGTTCAACGAGTGCCCGCGCTGCTTCTATATCGACAACAAGCTCGGCACCGCACGCCCGCGCGGCCCTGCGTTCACCATCAACATCGCGGTGGATGCGCTCTTCAAGAAGGAATTCGACGCGCACCGCGCAGACGGCACGCGCCACCCGCTCTGCGAGAAGTACGGCATCGACGCGGTGCCCTTCACGCACGAGAACATGAACACCTGGCGGGAGAACTTCGAGGGTATCGAATACAAGGATCCAGAGACCGGCTTCACCATTTCGGGCGCGGTAGACGACATCTGGAAGGGAAGCGACGGTCAGCTCATCGTCGTCGACTACAAGGCGACCTCCAAGGACGGCACCATAGCGACGCTTGACGATTCTTCCTGGAAAGACTCGTACGCGCGGCAGATGGGCGTGTACCAGTGGCTCTTGCGGAAGAACGGCTTCGACGTCTCGCCGATGGGGTACTTCGTCTACGCGAACGCGAAGTCCGACAAGGCAGCCTTCGACGGACAGCTCGAGTTCGAGGTCACGCTCGTGCCGTGCGAAGGCGAGACCGGCTGGATAGACGACGTGCTGCCGAAGATAAAGAAGACGCTGGATTCCGAAGAGATCCCGCCCACGGGCAAGAACTGCGAGTTCTGCCCGTACCGCGATGCGGCAGGGAAGAAGCTGCTGACGCTCCATCGCGCCGCGAAGAAGAAGGCATAGGGTAGAACCGGCGATCTGCGTATGGAAGTGAACATCGAATCATCGTGGAAGAAGGCGCTCCAAGATGAATTCGGAAAGCCGTATTTCAAGGAGCTCACCGATTTCGTAAAGAAAGAGTACGCGGAAAAGAACGTGTACCCGGCGCCGAAGAACATCTTCCGCGCCTTCGAGCTGACGCCATTCGACAAGGTGAAGGTGGTGATACTCGGCCAAGACCCGTACCACGGCGCGCGCCAGGCCATCGGCCTTTCCTTTGCGGTGGAAGAGGGAATCACGCTGCCGCCGTCGCTGCGCAATATCTATAAGGAGCTTGAGAGCGATTTAGGGAAACCTGTGCCGCAAGCCGTAGAAGGGAACGGCGACCTCACGAGGTGGGCAGAGCAGGGCGTGCTGCTTTTGAACGCGACGCTGACGGTGCGTGCAAGCCAGCCTGGCTCGCACCAGGGCCGAGGCTGGGAAGCCTTCACCGACGCCGCCATCAAGACAATCTCGGATACACGAGAAAATCTCGTCTTCATCCTCTGGGGCAACTACGCCCGCCAGAAGGGCGCCATCATCGACCGCAGCAAGCACTTAGTGCTCGAAAGCGCGCACCCGTCGCCTTTCAGCGCCGTAAACGGCTTCTTCGGCAGCAAGCCGTTCAGCAAGACGAACGAGTACCTAAAAAAGCACGGCGAAAAGCCGATCGAGTGGGTGTAAGTTCTAAACTCATTCTGCTAGTAATAAATAAGAAAAACCCCACTTGCGTAGGGCTTTTCTCTGGTGGTGCTTACGGATTGATTACCTCAAAATGTCCGCACCGGCGCTGGCTCGAGTAGTAGCCTTTGATGCCATATCCCGGACTCACGATTGATCCACGTACAAACCCACTGAAGTTCCAGGATTCACCCGAACCATCTTCTCGCGAGAGAGTGCTGATAGTCACCTCACACGTTTGTTCTTCAACCGTGAAGCTGACGGAGCGACGATTTGATGAGTCGCCGTCAAACAGCGATACCATGAGGTCGAACTTACTCGGCCCACCAGAGATCTTGAAGATTTTCTTCGAAGTCATACGACTTCTCCATGTGCATGCTCCTAAGTTAGGGCAGAAGCAAAACCCTCTTATTGGCCGAAGCCAACGACCTGCGCATACGAGCAGGAACTGTATGCAAATTATAACATAGATATACTTGTGTCAAGCCTTACTTCGATTCCAACATAATCCCAGACTGCCAAGCAAACTTCGTCTTACTGATATGCTTACGCAATGAACATGCCACCCGATAAAAGCAATACCAAGCTGCTCGTTACGCGCGTATTCAACGCTCCGTGCCAACTCGTGTGGGATGCCTGGACCGTGCCGGAACAGATCGCGCAGTGGTTCGCGCCAGGAATAATCATGGACGTGCGCGAGCTTGACGTGCGGCCTGGCGGTCACTTCCGGTTCTCCGATCCCCATGATGCGGTATCGGGCGAATATACCGGCACGTATACTACGGTCGAACCATGCGAAGAACTCTCCTTTAGTGTCATAGATTATTCCCAAACCGATGACCCGGCCGGCATATCAGCAGGATTCAAGATAGAATTCGAGAGCATGGGAGAGCAGACGAGAATGGCCCTTACGTCGATTCCGCCAGAAGATTCGTACGACCAAGAAACATTCGACGCGTGGAGCGCGTGCTTCGAGAGAATGGCGGGTGTTATAGAAAAGTCCTGATGCTATTATATCTGCATGAAGCAGATGATCTGGCTCGGGCTTGTCGTAGGTTCGGTAGTAGGCGGGTTCATCCCGAGCCTCTGGGGCGCGGGCGTATTCTCGTTCTCGTCGATATTCCTTTCAGCAGCCGGCGCTATCGCCGGCATATGGCTCGCGTTCAAGCTGACGCACTAGTGCGCCTTCGCCTCCGCTACCACACCATCTCGCGCGCCGCAGGCGCGCGGTAGAGGGCATCGCCTTTCTTGACGCCGAAGGCGTCATAGAACGGGGTGAAGTTCGACACCGGCCCGTTGATGCGGAATTTCCCTGGCGAGTGCGGGTCCGTGAGCACCAGCATCTTCTCGACTTCCGGCCGCGCATTCTCGCGCTCGAAGACCGCGAAGGCGATGAAGAAGCGCTGGGCCGGCGTAAGGCCGTCGATTTCCTGTGCGCCTCTACGCGCGAGCTGAAGCTGGTACGCGTCGTAGGCGATAGAGAGGCCGCCGAGGTCAGCGATATTCTCGCCGAGCGTGAGCTTCCCGTTCACGTGAAGGCCGTCCGCGACCGTATACTGGCCGAACTGCTTCTCTACGCGCTTGGCCTTCTTCTCGAACCGCTTCCGGTCTTCCGCGGTCCACCAGCTCTTGAGGTTGCCCTTTGCGTCGAATTTCGAGCCCTCGTCGTCGAAGCCGTGCGTGATCTCGTGCCCGATGACGGCACCGATGCAGCCGTAGTTCACCGCATCGTCGGCAGCGGCATCGAAGAACGGCGGCTGCAAGATGGCAGCGGGGAAGACGATGTCGTTCATGTTCGGCGCGAAGTACGCATTCACCGTCTGCGGGTACATGAACCACTCCTCCCAGTCGATAGGGCCGGGCAGCTTCTTCATGGCGCGGCGATGCTCGTATTCGGTCACGCGGATGATGTTGCCGACGTAGTCGTCTGCCTTTATGACGAGGCCGGCATATGACTTCCACTTCTTCGGGTAGCCGATCTTCCGCGTGAGCGCGGCAAGCTTAGAGAGCGCTTTCTTCTTCGTGGCAGGCGTCATCCATTCCAGGCTCTTGATGCGGGCTTCGTATGCCGTGAAGAGGTCGTCCACGATCGCGTCCATGCGCTTCTTTGCTTCCTTAGGGAAGTGCCGCTCTACGTATACCTTGCCGATAAGTTCGCCGAGGCCGCCGTTCACGGTGGTGAGCACGCGCCGCCACAGGGGCTTCATGGCAGTCGTTCCCGAAAGGACCGTGCCGTAGAAGGAGAAGTTCTCGCGCACGAACCGGTCGCTCAGAGCGCCGGCGAAATCGTTCACGACGTGCCAGAAAAGGTAGGTCTTCCACTCATCGAGCGGAATGCTCTCAAGCATCGCGCCCGCTGCCTTAAAGAATTCCGGCTGCATGACGATGAGCGTCGCGCGGTCAGCGACGCCGGTGTCTGCAAGATACTGCTTCCAGGAAACCTGCGGCGCGAGCTTCTGCAGCTGCGCGCGAGAGAGCTTATGGTACGTCTTTTCTGGATCGCGCAGGTCTTCCTTCTTCATGGAGGCCTTTGCCAGCGCGGTCTCGATGCGCATGAGCGTATCGCGGGCGGCTTCCGCAGCATCCTTCGCGTACCCCATGAGCTGAAAGAGCTTCACGGCGTGCACGCGATATGCGTCGCGCACGCGCTTGGACTCAGCGTCATCCTTGAGGTAGTAGTCGCGGTCGGGCATTCCCAGGCCGTCCTGCCCGAGGTGGAAGGCGTACCGTTCGCTCTTCTTCGCGTCCTGCTCGACGCCGGAGCCCCATACGGCGCCGATGCCGATGCGGTGCAGCCAGGCGAGCATCGGCGTGAGGTCTTCCGTATCCTTCATGCCGTCGATGCGCTTCAGGATAGGGGCGAGAGGATCCATGCCGAGCGCGTTGCGGCGCTTCGTGTCCATGCCGGAGGTATAGAAATCGCGCACGAGCTGCTCGGCGCTTCCTTTCTTGGGCGCACGGCCCTTCATGAGCTCGTCCATGAGCGCGTGGAGCTTCTTTTCCGTGTCATAGCGCAGGATCATGAACGTCCCCCAGCGCGACTCATTCTTCGGTATCGGGTTCGCACTCATCCATTTCTTGTTCACGTATGTATAGAAATCGTCCTGCGGACGGACGCCCGTGTCGAGCTCCTTGGTATCGAAGCCCCACCCGCGCTTCTTAGGTTTTTTCGTAGTAGCCATACCAGCGAGTATACCCGCAGGGGAGCGTGCGGCCAAAAGTGTGTGCCACATTCGCTACATGCACTTTTCACCAGCCGTACAGCAGTATGGGTACGGAGCGCACGAGCATATGGATGAACGCAGGTGCGCCTAACCCCTTTCGGAGGAAGACTACTATGGTGAAGACACCGGCAAGAAGGAAATTCGGCTCAGACGACGCGCCCTTTCCTGCAGAGGCTGATACGCCGAAACCTGAGAGCCAAGGGATCCGCTGCCCGCGGTATAGGGTTCAGCCGGGCGAGATTCCTGGCTATCCAGGGCAGCGTGCGACGCTTCGGCGAATTATGTGACTTGAGTGCTTTTTAGGAGGCCGCTGCGCGGCCTCCATTTTTGTATTTTTGTCCGTATTCTTTTTCATATTCTCGCCGCTCTCCTCTTTCTGTCTGCCGCTAAGCCGTGGTATCGTCTCTTTCATGAATGTATCCGACGTACGCGCGCGATTTCTGAACTTCTATAAGTCTCGCGGCCATGCAATTATTCCGTCCGCACCCATCGTGCCGGGCAACGATCCGACCACGCTCTTCACCTCTTCAGGCATGCAGCCCTTGGTTCCGTACCTCCTAGGAAAGGATCACCCTGAGGGCGCACGTCTCGTGGATTCGCAGATGAGTTTCCGTGCAGGCGATATAGAAGAGGTGGGCGACAACCGCCACACGACGTTCTTCGAGATGCTCGGCAACTGGTCGCTCGGCGACTACTTCAAGCAAGAGCAGCTGCCGTGGCTTTTTGAGTTCCTCACGAGCGAAGAGGAAGGACTCGGGCTTGATCCGGCCCGCCTATATGTGACCGTCTTCGCAGGCGATGAGGCGACCGGCATGCCGGCAGACGAAGAAGCCGTCGAGATATGGAAGACGCTTTTCGCGCAGAAAGGCATAGAGGCAACGTTTGCAAACATCGGCAACGAGGCAGAAGGATACGAGAAGGGCATGCAGCCCGATGAGCGGATATTCGCGTACGACGCGAAAAAGAATTGGTGGAGCCGTGCAGGCGTACCGGCGAACATGCCGGCAGGGGAGCCTGGCGGCCCGGATTCAGAGGTTTTCTATGACTTCATGCCAGACACGACGTTTCCCGGCGGCCACGCGACGCCGGATGCCGAGAAGGTGTGGGGACCGCAGTGCCATCCCAACTGCGATTGTGGCCGGTTCGTCGAGATAGGAAACTCCGTATTCATGCAGTTCGTGAAGGACGAGGACGGCTCGTTCTCGAACCTGCCGAAGCAGAACGTCGATTTCGGCGGCGGCCTTGAGCGCCTCGCATTCGCTACTATAGATACGCCGGACGTCTTCAGGATAGATGTCTTTGACGCAGCGCGCGCAGTTCTTGAAGAGCGCACCAGAAAAACGTACGGCGCGGATCAAGATACTACCCGTTCCATGCGCATCATCCTCGACCACATGCGCGCTTCGACGTTCATGATCGCCGAAGGCATTACGCCGTCGAACACCGAAGCAGGGTACGTCCTGCGGCGCCTTATCAGGCGCGCCATCCGCGAGGCCGACCGGCTCGGCATAGCCGACCAGGTGCTCGCCGGCGTAGCTGAAGGGTTCGCAGATGCATACGCAGGTCACTATCCGCACATCGCTGAAAACGCCGAGAAGATCCGCGAAGAGCTTGCCAAGGAAGAGGCGCAGTTCCGCAAGACGCTTACGCAGGGCATGCGCGAATTCGATAAGCTCAAGGCGAACGGCCGGGTGAGCGGGGAAGACGCCTTCGTGCTCTTCTCTACCTACGGCTTTCCGTTCGAGCTCACGGCGGAACGCGCTGCCGAACTCGACATCTCCATAGACGAGGCTGAGTTCCTAGATGCGATGAAGAAGCACCAGGAGCAGTCGCGCCAGGGCGGCGCGCAGCGATTCGCCGGCGGCCTGGCTGACCATGCCGAACAGACCGTGCGGTATCATACGACGCACCACATACTTTTAAAGGCGCTCCAGATGGTGCTCGGCCCAGACGTGCACCAGCGCGGAAGCAACATCACGAGCGAGCGCCTGCGCATCGATTTCTCGAGTCCTGGAAAGATGACGGACGAGCAGAAGGAAAAAGTGGAGGAAATCGTGAACGATATCGTCTACCAGGATCTGCCCGTGACCCGCACCGTCATGCCGCGCACGGAAGCAGAGAAGCTCGGCGCTGAGATGGAGTTCGGCGTTAAGTATCCAGATACGGTCAGCGTATACTCGGTCGGCCCCGCGCACGCGACGCAGGAGAATCCTGACATCCCGAACGCCTTCTCTCTCGAATTCTGCGGCGGCCCTCACGTGGCGAATACGCGCGAGATACACGAGGGCGGAAAACGCTTCAAGATCAAGAAAGAGGAAGCGGTCGCCTCGGGCGTCCGGCGCATCAAAGGGATACTCGTATAGCCACATAGGTACGCACAGAGGCAGTACATACGGTGAGGGCGCTCGAGGCCGCTAGGCCAAGCCTTACCCTCACCGTATGTACTGCCTCTTGTGCTGTATACTTTTGACTATATGTGGCCCTTTAAGAAGAAGGAGACGTTCTCGCGCGTCTTGCTGACCATAGATTCCTCGCACGTATCCGGTGCGTATGTCAGATACCAAGAAAAGAAACTGCCGGCCATTATCTTCGCCGTATCGCACCCGATTCGTCCGCGCGCCGAAGAAGAGGCTGCCAGCGCCATGCTCCGGGCGGTCGATACCGTCGGGAGCGACCTCATCGAGAAGGGCGCGCCCGCGCTGCGGCGCGAGACCGGGAGCGGGCGCGTGGACGATGTGCTCATTTCCGTCGCGGGGCCGTGGCAAGAGACGCGCGTACGCTCCGAGACTGTACAGCCCGGCGCGCCCTTCACCTTCACGCGGAAAATGCTCGGAGAGGTCCTTGCAGGGAACACCGGCTTGCCGCCGAACCGCATCAGCTTCGGCGATACCGTCATAGCCACCATACTGAACGGCTATCCCACCGCTAAGCCGCTCGGGAAGACCGCGAAGCGCGCAGAGATCGTCATTCTTTCCTCGACGCTCGATCGCGCGATGACCGACCAGGTCCGCGCTCGCATGCGAAAGCTGTACCACACTCACACCATCTCCTTCACTGCATTTGCGCCGGTCACGTACCGTGTTCTGCGCGACCTGTACCCGCACGAAAAAGATTTCCTGATGCTCACCGTAGCGTCGGAGGGAACAGGAATTACGTTCGTAAAAGGAGGCCTTTTGGTGGATGTCGGCATGCTTCCGCTCGGCATATCGTCGCTCCTTTCTGCGACGCGCGACGCAGAACGCCTGACCGTAGAGGAAGAGAACGGTCTCGCCTCATCTTTGGGGAATCAGCCTGGATACGTGAATCCTGACCGGAACGCGCGCTTTTCCGTGCGTGCCGACGCGGCGCGCGACGAGTGGCTCAAGGGCCTTGCAGACCTGCTGAAAGGCTTCGCCGAACGCCATGCCCTGCCGCGCACGCTCTTTGTCCTGGCGGATCCTGCGGCGCGCAGCTACCTTTCGCGCGCGCTCGACAGCTCTATCCTCCACGCGCTCTGGCTCTCTGACGAACCGCTTTCCATTATTACGCTCCAGCCGTCGCAGTTCTCTTCGCAGATAGCCGTACGCACCGATGCCGACACCGATACGCCGATCCTCATGCTTGCGCTCTATGGCGCGAAGACTGTCTGAGTAGCCTAGGTAATACCCACCGCCTGCCTGCTGTCTGCCATCGTGGTATATACTGAACCTATACGTTTGTAAGGGGGTTCTAATACGCACTTGTTATGCCTAAGACTATTACTGATATCATTCCGCCGTCCCGCAGAAAGCAGATGGAAGAGGCCGGCGAGCTGCCGCGCCGTCCAGAGCCAGTTGCTGCAGGGTATCAGCCGCCTGCGGCGCCTCCGCTGCGCGATCACGGACCCATCCGCCCCCGCCGCCAGCGTTCATTTCCATGGGGAATAGCGCTTGTCGCGCTGCTTATCGTCGTCGGTTCCGTCGCCGCGCTCTACACCTTCGCTGATGCGAAGGTAACCGTGACGCCGACCGCAAAGACCACCTCGGTATCGGGAGACTTTACCGCCACGTACAATAGCGGCGACCTTCCGTACGCGCTTATTACGGTAGAAAAGACGGTGAGCGCGAACGTGCCGGCCGAAAGCACTGAGACTGCGAACGATCCAGCCTCCGGCGTCATTACCATCTATAACACGCAAGAAGACCCTCAGACGCTCATCAAGAACACCCGCTTCGAATCTCCCGAAGGCCTCATCTATCGCATTCAGAACTCGATCACCATTCCGGGAGGCTCCGTAAGCTCGCCGGGCAGCATCCAGGCGACCGTATACGCCGATACGGGAGGCGACGAGTATAATATCGGCCCGACCACGTTCACCGTACCTGGACTCGAAGGTTCTGCCGCATTCGACCAAGTGACGGCGAAGTCCGCTGAAGCATTTACCGGGGGCTTCTCAGGCACGCGCGCGACCGTAAGCCAGGAGACGCGCGATACGCAGAACCAGAAAAGCGAAGCCGCTCTTACCAAGAGCCTTAACGAGGCTATCGCCGCGGAACTCAAGGCCGGGTACGTCGTGATTCCTGGATCGGTCTTCATCACCACTGCGCCAGCGCCCGACACCGTAGGGGAAGACAATACGGTGAACGTGAACCTCAGGGGAACGGCGGTCGCTGTCGCGCTCGATAACAGCGCGCTTGCGAAGAATATCGCCTTCCGTTCCATCGGCAGCTATAAGGGCGAGGAAGTCCGCATCGCGAATCCTGATGATTTGACCCTTACGCCATCGACGCCGGGCGCGCCGACCGCAGAGCAGGGGACGTTCTCCTTCAGCCTCTCGGGAACCGCGAAGCTCGTATGGAGCGTCGATACGGCCAAGATAGCGGGCGCCGTAGCAGGAAAGACCCGTTCAGCCGCCTACACGATCATCCAGAGTTTCTCTGAGGTACAGAGCGCCGTCCTCACCGTCCGTCCGTTCTGGACGAGCACCTTCCCGGACGATCCGTCGGACATCACTGTCGCCACGACCACGCCGAGCGAATAGGCCAGGGAGGCCGTTGACGCCTCTACGCCCATTTGCTACAGTATTTGAGCTACACATGGAGGAAACGAAGAAAGATGTACCCGTGGGTACCGTAGAAGAGGTACTCCCTAATTCTTTGTTCCGTGTCCGCATGCCTTCCGGCGAGCTGGTACTCAGCTATCTCGCCGGAAAAATGCGTTTGCATCGCATCCGCGTGCTGGTCGGCGACAAGGTCGAACTTGTCCTAGACCCGTACGGGGGACGTGCACGCATCGTTCGCCGCCTCTAACGTAGTAGCCTTTTAATTTATGAAAGTACGCGCATCCATCAAGATTCAGCAGCCGGGGGACATTATCGTCCGCCGTCGCGGCCGCTTGTACCGCATCAACAAGCGAAACCCTCGCCGCAAGGCGCGTCAGGGCTAGCGTACGTGCGTATATTTCCGTAGACATTAATCCTTACCCATCCTCACATGCGTATCGCCGGCGTAACCCTTCCTGATAACAAGCAGCTTGCATACTCGCTGCCGCTCATCTACGGCATCGGCCCGACCCGTGCCCTCGAGATCCTCAAGCAGGCGAAGATCGATCCGACCCGCAAGGGAAGCGACCTTTCCGCTGACGAAGAGCAGACGATCCGTTCGCTCGCCGAAGGGTTCACCATCGAAGGCGAGCTGCGCCGCGAAGTGGGCCAGAACATAAAGCGCCTCAAGGATATCCGCGCTACGCGCGGCATTCGCCATGAGCGCCGCCTTCCTGTAAAAGCGCAGCGCACCAAGACGAACTCCCGCACGGTACGCGGAAATACCCGCAAGACCATGGGTTCTGGCCGCCGCTCTCTGGAGAAGACTTAGAGCCTTGTTCCCGTTATTCACCATTCCTCACTACGTAACGCACTACTATGGGTAAGAAACGCATTATCAAGAAGTCCGGCCGCGGCCTTGACCAGGGGCGCAAGGAGCGCGCGCTTTCGCGTATCGCTAAGAAGCGTATCGATCGCGGCGTCCTGCACGTCGAGGCGACCTTCAACAACACGAAAGCCGTCTTCACGGACGAGAAGGGTAATGCGATCATGGCGTCTTCGGCAGGTGCGCTCGGCTTTTCAGGCGCTCGCAAGTCGACCCCGTATGCAGCAGCGAAAGTGGGCGAGCTTCTGGGCGAGAAGGCCGCTACCATCGGCGTGAAGGAAGCAAGCGTCATTATCCGCGGGGTAGGCGCAGGCCGCGAATCGGCACTCCGCGCATTCTCTGGAAAGGGCATCGCTATCCGCGCCATCAAGGATGCGACGCCGGTGCCGCACAACGGCCCGCGCCCTCCTAAGCCGCGCCGCGTATAGCATTTAGTAATCGATAAGAACGTCGCATGAAAGTCGGACCAAAGTACAAGATCGCGAAGCGCCTCGGCCCTTCAGTATTCGAAAAGACGCAGACCCAGAAGTTTGCGATCGCTGTCGAGCGCCGCGCGCGCACGACGCGCCGCCGCCGCGGCCCTACCGAGTACGGCCGCCAGCTCCTCGAGAAGCAGAAGGTGCGCGTCACCTACGGCCTTTCTGAGAAGCAGTTCAGCGCCTACGTCGCGACCGCCATGAAGACCCACGCGTCTTCCGAGCTCACGCCTGCTGACGTGCTGCACCGTCTTCTTGAGCTCCGCCTCGATAACGTCGTGTACCGCCTCGGGCTCGCGCCGACGCGACGCGCCGCGCGCCAGATGGTCTCGCACGGACACATCGTCGTGAACGGCCGCAAGACCACCGTTCCGTCGCGCCAGATCCGCATCGGCGACGTGATCGGCATTCGAGAGGGGAGCAAGAGCCTCCCGCTCTTCGAGAATTTCGCTGAGCGATTCGCCGAGACGCCGCTTCCGCAGTGGCTCACCTGGGACGTAAAGAAGATGCAGGGCGGCGTGGCAAGCATGCCGAGCACCGAGTCTGCGCTTCCGGCAGGCGACCTTATTTCCGTGCTTTCGTTCTACTCCCGTTAGGATACATGAACTGGCGGCCCGACGCCTCAGGCCTGTGGCCTTTCTGCCGCGTCGGACCGCTCCTCATGGCTCTTAGCCATCTTATAAATCTAGTTGATTACGATTGAGTTATGGAACACCAGATCACCCTTCCGTCAAAGCCGCGCGTCGTCTCCGAAGAGGGGATGCAGGGCGTATATGAGATTGACTCCCTGTATCCTGGCTACGGCCACACCCTCGGAAACAGCCTCCGCCGCATTATCCTTTCTTCGCTTCCGGGCGCAGCCGTAACCTCGGTGAAGATCGAGGATGTGCAGCACGAGTTCGCTACCATCGAGGGCGTCCGCGAATCAGTCATGGAGATCCTCCTGAACCTGAAGCGCG
>CAYOKK010000007.1:0-31584 GCA_964404565.1 uncultured Candidatus Saccharibacteria bacterium
CCAGCGTATATGGAATGGGGTGAATACAGCGCGCGCCGGCAAGCCGGCGCGCGCTGTATTCTTTCTTTAGAGTCAATCCAGGAGTTCTTGAAGCGTCTCTTTCAGCGTATTCGCCGCATCTGTCGCAGCTTTTGCGTCTAGGTCTGTCTCAATTCCTGCATCCGTCGAGGTCGCGGTTCCAGGAGTGCTCGTTGCTTCGGTCGTGGATGCTTCTGTAGACGATGCCGTCGTGCTTGCCAGCGGGAGGAATGCAGAAAGCAGCTCTGCATGAAGATCGATGATCTTCTTCACCTCGGTAGCGCGCGCAGCATCATAGGCGCTCACCTCTGCGGCAGATTCGCTCGCGACCTTCGCGGTCGGCGCCACGCGCGCAGCCATCGGCGCAAATCCTTCTACACGCATGTCGCTGTGCATAGCGGCCGCCGTATCAGGCGCGGAAGGAGGCTGCACTATGGCTACCCGTACCGTCTCGTTCGCAGGTTCTGACGATATAGAAACGGCGGTCGAGACCGTCGGCTCGTGTTCCGGAGCAATATCATTCTCAAGCGCCAGGCGCGCCGCAGTCACCGCTGATTCGCGGCCTTCCACCGCATCGAGCAGGTCGTTCAGCGAGCGCGCGGTTGCAAGCGCCTGCGACGAGGAAGAATCCGCTATATTCGCATAGTGCGTGGCGATGACGCTAAGGATGTGCTCGTGCGCCTCGAGGCGCGCTTCGAGGTCAGAACGTACAGCTAGCGAACGTTCGGTACGGCCGGACTCCTCAAGAAGCTTCGCGTCATGAAGAGAAGCAGCTACGTGCGTACTGAAGTTCTCGGCAAGGTTTTCCTGCGTATCGGACGAAAGACGGTTCTGCGCGGCAAGCTGCGCCGCTTCTTCGAGGCGGCGTTCTGCCAACACGGCATGCCACGCCGCCCTTCCTTCCGTGCTCGGCACGAGCGCCGTCTGGATCGGTTCGGCTATATTCGTCTTCACCGCGTAGAGCGTATCTCCTGGAAGCGCGTCTGCAGACGCGTACGCGGTACCGCCGAGGCCGACGACGACAGCGAGGACTGCGGCCGCGCTCGCGTACATGCGGAAGCGGAACGCCTGGAACAGGCGCACTGCCGGCGAGCCTTTCGGAGCAGCCGTAACGAGCGTCGGCTGCGCGGACACGGCATGCAGATCCGCATACGCGCTCAGTTCGGCACGCATGCGCTCACGCGCCTCGTCAGGAAGGCGTATCGTATTCAAATTCTTCAGTTCTCGTTCTATCGGGGTCATACGTGTAGGCGGTCTTGCAGTTTCTTTATCGCGCGGTTGATACGGACGGAAACGGCGTTAGCTGATTCGTCGTTGAGCGCGGCTATCTCGGCGGGCGTCCATCCTTCGGCAAAGCGCAGGAGAACAGCCTCCCGCGAGGGTTCGTCGAGCGTATCGACGGCGCGGAGTATCTCAGTATAGGTGGCGTTGCTTTCTATGTCAGTGCCGCTCTGGCCCGCAAACTCAATTCCTTCTTCTTGGAGCGTGTCGAGCGACTGTTCCTTCTTCTTGCGGTACCAGTCGGTGATGCGATTGCGCGCAATCGTGAAGAGGAGCGCGCGGCCATGGGTGATTTCCTCGCCCTTCCGAAGCGTCTGCCAGTAGCGGGTAAAGGTATCCTGCACCAGGTCCTGCGCGCGTTCAGCATCCGACACCTTGAAAAGGCAGAATCGGTAAAGTTCATCGGCGTGCTGTTCGTACGCCTCCATGAAGTGCTGTTTTGCGGAGTCCTGATCCATATATGCAGACGGCGGACGGCGGCATTTCTTACCCGTTAAATGCCTTCGTACCTATGCCTGGGCTACTGCAGTATACCGTATAAAAAGAGAGGGCCCGCCTAACGGCGGGCCCTCTCTTTCCTTCATCTATCGCTGACTCTGACATACGTTCACTAATCCGCTTTGCTATGCGTGCGCGACCGTAAAGGCGCCGAGGACGCTGGCGAGCATGAGCGCCGGAAGCGCGATTGCAAGGTCGTATTTGATACTCTTGAGCATAAAAGTGTGCGTTTATTTAGGTGCTAATTCCTTTCGATTCCCGTGCGCATACCATACGCGTACGTGCATGAAAAGTTTGTGAGCGATACTCGCGCTATACTCATGCAATGACGGCTCACCATAAAGATCATGACAGCGGCACGAACGAGAGGTCAGATTTTCCCATGCGCCTGAACAAGTACCTCGCGCATGCGGGCATTGCGACGCGCCGTGAGGCGGACGAGCTCATCGCGCGCGGCCGCATCACCGTGAACGGAGCGCGTGCGCAGGTGGGCATGAAAGTAACAGAGACAGACCGCATCGAAGTTGCTGCGTCAAAGCGTTCCCAGAAGAAGCTCGTGTACGCGGCATACAACAAGTCTCGCGGGGTCATAAGCCACTCGGCGCAGCACGGAGAAGAGGATATCGCCGGATCATTGCCGCCTGAGCTGCAGAACCTCGGACTGTTCCCGGTCGGACGTCTCGACAAAGACTCGTACGGCCTCATCATTCTCACGAACGACGGCCGCGTTACCGAACGGCTCTTGAGCCCGGACGCCGTGCATGAGAAGGAGTATGCGGTGAAGACGAAACTGCCGCTTCGCGAGAGCTTTAAGAAATATCTGGAGGAAGGCGTCGATATCGAAGGGTATCGCACGAAGCCGGCAAAGGTCCGCCTCACCGGCGAGCATTCCTTCACCATCACCCTTACCGAAGGGAAAAAGCATCAGATCCGGCGCATGGTCGTCGCCATGCGGAACGAGGTCACTGACCTCAAGCGCACGCGCGTCATGAACGTACGGCTCGGAAACCTGAAGGCAGGCCGGGCGCGCGTGCTTGAAGGCGCTGAATTAGACGAGTTTCTCGAGCTCCTCTCGCTTACGCATTGACATGGCCCATCTGAAGCGTACGCTGAACAAGGACTAGCAAGATCCCTCGTCTTACGGAGGAGATACCATGAACAGGCAGAAAGACATCCCCCGCGCGACGCTCGCGGTCATCATGCGCAATGAGAAAATCCTCCTGGGCGAGAAGCTCACGGGACCGATAGGCAAAGGCACGCTCAACGGGCCAGGCGGAAAGATAGAAGGCACGGAATCCGCTGCTGCCTGCATCATTCGCGAAACGAAAGAAGAGATCGGCATCGGCCTTTTCATGAGCTCGCTCAAACACCAGGCGGTGCTCACCTGCATCGCCGATGCCTGCGGCCCGTACATGATCGTCGATGTGTTCTCTACCACCCGCTTTCAGGGCGAACCGCGAGAGACGCCGGACATGCGGCCCATATGGTTTCCATGCCATGAGATGCCGTACGACCGGATGCTCGAAGCCGACAGGCACTTCTGGCCGAAGCTGCTCGCCGGAGAACGGTTCCGCGCAAATGTGTATTACGAAAAGCCGAAGGCGACAGGGTTCAAGAAGATAGAGTTCTTTCCGTACTGATGCGGCCTTTCTCAGGAAGGGCCGCTTTTTCTATGCACTCGTTGGAACAGTACGTGCCAGTCTCGCCCATGCAGCCGGCGCATACCAAGAAATGCAGGTGACAGGCATCGTTAGCGCAGTTCGCATACTCTTCCGTCGGCGCTTCGCATAGGTAGCAGCGGCCCACGACCTCGCGCTCGCCGCCGAAGTGCATCGTCTTCCGCTTGTCGAAGGTGTACAGCGTTCCGAGAAAATCTTCGCCCGGGTACGCTTCCATATACGCGTGGATGCCGTCTTCAAGCTGGGAGACATTTGTGAAGCCGTTTTCCATGAGAAAAGCCGACATCTTCTCGCACCGGATGCCGCCTGTGCAGACGGTCACGACCTTTTTCTGCTTGTACGGCTCGAGCTTCGGGAGCGCACGCGGGAGGTCGCGCGAGGATGAGAGCCCAGGGTTCACGGACCCTTTGAAATGGCCCGAACGGAATTCATACTCGTTGCGCATATCGATGATGACCAGATCCTCGTCGCGCGCAAGCTGCTCTCGCAGCTTGCGCGCAGAAATACGAGGCGCGGTGCGTCGTTCGGGGTTTATAAGATCTTTCGGGAAGCGCGTGCCGACGATCTCATCGCGCACTTTCACCGAAAGCTTGGGGAACGAGCTTCCTTGGCTCGCGCTTCGCTTTATAGAGACATCGGCAAAGCGCGGATCAGCTGAGAATTCTGCCGCGAATGCCTCGGTCGCTTCCACAGTCCCTTCCAGAGTAGCGTTGATGCCTTCGTGCGCGATGATGGCGCGGCCGGCAAGCGCATGCGCCTCTGCGCGCTCACGCAGCCATGCAGCGAGCGCATCAGGGGCATCTATGGTGATGTATTTATAGAAAAGGAGTACCTGGTGCGGAGCGGTCATACAGCACTATCTTACGTCCCTTCCTAGCCTCCCGCAAAGTGAATGGCGAGCCATATCACCGCGACGCCGAGCACGGTCGTAAGCGTCGTCCAAAGACGAGGATGCCGATGGTGGCTGTCGGGCAAGAGCTCGCTGGCGCCGATATAAAGGAAGAACCCGGCGAAGAGCGCCAGGATGAGCGAAAAGGTACCCTCGGATACCTCGACGAACGATGCGAGCAGGATGCCGGCGAGCGGCGCGAGCGCATCGACGGCGAGCCACTTGCGCGCGATGTGCTCCTTGCCCGTCCCGAAGAGGCTCAGGTTCACGGTATTCACCCCGTCGGAAAAATCGTGCACCAGCACGGCGATAGCTACCACCGCCCCGAGCGTCGCTGATACCTGGAACGCAAGCCCTATGCCGAGGCCGTCAAGGAAGCTGTGCACCGTCAGGCTGCCTGCGCCGATGTGGCCGCGATGGCCGCTTTCCTCGCTCGTCATGATGAGCAGCACGCGGTCGAGCAGCATGTAGCCGATGAAGCCTATGACCGATACCGACGTGATCGTGCCGAGCGCATGGTACGCCTCGCCCATCTCGAGCGCTTCCGGCAGCAGGTCGAACATGGCCACGCCGATCACCGCGCCGGCGCTGAACCCGAGAATAAGATGGATCTTGTCGCGGAAGCGGAGCGCGAGCATACCGCCGATGAGCGTGGCGATGCCTGCCGCGATGCCGATGAGTACCTGCGCCATACTATGACGGTGTCTCGATATTCATCATCCAATCGACGCCGTACTTGTCTGTAAGCGTCCCGAACATCGCCCCCCAGAACTGCCGCGCAAGCGGCGTACGCACGCTGCCGCCATCGGCGAGCGCATCGAATACTGGCCGGAGCGTCGCCTCATCGCTTCCGTTCAGCGAGAGCTCTACTTTCGCTGCCGCAGCGCTCGCATCCGGCGAATCGCTCGCCATGAGCGTCACGAGTCCGCCCTTCAGCATCGCGTGCATGACATCGTTCGGGCGCTCTGCCTTCCCTGGAACATCGCCGGGAACGTCGCTCATGAGCTGCACGGTCAGCTCTCCGCCGAAGGCGTTCTGATAGAACTCCATCGCTTCGCGGCAGGTGCCGGAGAAGAAAAGGTATGGAATAAGCTGGGTGTCGGTCATACGGTAGTCGTTATATGTCTTGGTAAGAGTATACTACGCACTTCTACGCCTTTCCCTCAAAAGCTGCCTTCAGCTGCGCGAGATCGAGCTTCTTCATCCCGAGAAAGGCCTTCGTGACGCGCGCGACCTGCTCTGGCGTACCCGAGGCCATCATGTCGCCGAGCGACGTCGGCGATACCTGCCAGGAGACGCCGAACTGGTCTTTCAGCCAGCCGCACTGCTCTGCAGCAGGGTCTGCCGAAAGCTTCTCCCAGTAGTAGTCGACCTCTTCTTGGCTTTCGCAGGGAATGAGGAGCGAGACCGCTTCGTTGAAGGAAAACCCGTGCGGGTGCCCGCTGTCCATCGCTGCCAGCCAGGTGTTGAGGATGCAGAAATCGGCGAACATGATCGTTCCCTCCTCGTCATGCTCCGTACTCTCCGCGTAGCGGGCCGTCGTTCCGCGTAAGCCGTCCTTGAAGACCGAGCAGTAGAAGTCGATAGCTTCTTCTGCACGGCCTGCGCTTGCTCCGGTGAACATGAGCGAGGGCGTGATGAACGGCCGCGGCTCGCCTTCCGGATTCGTGAGCATAAGCTGCCACGAGACGCCGTACATGTCTTGTATCCACCCGTACCGATCGCTGAACGGGTACTCGCCGAGCGGCATGAGCGCCGTGCCGCCGTCGGAAAGTTTCTTCCAGAGCGCGTCGAGGTCGCCCTTAGCGTCAGCGCGCTGCGACGGGTCGAAGTTCAGGATGAATGATATGGACGGATTGATCTTGAAGTACGGACCCGCGCTGATAGCCATGAACGGCTGGCCGGCGATCTCGAAAGAGACGATATCAGAATCTCCAGAAGGCGTATCGCGGATCTGCGATACGTGGGTGACCTTCGCATCCTCGAAGGCAGCCGCATAGAACTCTGCCGCTTCCTTAGCGCGCGTGTCGAACCAGAGGTGCGGGGTGATATGTCTCATATGAATTCAAGTATAAAGGCATATGAGTAAAGTATGTGTGAGCGAAAGCCTGTCATCCGGAAAAGCAAGGGCACGGCTTTTCTGCAAGAAGCTTCTTCTGCGCCGGAATACGGTCGATGAACACGTCCTGACGCGCACTCCCCTTTGCGAGCCGCGCATCGAGCGGCGTCTTGTGCCGGTAGCCGCGGCGTTCCATCTCGCGGACTAGCGCTTCGTGGCGCGCATAGAGCGCGGCCGTCTTCCCGACCCAGCGCTTCGTCTCAGGGTGCTGCGAATACCCGCCTGTGCCTCCGTGCTTCGTAAGGATGTTCCAGAGGCCGTGCAGCTCCCGATGCTCGCCGAGAAGGTGCTGGCGGCAGAGACACTTCGGATCAACGTCCCAGACGCGCATACGTAAAGATAAGAATTAGGATCAGCGATGAGGGCAGCCGGCCCAGCAGCACGGCCGCCGCATCCCTCCTGAAAGCTTCGAGAGCGCCTTCTCGATACGGATGCCTCTCGTCTCTTCTCTTTTGCCGGACGTCACCCAGCAGATCCACTCGTTGCGCGCAAGCGGGGTGACCTCTTTCCAGGTCGCCTTCGCCGCAGGGTTAGAATCCACTGCCTTCTGAAAATCAGCCGGCATCCGGTGTACTGCCCCTTTTTTGGCTGCTTTCGTCTTGACCGCTTTCGTCGTCATGCACGTATTCTACCAGCATCCGCAGCAATCCCTATACAGGAGCTTTCACCCCTATCTCATTCCGTCATACATACTATGTAAGATATAAAAATCTGATGAGCACCGCGATATACACCATCGGCCATTCAACGCGTGAGCTTGATGAATTCATCGGGATTCTGCAGTCATACGGTATTGATTTTCTCGCTGACGTGCGTACGGTACCCCGTTCCCGCCGCGTGCCGCACTTCAATACTGATACGCTGCCTCATGAGCTTGAGAAGGCCGGCATCGGCTACGCGCACCTTGAAAAGCTCGGCGGCCTCCGAAAGACCACGGCCGCCTCTCCGAACAAGGCATGGAGGAACGCGAGCTTCCGCGGCTATGCTGACTACATGCAGACGCCTGAATTCGCCGAAGGGATCGCGGAGCTTCTTGCGCTTGCCCAGGAGCGCACTGTCGCGATCATGTGCGCTGAAGCGGTTCCGTGGCGGTGCCACCGGTCGCTTGTCGGCGATGCGCTTCTTGTTCGGGGCATCACGGTGATCGACATCTTTGATGCGAGGAAATCGCAGCCAGAGAAGATAACGTCCTTTGCAGAGGTAAGCGGAACCACGATCACCTATCCGGAAGTCGCAGAGTAGAGTCGAGCTTCGCTGCTCTAAGAACGCTATACTGAGGCAATGGCGCAGGTACGCCGATATTCCAAGAAGAACCGCGTTCTTATGCTCCTGGCGTGCATTGCCGTGCCGCTCTTTCTCTTCCTGTCCCTCTATGGGAGCTACGGATCGAACGGCCACTGCTACCGATACCTAGGCTGCAATACAGGGTTCTTCGGCTACGATATGGCGGTTCACTTCCTGAGCGGCATAGCTGACGCAGCGCTCGCGATCTTGCTCATGCGGGAGTTCCCATCCCTGAACCTGCTCACGAAATATTTTTGGAAAGATCTGCTGAGTATTCTTTCCGTCGTGGTGTTCATTGCATTCTTGTGGGAGTTTGCAGAATTCTGCTGGGACTACTTCCGCATCCTGATTCTCCATATGGATCTTGCGTTTCCGAACAAGCTCTACCAGCCGAGCAATGAAGACACTATGGGAGACATGCTCGTCGCGATTATCGGCGCCCTGCTGGTCGCTCCTGCATTTTTCGCCTGGCGCAGGCGCCGAGAGTAGGTGAGGTGCGGCGCAGCGGTATACTCAGTGTATGAAATGGAATCCCTACATAAACGCAGCTGCCGCAGCGGCATACATCGGCGCCGTGGCGCTATTCATGCAGTTTATCGAGTCGCTCCGTCACGACACGCCCGACACCCTGCTCGACGGCATGGGGATACTCTCGCTGTTCGTATTTTCTGCAGCGGTCATGGCGTTCCTGTTCTTCTATCGGCCCGCGGTCTTGCTCATAGAAAGAAAGAGGGCTGAAGCAGTAGCGTACTTCCTCAAGACTCTCGGGATATTCGGCGCGATAACTCTGGTTCTGCTTACGCTTGTGAGCGTGCAGTAACGCGGACCTGTCTTGAATTGGCTGGGAGACTAGGGATCGAACCTAGATTAAGGGCTTCAAAGGCCCCTGTCCTACCATTAGACGATCTCCCAATGTTTTCCGTCGGCCTTTCGGCCGTTGGCCTTAATCTTGCCCGCAAAGGTAGCAAACGGCAAGCGGCACGAGTTATTAACAGCCTTTTAGAATTTCTTCAGGAATTCTTGAACTTTGAATCGGTATACTAGTTCAACATTCATGTATGGAACAGTACTTTTTTGAAAGCTACACCCGCATCCTCCGCGACGCGCCCCTTAACAGCGATTTTCATATTCGCTCGGGAGATTTCTTTTCGTACCTCGCGACCATCATGGGAAGCCTTGAGGATACGCTCGCATCGTGCAGGTGCGAGTGCGAGAAAGGAATACAGGCGCAAAAACAGCAGCTCGCCCGCGAGCTGCGCCACATGCTGCGCTATCTGCAGGCCCACTACACCGTCGAGCCGCGCGCGCTCGAGAACATCCAAGAGATACGGCCATCTGGAAACCTGCTCTCGGAACAGCGAGAAAATCTCGTCTAGACGAGATTTTCTCGTATTGTCAAGTATGCAGGCTCTCTACTGCCTTGCTTCCCCGAGTTCGTACACAGCCAGTTCAAGCGGGATAGCGGGTACGGGCGCGAAGCGCATGCGCGACGCGGCATCGAGCAGCACGGAAAGAGCGCGGTGCGTAAGCTGCGACTCCTTGTCTGCGGCCAGCGCGCGTACTTCGGCGTAGGTATCGGCCCCAAGCTCCCCTTCCAGTTCCTTGGAGAGTTCCGGCGCGTGGCGCGCAAGGAGCACGCTGCGTACGTACTCGAGCACGAGCGAGAGGTAGAGCGGGTACTCGATGTGCTCCTTCGAGAGCGAGGAGATGACGCCGAGCGCGGCCTCCTGGTTCCCTTCAGAGAGAGCGCGCACGAAGGAGGCGACCAGTTCATGACGCGGCGCGCCGGTGCACTTTTCTGTCTCCGCGAGCGTTATCTTCTTGTCGGGTGACGCGGCGATGACCCGCTCAAGGATGGAGAGCGCGTCGCGATACGATCCTTCGGCCAAGAGCGCGATCAGGTCTGCCGCCGCCGGTTCTATGGAAAACGTCTCTTTCTTCGCGACGTCCGTCACCACGCCTGCGAGCACATCACGGGTCGGCTTCTTGAAGGTGAACACCTGGCAACGCGAGCGCACGGTCTCCGGTACCTTCTCTTCTTCGGTGGTCGCCAGGATGAAGAGCGCATGCGCAGGCGGCTCCTCGAGCGTCTTCAGGAAGGCGTTCCAGGCGCTCTTGGAGAGCATGTGCGCCTCGTCGAGGATGTAGACCTTGTAGGGCGACTCAAAAGGGAGCGTGTAGACGTTCTCCGTGAGCTGGCGGATATCCTCGACGGTGTTATTGGACGCGGCGTCTATCTCATAAATGTCCTTCGGGCTGCTGCCGAGCTCCTTGGCGAATATGCGCGCCACGGAGGTCTTTCCCAACCCGCGCGAGCCGGCGAAAAGGTACGCGTGCCCTGCCGTGCCGCTCTTCACCTGCTCGGCGAGCGGCTTCGTCACTTGCTCCTGGCCGACGACGTCGGCGAAGGACTGCGGACGGTATGCGCGATACAGGGACTGGTGTGCCATTACTCTGAGTATACCTTAGCTTGCCACCCTTTCCTGTGCGGGGAGAATGTCTGCCGGCGCGCGCTCAAGCACTGCCTGAAAATCCTCGAGCGTATGCGCCTCCATGAGCTCTGCGCGCAGCTCGGAAGCGCCGTCCCAGCCGGTGATGAACGCCTTCACGTGCTTCTTGAGGATGTGCGGGGACTTCGCGGGGCGCAGCTCGCCGAAGTAGGCGGTAAGGCGCGAGAGCGCATCGATGCGTTCTTCTGGCGAGACATCTTCTGCGGTTCGCCCGGTAAAAAGCCACGGCGTGCCGAAGATCGCGCGGCCGAGCATGATGCCGTCGCAGCCGTACTGCGCGGCCTTCTCGCGCGCATCATCGAGGCCTTTCACGTCGCCGTTGCCGATGACGAGCGTCTCGGGGCTGTGCGCATCGCGCAGCGCGACCACGCGCGGCATCTGGTCCCAGTGCGCGGGCACCTTCGACATCTCCTTGCGCGTGCGCAGGTGCATGGTGAGGGCGACCGGCTTCTCTTCGAGGATAGCCGGCACCCAGGTGTCGAGCTCGTCCGTATTGAATCCCATGCGCGTCTTCACGGATACCGGCAGGCCTGCGCTCTGTGCCGCACGGATGACCTCCTTGGCGACTTCTGGGTTCTTCATCATCGCCGCACCGCTTCCCTGCTTCTCGATGGAGCGGTCGGGGCAGCCCATGTTGATGTCGATGCCGTCGAAGCCAAGCTCTTTCGCGAGGTTCGCCGCATACGCCATCATCTCTGGCTTGCTCGAGAAGAGCTGCGCGACGATGGGGCGCTCAGCTTCCGTAAAGAGAAGGTCGCGCACGAGGGGATTGTCCTCATCCGGCATGATGCCCTTCTCGCGCGTGTGGTACAGGCCGTCGGCGGAGACGAACTCCGTCCAGGTGACGTCCGGCGCCTGGTACTCGGCGATGAGCCTGCGGTACGCAGGGTCGGTCACGTCCGCCATGGGCGCGAGCACGAAAAAAGGTTTCTTCTCTTTCACTGAATCCCAGAACGACATACACGCACTCTAGCGCACCTGCGGAGCGCAGACAACGCGCCATGCTCCGCGTCAGCTAGTCTCCGTACCGCTTCACATATGCCTTTCCCGAGAAGCGCAGATCGACGTACTGGATGTTTCCGTCCGTAAGGGCGAGCGTCGGGAGCGCGCTGGCAGCCAAGAGCGCCGCATCTTCCTCATGGCCGAGAATATACGTGATGCGGGTGGAATCATTCACCCACAGGTCTGCCTCGTCGTTCCGGATGGCGAGCGCGCGTACCGGCGCCCCGAGTTCCCGCATAGCATCCACGAAGCGCAGCGCGTCGGGGATGCGTGCAGGAGACGCGATATGCGCGCGGATGGGCGATGCGCCGGCTTCAAGTTCGCGATCGAGCGGGCTGAAGACGTGCACAGGGCCTTCTGCCGATGCGGCGCGGATCGGCTCCTGAGACTCGGAGCCGTCGGCCTGCTCTGCTGGGCTCTCTGACTCCGCGACTTCCTCGCCGCTCGGTGCGGTCGCATCTATTTCTGAATCTGCGTCTGCTTCAGCCGTCTCTGGATCGTTTTCCGTCGTGTCAGCACGCTCAGCTTCGCCAGCGGCATCGTTCTGTGGGATCTCCATGCCGCCCGGATGTTCCGGCGCAAATATGAATCCTTCGATATCTGCCTTATAGCAGGTACCGTTCGGAAGCGGCGTATCGATGCCCGTCCCGCACCAAAGGAAGGAGACCGCCCGCGGCGTCATGCCGACCTCAAGCGATGAAAAAGAGGTGCGGGTGATCGAGACCGCCGACGCTTCAGGCACGGCATCAAGAATCGCGCCGCGGATATGCTCTTTCGGAAGGAAGAACACGGAATCACGCGGAAGGATATGGAAATAGGTACCTGCCGTCTGCATCCGCACGACGGCCTGCGCGGTCTGTGCGCCCGGTCCCTGTGCGTGCACGTCTTGGATACGGAACTCAGGAAGCCAGCAGGCGTATATTCCGCCGGCGAGCAGCAGGATGAATACAGAAAGCGCTATGTAGCGCGAGGCGCGGCGCTTGCGGCGGCGGCGCTCCTTGAGCGTGCCGGAAGGAAGCGGCGCCTTCGTGCGCCGTATGGTGCGCGGAGCAGCCTGCGGCGCAGGTTCCTGCCGTGCAGGACGGGCGGATTTCGCAGGCTGCGCTGCCGCGTGCCGAGCCGGCGCGCGCATATCAGAGACCGTGCGGCGTGCGGCAGGGCGTTGCGGTTCAGCCTTCTTCGGCGCCGTATCCGCCGCAGCGGGCTTGCGGCGCGGGTTAGGCTGTACGTCCCAGGCTCTCCTTTCCGACATACGGCTTCAACGCTTCTGGCGTACGTATCGTGCCATCTTCGTTCTGATAGTTCTCGACCAGCATGGAAAGGATGCGCGGCAGCGCGACCGCCGTGTTGTTGAGCGAGTGCGCGAAGCGGATCTTTCCTTCCGCATCCTTGTAGCGGATGTTCAGGCGGCGTGCCTGGAAATCATGGAAATATGATGCGGAATGCGTCTCGCGGTACGTATCCTGCGACGGCATCCACGCCTCGATGTCGTACTTCTTTACCTGCCCCAGGCCGAGATCCCCGCCGCAGTTCACCACGACGCGGTACGGCAGTCCGAGCTTCTGCAGAAACTCCTCGGCATTCTTCGTGATTTCCTCGTGCAACTCGACGGATTTCTGGTGCGATGCTTCGCAGAGCACGACCTGCTCCCATTTGAAGAATTCATGCACGCGGATGAGCCCTTTGGTGTCCTTGCTATGGCTCCCTGCCTCGCGGCGGAAGCAGGGCGAGTACGAGAGGAACTTCACGGGGAACGCCGACGGCTCAAGCATCTCGTCCATGTAGTAGCCCATCGTGGCGACCTCGCCGGTGCCGGCAAGGTACTCGCCGTCCTGCGTCTTGTACAGGTCGTCTTCTCCTTGCGGGAGGTAGCCGGTACCGAGGAACATCTCGCGGCGAAGCAGCGAAGGGACGATCATCGGCTCGAACCCTTTGCCGGTAAAGTGCATGAGCGCGAGCTGCGAGACAGCGTTCGCGAGCAGCGCGCCGTCGCCTTTGAGGAAGTAGCCGCGGAAGCCGGCGACCTTCGTACCGCGCTCGAAATCCGCCATGCCGCTCTGCGTCATGAGTTCGATGTGGTCTTTGGGCGCAAAGCCGAACTGCGGCAGCTCGCCCCACTTCCGAAGCTCTTGGTTATCTCCATCGCTCTCACCTTCAGGCACCGACATATCAGGGATGTTCGGCACGGCGAGCATGAGCTTCTGCCATTCCTCCATGATCTTCGCGTACTTTTCCTCGAGCTCGGCTGAGCCCTCCTTCACGTGACGCATGCCTTCGATGAGCCGCTCGCGCTCCTCGTCTTTAGCGAGGCGGATGGCGTCGCTCATGCGGTTCTGCTCGGCCTTGCGCTCGTCGATCTGCGCCCGCAGCGACTTGCGTTCATCGTCGGCCGCAAGGAGGCGGTCAACATCTATATCTATGTGCTTCTTTTGCGCTCCCGCCTTCACTAGGTCGGCATTCTCGCGGATGAACTTGATATCGAGCATGTTCCCTCTACTATACGGCACCCTGGCCAGGGTTGAAAGGAATAAGATAGAGAGAATAAAGGGAGAACATCTTTATATTTCCACTACGGTCCCTTGAGCCTCTATTGTGCACACTGGCCGGTATGGACATCCGTGAACTGCTGCCCGATGGCTTACCTGCGGCGCTGCGCGAAAAATCCCGAAGCCTCCTAAGAAACTGTGGCTCGCGGGAACCTTGCCGCCGGCCGAAACGAAACTGCTGGCTGTCGTAGGCTCCCGCGCGCTCACTCGGTACGGAAAGGAAGCCTGCGAGTCGCTGATAGCAGGTCTCGCAGGATACCCGGTATCTATCGTCTCAGGGTTAGCCTTCGGGGCGGACGCATGCGCGCATCGCGCAGCGATGCGCGCCGGGCTGCATACGCTTGCTATACCCGGGTCAGGACTTGCCGACAGCGCCCTCTACCCGCGTGCACACCTCACGCTCGCCAAAAACATCCTCGCGTCCGGCGGCGCGCTCCTCTCCGAGCACCCGCCCGAGCATGCGGCGCGCATATACGACTTTCCCAGCCGCAACCGTCTCATGGTAGGCATGGCAGACGCCGTGCTCATGATCGAGGCAGGCACGCGCTCCGGCACGCTCATCACGGCGCGCCTTGCCGGCGAGTACAATCGCGAGCTCCTATGCGTCCCGCACCGCATAAGGGACCCGCATGGATACGGCGCGCACTTCTTCCTGCGCCTGGGCGCGACGCTCGTTTCCGAGACCGCGCACATCCTCGAGGCGCTCAGGCTCACGCCGCGCGAGGAAGCCGGAAGGATCGTTATGGACCTCGAGCGCCTTTCCCCCGCCGAATGCGCGCTGTACGCGCTCTTAGAGAATCCGCTCACGCGCGACGAGCTGCTGCGCGTCGCCGGCATGCCCGCGCATGACGCCCTCGCGCACCTCGGCATGCTCGAGCTCAAGGGCATCCTCAAGGAGGAATTCGGCGTGTGGCGCCGCGTCAGGTAGCAGGCAGCCGCCTGCAGCGGCTGTCTGCAAATGAAGAAATCAAGAACACTGAACTTGACCATATATAGGTATGCGCGGTATGTGTTAGAGACATGGCATCCTCCACGAAAAATAAAAAGCTCCTTATCGTCGAATCCCCGGCAAAGGCGCGTACCATCCAGCAGTACCTCGGCCCTGAGTACGAGGTGCTAGCCTCCGTGGGTCATGTGCGCGACCTCCCCAAGTCAAACAAGGACGCGGTCGACGTAGAGGAGGGATTCGTACCCCGCTACGTTATTTCTCCCGACAAGCGAGAGGTGATCGAGCGCATCAGGAAGGCTGTCGGGAACGCGAGCGAGATATACCTGGCGACCGACCCCGACCGCGAGGGAGAGGCTATCGCCTGGCACCTCAAGGAAGCCGTCGGCATCAAGGGAGCGAAGCGCGTCGTATTCCACGAGATCACGAAGGCTGCCGTAGAAGAGGCGCTTTCGAACCCGCGCCTGATCGACGAAGACCTTCGCCAAGCGCAGGAGGCGCGCCGCGTGCTCGACCGCCTCGTGGGATACGACCTCTCCGGCCTTATCTGGAAAAAGGTCCGCTACGGACTCTCGGCCGGCCGCGTGCAGTCTCCCGCTCTGCGCATCCTTGCCGAGCGCGAGCGCGAGATAAAGGCGTTCGTTCCCGTAACGTACTACGTACTCGACGCTGTCTTCAAAGCTAACGACAGCGAATTCCCTGCAGCATGCAGCGTGCAGCCTGACGACGTGAAGGAGGCGGAACGCATCGTGACGCTCGGACGGAAAGCCTCGTGGAAGATCGCGGACATACAGAAGCGGGAAGAAGACCGCAACCCGAAGCCGCCGTTCACGACCTCTACCCTGCAGCAGACCGCGTCTACGCGCCTCGGCTTCTCGCCTTCGCGCACCATGCGCGCCGCCCAGAAGCTCTATGAGGGCGGCCATATCACCTACATGCGTACTGATTCCGTAAACCTCTCCAAGGAAGCAGTTTCTGCGATCGGCAAGACGGTCGCGGCTGAGTTCGGGAAAGAGTACGCACAGGCGCGCGAGTACGTGACCAAGAGCAAGAACGCGCAGGAAGCGCACGAAGCTGTGCGCCCGACGAATCCTGAAATCAAGAAGGCCGGAAGCGCGGGCGACGAGCAAGAGCTCTACGAGCTCATACGCACCCGCGCGCTCGCCAGCCAGATGGCATCCGCGAAAGTAGAGCGTACGAGCGTACGCTCGGAAGCGGATGCCGACATTCCTGCATTCACCACGAACGGCTCCCGCATCCTCTTCCCTGGATGGCTTGCGTGCGATACACGCGCACGAGGCGAGGATACCGAGCTTCCGAAGCTCTCTGCGGGCGAACCGCTCACGGTCGTCAGTCTCGGCAGTACTGAAAAGCAGACCGAACCGCCGAACCGCTATACCGAAGCAGGGCTCATCAAGGAGCTCGAGAAGCGCGGCATCGGCCGGCCGTCAACCTATGCGTCCATAATGAAGACCATCCAAGACCGCGGGTACGCCGAAAAGAATGGCCGCACCCTCATGCCGACCGCGACAGGCATGGTGGTTTCTGGCTGGCTTGAGGAGAATTTCGCCGACTACATCTCTGATTCCTTCACCGCAGAGATGGAAGACGAACTCGATGAGATCGCGCGCGGCGAACGCGGGTACCGCGCGACCCTGGAAGACTTTTACACGCCGTTCCAGAAAGCTGTGCACAGCAAGGACAAGCTGCCGAAGGCGACGTCGCTGGGGCAGGCGCCCGAAGAATTCCCCTGCCCTATCTGCGGCGCGCGTATGGAATTCAAGCTCGGGCGAGCCGGCATATTCATGAGCTGTACGCGATACCCAGAATGCGAGGGCGCGCGGCAAGAGAACGGCGATGTGCTTGCAGGCGATGAGCCGCTCGGCACGCACCCAGACACCGGCTTCCCTATTTACGTACGCACCGGCCGCTACGGCCCGTATGTCGAGATGCCGCTTGAGGAGGCGCCGCCGGAGAGTGCAGAAGAAGCGAAAGCCGCGGAGGAACCGGAAGCCCCGAAGAAGAGCGCGAAAAAGTCAGTGAAGAAAGCTGCCAAGAAGACCGCTAAGAAGGCTGCCAAAAAGAAGAAGCCGAAGATAGCGATGAAGCGCGCGAGCATACCTGCCGGCGTCGACCCCGCGAACATTACCCTTGAGGACGCCGTAAAGTTCCTTTCCTTGCCGCGCGAGCTCGGTACGCACCCAGACACCGGCGAGCCGGTGGCAGCTAACACCGGCCGATTCGGCCCGTACGTAGCGCACAACGGCGAATTCCGCTCGCTGAAGAAGCACGACCCGTACACCATCACTCTTGAAGAGGCGCTTGCCGTCCTTGCCGAACCCAAGAAGCTGCCGCGCGGCGTCGAAGCCGTGCGCGATATCGGTCCGCACCCCAAGACCGGGAAGATGCTGACGCTCCTCAAGTCCAAGCAAGGCTACTTCCTCAAGAAGGGCTTGCGGCGCATCTACCTGCCTGAGAGCGAAGACATAGATGCGCTCACCCCCGAGATGGCAGCGACGTACCTCGCCTAGGATTTCGCAGAACTTCTCTTCGCGTGCTCGCCTCGGGGCCTGCACGGCTCCGCGCGTTCCGGGAAGTGCCTGCTTCATATCGACTGTGCATGCGTGCAGCGCCTTGATGCGGTATGCTCTAGTCATGACCACGGTGAAGGAAATCATCGCCGCAATGCGAGAGCCTGCGCCTGAAAACATCGCGCTCGTCGAGAAGGCGTACGCTTTTTCACAGGATGCGCACAGGGAGCATACGCGCTATTCCGGCGAGCCATACTTCCTTCACCCTGCCGCCGTTGCCAGGCATCTTGCACAGCTCGGCATGGATGCAGACACCATTGCCGCCGGGCTCCTGCACGATACCGTCGAAGATACGGGCGTTTCCGAAGATGTTATCGAGCAGGAATTCGGGAAGGACGTGCGCTTTCTCGTGGAAGGCGTCACGAAGCTCGGAAAGCATAAGTACCAGGGCGCTGAGCGCCATGCAGAAAGCTTGCGCCGCCTCTTGGTGGCGACCTCTGCCGATGTGCGCGTACTCATCATCAAGCTCTGCGACCGGTATCACAACATGACTACCCTCGAACATGTGCCGGAGCACAAGCGCCGGCGCATCGCGCTCGAGACGCTCGAGATATACGCGCCGCTTGCCGATCGCCTCGGTATGGGCGCGATGAAGCGAGAGCTTGAAGACATGGCCTTTCCTGCCATCGACATAGATGCGTACAATCATGCGATAGAGGTGCGGAAACTGAAGACCAAGGAGACAGAAGCCGGGCTGACGCGCGTCCAGAAGGAGCTCCAGCACGCGCTGGCGCGGCGCGGCATCACCGACTTCAAGACCGGCATCCGTATGAAAGGCCTCTGGAGCCTGCACCAGAAGCTGAAGCGCAAGGGAGACGACATTACGCTCATACACGACATAGCCGCGCTGCGGGTCATCGTTCCCTCCATCGACGACTGCTACACTGCCCTCGGCGTTATTCATTCGCTCTGGAAGCCGCTTCCCGGCAAGTTCAAGGACTACATCTCCTTCCCGAAACCTAACGGCTATCAGTCCCTCCACACGACCGTCTTTACGGCCGATGCCGGCATCGTCGAGATGCAGGTGCGTACCGAAGAAATGCATCAGAAAGCGCAGTTCGGCATCGCGTCGCACATGTCGTATAAGCAGCTCCCGAAAGAGGAGATGAAGAATCTCGACGATACGGCACAGAAGCAGGCCTATGAGCGGCTCTCCTTCTCCTGGATGCGCAGCCTCGTACCGACGCTCCTTCACCTGCGCAAGCGCGATGGCGAGGCAGCCGCGGCCGCTCCTGCCGCGAAAAAGAAGACGAAGAAGGTAGCGCCCGAGTGGCTTGCCGAGCTTGCCGACGCGCATGCGCCTGACGGCGCGAGCGAGGATTTCGTACAAGGCCTGCGGGAAGACTTCTTCTCGCACCGCGTCTTCGTCTTCACCCCCCTCGGAGACGTCGTCGACCTGCCGATACACTCGACGCCGGTCGATTTCGCCTACGCCATCCACAGCGAGCTCGGCAACCACATGAACGGCGCGAAAGTGAACGGAAAGCTCGTCTCGTTCGATACGCAGCTGCGCAACGGCGACGTCGTGGAGATCCTCGAGCGTCCGACAGCGCGCCCGACGCATAAGTGGATCGACTATGCGCGCACGACGCTGGCGCGCCGCCACATCAGGCAGGAGCTCGGCGAATCAGAGCGCGGCACCATTTCCCCGACCGGCGAGCTCAAGCCGGTAAAGATACGTAAGAAGCGCGCGCCGAAGGACGAAAAGGCAAAGGAGAAAGGCAGGAAGGATACCGGAAAGGAGCGCGGCAAGCACAAAGAGAAAAACAAGGGAAAGAAATAATTTTCCTACTTCTCTGGAGGCTATATCGTGAAATTCCGCACCGCGTAGAGGTCTTCCTCTGACTCTTGAGGAGCTTGCGCGGGCAGCGTCTCTGGAGCAGCCTGCTGCGCAGGCTGCTGTTCAGCATCGCGCACCGGCGAGGTATTTTCCGGAGCAGCACTCTCTTCCTGCGCAATGCTCTCTGCAACTCCTGTAGATCCAGCCGTTGGAGCCGGCTCAGCTGCCTGAGCAGCCTGGCGGGCCTCTTCCTCACGCTTCTCTGCGAGCAGTGCGGTGATGTGGGAGAGGTCTTCCGGCGAGAAGAACTCGATCATGACGCGGCCGCCGTTCGGCCGATTCTCAATGAGTACGCGCGTACCGAGCGTTTCCGTAAGGCTGCGCTCGAGCTCCATCACTTCCGGCGTCTTGTCGTGCTTCCGGATGCGGTCGGTGGCGATGCGGCGCGCCATCTGCTCGACGACGCGCACGGTCGTCTTCTTGAGCACGATCTCCTTGAAGAGCGTATCCTGCTCTTCCGGACGGTCTGCCAGCATGAGGAGCGCGCGGGCGTGCCCTTCTGTGATCTCCTTCCCGACGACCGCCTGCTGGATAGGCTCAGGAAGCGCGAGAAGGCGGATCGAGTTAGATACGTACTCGCGGCTGCGCCCTACCTTCGCGCCGATTTCAGCATGCGAGAGGCCGAAGTCCTCGGCGAGCTGTGCGAGCGCCTTCGCGCGGTCGATGGAATTCAGGTCTTCGCGCTGCAGGTTCTCGATAATGGCGAGCTCGAGCTTCATGCGGTCGGTCTGCTCGCCCGCGCGGATAACTACCGGAACCTCCTTCAGCCCGACCAATTTCGATGCGCGCAAGCGTCGTTCGCCGGCGATAAGCTCGTAGGCAGTCTGGATACCGCCGTCGTTCTTCTCTACGTCTTTGCGCGTGACGACCAGCGGCATAAGAACGCCGTACTGCCGTATGGATTCGGCAAGGCTCTTGAGGTTTTCCTCGTTGAATTCGATGCGCGGCTGGTAAGGATTCGGGGAAATGCGGTCGACTTCGACCCAAAATACGGAATCGTATTTCGTGGGGATGTAATTCTGTTCACTCATGTGGTGTATTCTACCATTGTGTGCCGCTTTGCGTGCACCGGTGAGCTTGTGTACGATGTGCAGAACGCCGGAGTGGCGGAATGGTATACGCGATTGATTCAAAACCAATTCCCGAAAGGGTTGTGGGTTCAAGTCCCACCTCCGGCACCACATACGAGCGAATGAAAAAGCATCTGCGTAAAGACGTTATTGATAAGCCGCACATCGTTATCGTCGTCGGACCGACCGCTTCCGGCAAATCCGCAAAAGCCGTCGAGATCGCGAAGGAACGGAACGGGGAAGTAATCTCCGTCGACTCCCGTCAGGTATACCGCACGCTCGATATCGGGACCGAAAAGACCAGCGCCGAGGAAATGGCCGGCATCCCGCACCACCTTATCGATATCCGCGATCCGGAAGAACGGTACAGCGCCGGCGACTTCGTGCATGATGCGCGCGAGCTCATCCGCGATATGCAGGAACGGGGCAAGCTGCCCGTCCTTGCCGGCGGCACGCACTTCTACGTTGACGCCCTGCTGTACGGACTCCCTCAGGAACCGATACGGCCAAAGCTGCGGGAGGCGCTCGAATCGCGCACGACGGAAGAGCTGTTCAAGATGCTCTCCGATAAGGATCCGCAGCGCGCTTCCGCTATCGACCCATCCAACCGTCGCCGCCTCGTGCGTGCGCTGGAAATCATAGAATCCCGGGGCTCTGTGCCGGTGCGCGCCCCGCAGAAGCCTGCATATGATGTCGAGTGGGTCATTGTCGACCTTCCCAAGGAAGAGCTCCGCGTGCGTATCGATGCGCGGCTGGAGCAGGCGCTCGATCGCGGCCTGATCGAGGAGGTGCGGAAGACCAGGGCGCGCGTCGGAGACGCGCGCCTCACTGAACTCGGCCTTGAGTACCGGATCATCGGAGAGTATCTGCGCGGCGAACGCACCGAAGAATCTCTTCTTCCTGCGCTTTCGAGCGCCCTCTGGCGGTACGCCCGCCAGCAGAAGAACTGGCTAAAAAGGCTCGCGCGCATGCCCCGTTAACGAGCCGCTCGCCATGCTACGATGCTCATATGAAGCGTATCGTCATAGCTGCGGTCACCGTTCTTTTCTTTTTCATACTGCTTGCGCTCATAGTCTTGAAGCTCGTTCTTCCCCATGAGAATAGCGAACCGGCTCCGCAGACATTTCCAAATCCTTTCGAAGGAGCGAACGTTATCGCGCAACGGATTTACACCGATAGTGCTTATCGCGTGGCATTAAGCTGCTATTCCTGGTACGTACAGGCATATCTCGCAGGCGCTACCTACGAGCAAATCAGTACACGACCCGAGTCGCGAGCGTGCTTTACTCCCGCTTTCATGAGCACTTGGGAAACGGCAGTGCAGAGCACCGCCGAGGACCCCGTTATCCTCTCGCAGACGGCCCTCAATTCATGGGGAGATTCCATAAACGCAGAAATAATTGGCCAGTCAATTCGATCGCAGGATATACGCGTAACTCTCGGGGAGGGATCCGACCAAATGAGTATCGTTGCGCACGTTATGAAAGAGAACGGGGAGTGGAGAATAGACGGCGTGACGAAGGAATGACGCTTAGAGCTGACACGCCGTCTGGACGGTAATGTCCCAGTGATTAGATTCGTGTACGTATTCATTCCCGCATGAATCTTTGAAGATCGGCCCGCCGAAATCGCCGCCGCGGGTTCCGGTGCGGGTGAGCGCGCCGAGCACCCTGTTTACTCCTCCTGTGTCATCGATATCAACCTTGTATCCGTTCCCGTGACTAAAGGTACCTGCCGCATGCCCCCCTTCGGAGCCGCCGGTAACTACGATCCTGCAGCTTGTATTGGAACCGCATACAGCATTGCGCACGATGATAACTTGCTGGAGCGTTGCTGCGCGCGTGCCACCTACGCTAGTACAGTTCCGAGAACTAGGAGACGCACAAGCCGCATGCCATATGTTTACTCCTGCATTTGAAAGGAGCTTCCGTGCCGACTGTTCCCTTCCCGCAGCAGCTTCGGCATCAGCTGATGTCCCTATTCCCCCGCTTGTGCCGCCTACCGGCACCCCTACGGTTCCCGTAAAGACGGCATTCGGCTCCTTCGCCACGATACAGCGATCGCTGCCGTCTGCCTGCGGCGCAAGTATCGCATTCCACGGACCGAATATGCTGTTCTCATCGTATATAGTCTTCATCACGTAATCCACGATGAGCCAGGCCAGGAGCAGCACGGCGAGGCCGATGAATACGTTCGTGAAGCGCGTCTTGGCCTTGCTGCGCGCCTCGCTGCTGTCGCCGCTCGTAATGAAAGAAAGGCCGGTAATGACCAGATAGATCGTGAAAAGAATCGTGGAGAGCGTAATGCCGAAGTTGATGACATTCTGGACCACCTGCAGCACGCAGCCGTAATCTGGGGCTGTGTCTATCGGCTCCCCTGTCCCCTGCACGATCTGGTCTTCGCACGTGCACTCCTCCGGAACGATAGGCCCCAGAAAGGTCGCGTTCGCCGCCTGCGCATGTGTTGGAGCCACAGCAAGCAGAACGGCGCAGAAGGCGAGCGAGAGCAGAGAACGCTTCATACCTACCATACTACCCTACCGCCCAGCGCTACTCCGGCAGCTCCACTGCGCCTGGGCAGAAGCTGAATCCGAGGTTAACGCTTGCATACTGACTGTTCACATCGTCGGGAACGGTTACTGAGTACGCTAAGGCACACATTTGATTTCTTGTAACATCAAGCCGCTGCACAAGGTATCTTTCCGCAGCGCTCCGAGACTCACCAATCGGCTCTTGAGTAAGGCTGATATTAAAGAATGAACTTTCTTGAATGTACTCAATAATATAAGGATTGTTTGCTGTATCGTTCGGTTCATATCCTAAATAATATATTCCCGGATTTTCCGGGTCTTCGTATGTGTCAGGAGCATCCAAAAAAGCGGGCACGCTTGTGTTTCCACTAGACTGACCAGGATTCACACTTGTACTAATTGGGAATGTGGTCTCATCAGGTGGCGCCACCTCTTGTTCCTCCGGCGCAAGGCTCCTCCATAGCAAGACTCCGCCCCCTAAGAGAAGAATGGATACAATTATTACAGAAATGATTTTCTTTGTGTTCATAGGCTAATGTCCAGGATCATATTTAGCTACGCACGCTGCCGCTTTATTGTTACAGCCGGGACACGTCCAGGGTTGATATCCAGACTCATTAAACATGATGACTGCCGTCTGAAGATTACACCTCGCGTTCTTACATGACGTATTCACAGAACATGAGCCGGAATGATATCGTGGGTTACGCCAGTTTCCCTTACTCGTCTCATTGGTGATCTGGAAAAGGCCGCACGCTTTTGAATCCGAGTTAACTCTGCTTGGAATGCCGCTGCTCTCCGTCATAGCAATACACGACATTGCGCGTGCTTGCGGCTGAGTCAAGCCGGCCGCCATAAGTTTCTCTACGCTACACTCACTACCTGCCGGGCACAAAGGGCCGGCCTCGCCGACACTTGTGGGAGTTCCGCCCCTAGGAACGCCGATCGTACCCGTAAAGATCGGCTGCGGCGTCGTGACCCGGATGCAGTAATCATCCCCGGACGGCGCGAGAATGTTGTTCCAAGGGCCGAAAATGCCGCCATCGAATGCCTTGCTCGGCTCGTATACCACCTTCATCACGAAATCAACAACGAGCCACGAGCAGAGAATGATGGCTATCCCGATGACTGCGTTGAGAACGCGCGTCTTTCCCAGCGAGCGCGCTTCAGGGTTATCGCCGCTCACCATGAGCGTGAATCCTGCAATGGCGATCCATACCACGCATAGGGTCACCCCCATGTATACAGCGGCGTTTATGACGTTCTGCAGTACCTGTAGGAGACAGCCCCAGTCGGGCGCGGATCCTGGACAGAGACACGTTCCTGACTGCGGCACTATAGTTCCTATGCCCGCGCTGAAGGCGGCATGCGGAAGGACGAATACAAGAACAGGGAACGCAAGCGCAGTATAGGAAAGAATACGAAAGCGGCTCATGAATACCTTAATTCTACGCTATTGCCTCCTCTGCTCCTGCAGGATTCCCCACTTCGGCCACTCTGTATTTACCGGGGCAAATCTGCTATCGTGCTTGATAACGGGCCTATAGTTTAATGGTAGAACGTCGGTCTCCAAAACCGTCGGTCGAGGTTCGATTCCTCGTGGGCCCGCATCTGAACACACCGCAAGGAAGACTTCCTTTTCTTTCTTGACAGATTCTATATTCAACGTATTCTTACCGAGTACGTCAATTTCATTTTGAAACTGGAGACGCACGATGAACCTTTTTCTTTGGGCGGTCATTGTCGGTGTCGGCATAACGCTCGCCATCTGGGGCCTTCGCAGGCTGCATAAGCCGAAACGCGCCTATACGGTCAAGTGGCTCCGCCGCGCTCCTCCGCCGGCCCGGGTACACAACCCGATTCCGCCCGGCCACTACCGCGTCCGTGACCATCTGACCGGCAAGACCCGCGATGTGCGCATATCGCATCGAAAGCGATAAAAGCTCGCACCACCGCAAGCGCAAAGCGGCCATCCTTCGGATGGCCGCTTTTTCTATATCTGAACGCTATTTCTTAACCTCCTTGAAGGTCTCGCGCTTGCGCGTGATGGGGTCGTACTTCGTAAGCTCGAGCTTTCGCTCGACCTTCTTCTTGTTCTTGCGCGTAAAGATGACGTGCTCGGACGCCTCTGAACGCAGCTTTACTAGATGCAACTGTGACATGCGCGTAATAGTAGCACCCGTCCCTCTAGGAGGCAACTGCCGTTTTCGCTCGCGGCTTCCGGGCCTTCCTCGCAGCGGTCTTCCTCACATCGAACGTAAGCTCCCCGCCCTTTACGCCGACGGTGACTGCGCCGCCTTCCATAATGCCCTGGTCGATCATGAGCGAAGCTATAGGGGTCAGGATCTTGTCTTGGATCGCGCGCTTGAGCGGGCGGGCGCCGTACTGCGGGCTATACCCCTTTTCAGCGAGCCAGGTGCGCGCCGCAGGCGTGAGCGAAAGCGAGATGCGCTTTCCTCCCAACCGTTCGATCACCTCTTTCACCTGTGCCTCGACGATATCGGCGAGCGCTTCCTTCGAAAGGCGCTCGAAGATGATGATGTCGTCCAGGCGGTTGAGGAACTCGGGACGGAAGTGATCCTTGAGCGTTGCCATCACTTTCTCTTTCACCTGCTCGAACTGCGCATCTTCGTCTTTCTCGCCAGGAACGAAACCGATATTCCCCGCACGCTCCATGAATTCTGCGCCTATGTTCGAGGTAAGTATGATGATCGTGTTCTTGAAGTTCACCTTCCTGCCCTTGCCGTCGGTGAGGTGGCCGGAGTCGAGAACCTGCAGCAGGATGTTGAAGACTTCCGGATGCGCCTTCTCTACCTCGTCGAAGAGCACGACGGCATACGGGCGATGGCGGATGCGCTCAGTGAGGCTCCCTGCCTCCTCATACCCGACGTAGCCGGGAGGCGCGCCGATGAGCTTGGCGACAGAGTGCTTTTCCATGAACTCCGACATGTCGACGCGCACGAGCGCCTCGCGGTCATTGAACATGAATTCTGCAAGACGGCGGGAAAGCTCGGTCTTGCCGACGCCCGTAGGGCCCAGGAAGAGGAATGAGCCGATAGGGCGGTTCGGGTCCGCGATGCCCACGCGGGAGCGCTTCACGGCATCAGAGACGATCTTGATGGCAGCGTCCTGGCCGATAACGGACGCCTTCAGCTCCGCTTCCATGCGCGCGAGCTTAGCTGCTTCTTCTTCGATCATTTTCGCGACCGGAACGCCGGTCCAGCGCGATACGACGCCTGCGACCTCGTGCTCGGTCACTTCCTCGTGGAGGATGCGGCGTGACTTCTGCAGCGTCTTGAGCCGCTTGGTTTTCGCAGCAAGGTCCTTCTGGAGCATAGGGATCTTGCCATAGTGGATTTCGGCGGCTGTCGCCAAATCGCCGGCGGATTCTGCATTCTCTGCGGCGATCTTGAGCTTTTCAAGCTCCTCTTTTATGGAGCGGATTCCCTGTATGACCTCGCGCTCGTTCTTCCATTTCAGCTCGAGCTCTGACGTCTTCTCGCGCAGGTCGGCGATCTCTTTATCGATATTCTTTATCCGCTCCTTGATCTCCTTGGCATGCTCGCCTTCTTCGTCCTTCTTCAGGGCCTGGCGTTCTATCTCGAGCCTGCGGATGCGGCGGTCGGTGTCTTCCAGCAGCGGCGGCTTGTTCTCAAGAGCGATGCGGAGTCCTGAAGCGGCTTCGTCGATGAGGTCGATAGCCTTGTCTGGAAGATACCGGTCGGTGATATAGCGGCTGGAGAGCTCGACGGCCGAGACGATGGCGCCGTCGGTGATGCGCACGCCATGAAAGAGTTCGTACTTGTCGCGCAGGCCGCGCAGGATGGCGACGGCGTCCTCGACAGAAGGCTCGTTGACGAATACCGGCTGGAAACGGCGCGTGAGCGCAGCGTCCTTCTCGATATGCTGCTGATATTCCTTCAAGGTTGTCGCGCCGATGATGCGTATCTCGCCGCGCGCCATCGCCGGCTTTAGCATGTTTGCGGCATCTACCGAACCTTCGGCAGAACCGGCGCCCATGAGCGTATGCAGCTCATCGACGAAAAGGATGACCTTTCCGCCTGCCTTCTCTACCTCTTTCATGACCGCCTTCATGCGCTCTTCGAATTCGCCGCGGTACTTGGTACCGGCGATCATAAGCCCGAGATCGAGCGAAAGAAGCTCCTTGCTCTTGAGGGATTCAGGCACGTCGCCTGCGGCAAGGCGCAGCGCGAGCCCCTCAGCAAGCGCAGTCTTGCCGACGCCCGCCTCGCCGATGAGGACAGGGTTGTTCTTCGTACGGCGCGAAAGGATCTGGATAACGCGGTTTATCTCAGTATCGCGGCCGATGACCGGGTCAAGCGCATTGTCTTGCGCGAGCTTCGTAAGGTTGCGCGTGAACTTCGCAAGCGCGCGGAACCGCTTCGGCTCCGCGGCCTGCGTATCCTTCGATGTCTTGAGCTCGTGGAGCACGGCGAGCACCGTCTCTTCGTCTATCTTGAAGCGGCCGATGACGTCCGCTGCCTGGCCAGGGTGTTCGAGGATCGCTACGAAGAGGTGCTCTGTACCGATATAGGAATCGTTCATGCGCGCAGCGATCTTGCCGGCGGATTCAAGCGCTTCGGCGAGTTCCGGCGTGAGATAGAGATTGAAAGAAGGAGAGAGGATGTTCGCCGTCTCGGGCGACTCAAGAGATTCCAAAAGCAGATCCGAAAGCAGCATCGTGTCGACGTCCATGCGGTCGAGCACAGAGAAGACCAGGCTCTCTTCCTGGTGGATGAGGGCCGTCAGAAGGTGCAGCGGGCTGACATGGTTCTGCCCCCGCTCTATGGCGAGCTCGTGGGCTTTCTTGATGGCTTCTTTTGCTTTTGCGGTGAAGTTCTTGAATGGTTCCATGAGAGTATCTACGTTACCTGGCTAAGTATGAAATCATGATGACGGTCATTCGCCCTCGTCAGGCCCTTCGAGGAGGGCTGTTATCGCGTCGGTCGGGATGAGCGTGCCAGGGGTTGCGCTGCCGATGCCGATGACCATGCCTGAAAGGTCGACGGCTCCGGAACCTACCGGCGTGCCCTCAAGGCTCGTGAGGATCCCTGCCTCGCCCACCTTGCTTATGATGCCGGTTATGGCAGCAGAATCTTTCGTGATCGCGAGCGCAGTCTGCCCCGCTTTCAGTTCGCTCATCGGGACAAGGCCCGCCTCTGGCACGACCGGCAGCACCGCCTCATCAGCAAAGCCGTATATCGTGAGCGCGTCCGAGCTTCTGGAAAGCGAAGCTCGGAACGTGAGGCCGTCGCTGAAGGCGATGAGGCTTTCCCGCGGAAGGCCGTCGACGCGCGCCGTAACGACGGCGCGCGAGTTCGGAAGGTACGTACCGTACGCGATGGCCGGCGACGACGTCGAGTTCTTATAAATGAGCACCACGCGCGCTGCGGCGTCGCCGACAGCTTCGGTCATGAGCTGCTCGGTCGTCGGCGCAGGCTTCTGCGGCGCGGCTGCCGAGGTGATGGACTTGATAGGATTGACCACCTGCACCGGCGTGGCGATGGTCTGTATCGTGCGCTCCACGACGCGATCGACGCCCTTGGCGACCTGGATAGGCGCCTGGTCGAGGAGGGAGACCGTGAGCACGCCGGTAGCGATAGAAACGACGAAGTTTACCATCACCGTGAGCAGCAGGAGCTGCGCTTTCGACAGGTCCTCAATATCCATACATACAGTATATCAATCAATCCTGCGCAAGGAAGGCCAGCGCTTCGGCCAGGGTGCGCGGGAACCGGCGCAAGGCCGAGGATGGAGTTTCCGGGCCCCACGAGATCCGCACGGTCGCTTTCGCAAGCCCTTGGTCATTCGTGAGTGCCAAGACTGCTTTCGAGCCGTCATCAGAGTCGGTTTCGCACGCGCTCTTGGTAGAAACGGCGATACCGTCTGCATCTAAGAGCGCGACGAGGTAGTCGGTATCGATGCCGGGAAGGGAAACGGAAAGGATGTGCGGCGCCTGCTGCTTACCTTCGTGAACGACGGCCTGTACGCCTGCTGAAGAAGCGGCAGAGATAACCGCACGCATGAGCAGCGTACGCGAAGCGCGCGCTGCTTCCGCGAAAGCTGCCTGCCCTTCCGCACGCACCTCGAGCGCGCGCGCGAATGCCGCGATGAGCGCGACCGGCTCTGTTCCTGGGCGCAAACCGCCTTCCTGGCCTCCGCCGTGCATGAGCGGTGCGATCTGTTTCGAGTCCGGAACGATGAGCGCGCCTGCGCCGCGCGCGCCCCCGACCTTCTGCGCATCGAGCACGAGCAGGTCGGCACCGAGCCGCGTACGCTCTATCCGCTCGACGAGCGGAAGCTGGCTTGCGTCCACATGCAGCAATACGTCGTTTCCAGGTGCAGCACCCTCTTCCGCTCCCCTGGCCGCTGCCTCGATCGCCTGCTTGAGACGCCTCGTGTCGTACCTGATGCCGGTCTCTCCGCATACTGCATCGGCGCAGACCAAAACCGTCTGCGGCGTGAGCTGCGTACGGAACGCGTCAAGGTCGATGCCGCCTTCGCGCATGACGATCGGCTCGGCACGCATGCCGCGCCGCGCAAACTGCTCGATGGCAGCAAGGACCGAAGAATGCATCGTCGGCAGGTACAGCACGTGGAGCTCGCTGACCTGCTTCCCTTCTGCCAGACAGCGCTCGATCCTTCCTTGGACAGCCAGGTTATTCGCTTCGGTCGCTCCCGAGGTGAAGAGTACGGCGCGCGGCTTTACGCCGGCGAGTCGCGCGATCCGCGCGCGGGCGTCTTCGAGCATCTTCCTGGCAACGAGTCCTTCTTCGTGCGGCGAAGACGGGTTGCCGTATGCCCGCAGCGCGCGCCTGAAGGCGCGCGCTGCCTCAGGATGCACCGGTGCCGCCGACGCCCAGTCAAGATATGCTCGGTTTTGTTTCAAGAAAAAGTGAAGCATAGGGTTGCGTACGATACCCATACTGTACCGCACGTATAGCAGAAACTCATGTTTTATGCCATAATCGCACGATATGGCAGCAACTCCCCGACCACCTATCGTGGCCGTGATGGGTCACATCGACCACGGCAAATCTTCCCTTCTTGATTATATCCGGAAGGCGAACGTGACCGCCGGCGAAGCCGGCGGCATCACCCAGCACGTCTCCGCATACGAGGCGGTACACGAGTATGAAGGAGCCGAACGCCGCATCACCTTTCTCGACACCCCCGGCCACGAAGCGTTCCGCGCGCTGCGCGCCCGCGGCGCAGCCGCAGCAGACATCGCCATCCTGGTCATTGCCGCCGAAGAAGGCGTCAAGCCGCAGACGATGGAGGCGTACGAGGCAGCGACCGAAGCCGGAACTCCTGTCGTCATCGCTTTCACGAAGATAGACAAGAACGGTGCGGACCTTGAGCGCGCCAAGTATTCGGCGGTCGAGAACGGCATCTACCTTGAAGGGCTCGGCGGCTCTATTCCCTTCGCGGGCGTCTCGAGCAAGAGCGGCGAGGGCGTGCCCGAGCTTCTCGACCTTGTCCTTCTTACGGCAGACCTCGCCGAGCTTACGGCTGATCCTGACCTTCCGGCCCAAGGATTCGTCTTGGAATCATCCCAGGATCCGAAGCGCGGCCTTTCAGCGACCCTCATCATAAAAGATGGCGCGCTTCGCACGGGGCAGTTCGCCGTTGCCGGACGCGCCATCGCGCCCGTCCGCTTCATCGAAGACTTCACGAATTCGCGCATAGAGGCCGCTATGCCTTCGCAGCCAGTGCGGATCTCTGGATGGACGGAACTCCCGCCAGCCGGAACGCCCTTCAGCGCCGCAGGAACGCGCAAGGAAGCAGAGAAGCTCGCGGAAGCCGGTGCGCAGGGCACAGGCGCTTCCTATCTCCTTACGACGCCGTCAGAAAGCGATGACACCGTAGAGCTGCCGCTTATCCTCAAAGCCGACGTGACCGGAAGCCTCGAAGCGATCAAGCACGAGCTGCGCAAGATCGCGCATGAACGCGTCGGCATCCGCATCGTCTCTGAAAGCATCGGCGCCGTTTCCGAAGGCGACGTAAAGTCTGCGCTCGCCGGAGACGCCACCATAATCGCCTTCTCGGTCGGTACCGACAGCAACGCGCGCGACCTTGCGGAGCGCTCCGGTGTCGGCATCGACTCCTTTTCCATAATCTATGAGCTCTTCGAGCGCGTACAGGCGCTCGTGCAGGAGCGCGCGCCGCAGGTTACCGTCGAAGAGACGCTTGGCGAAGCGAAAGTGCTCAAGGCCTTCAGCGTGACCGGGCACAAGCACGTACTCGGCGCGAAATGGAATTCCGGCATCCTTTCCGTGGGCGACCTCGTGAAGATCGACCGCCGCGGCATCGCGCTCGGCACCGGTACGCTTACCAACCTTCAGGTCGCCCGTTCAGACGTGAAAGAGATAAAGAACGAAGGGGAATTCGGCCTTCAGGTAGACACCAGGGCCGATATTGCCGGCGGCGATACGCTCACGGCATACCGCATGGTCACTAAGAAGTAGCACCCATGAGCGATAAGAACATACGCAAGGCAGGCATGCTCACCGAACTCGCAGCCGAATATATCGCGCGCGAGGCAGGGCGTTCTACGCTTATAACGCCGACCCGCACCGACCTCTCGCGCGACGGCAAGCACGCGACCATCTTCGTAAGCGTGTACCCAGTGCAGGAAGACGAGCACGCTATCAGCTTCCTTATGCGGCATAAGGACCTTTTCCGCGGCTACCTGAAGTCGCATGCGCGCTTCCCGGTACTTCCCTACATAACCTTTGAAATCGACTACGGCGAACGCAA
>CAYOKK010000008.1:0-21774 GCA_964404565.1 uncultured Candidatus Saccharibacteria bacterium
GGATGTTGTTGCCCGGCTTGTCGTCTATGTAAATAGGGGCTTTGGAGAGCGTCTCGAGCGCGTCTCGGATGCGCTCGAAGTCCTGCTCCTCGCGCACGTTGCCGGTGCGGAGCTTCCAGGAGTTCACGTAGGACTCTGCCGAGAGCATGCGGTCGACCAGCTGCTCGGCACTCATCTCGAGCGAGAAGATTCCAACGGGAATGTTATGGCGCACGGCAGCGTTGCGCGCGATATCGAGCGCGAGCGACGTCTTACCGACCGACGGACGGGCAGCGAGGATGACGAGGTCTGACTTGTGGAGCCCCGAGAGAAGGTTGTCGAGGTCAGGGTAGCCGGTCGGCACGCCGCGGATGGCGTCGTCCTTGCCGGAGTTCGCCTCGATGCGCTCCCAGGCGTTCTCGAGCTTCTCGCCGATGGCGATGAACTTGTGCGTTGCCGACGCGTTGCCGATGGCGTAGATCTTCTTTTCCGCGCCGTCGAGGACTTCGGCGGTGTCGAGCGCCTCGTCGTATGCCGCTTCGGCTATCTCGCCCGACGCCTCGATAAGCGCGCGCATGAGGTGCTTGCGCACGACGAGCTCGGCGTAGTGGGCGAAGTTGGCGACCGCCGGCGCAGCCGAACTGAGCTCGGCGATGTACGCACGGCCGCCGCAGCGCTCGAGGAGACCTTTGGCCTGCAGGCGTTCGGAAAGGGAAAGGAGGTCGATAGGCTCGCCGCGGTCGGAAAGCTCGCGCATCGTCTCGAAGATAGTGCGGTGCTTTTCTGCATAGAAAGAGTCGGCGCGGACCGTGTCGGAAATGTCGTGGATCGCCTCGGGCTTGAGTAGAAGGGCGCCCAAGAGGCCGCGTTCGGACTCAAGGCTCTGCGGAGGGATGCGTACGAGTCGGTCGCTCATTCTCTCTATTGTATCTAAAGCGCCGGTGAATTACACGCGGCCTGGAATACACGTCCTCTTCTGCCTATTTCTTATGTATTTTCGGACCCTCGGGCGAGTCCTCCACAGTATATCCACTGTTTTCGATGTGGATACGCAGTTCGTCGGCGCGCGCGAAGTCGCGCGCGCGCCGAGCTTCCTCTCGTTCGCCTGCAAGCTTCTGTACCTCGGCCGGCACGCGCTCTTCGGTCTCGCGCACTTGCGGCGGCTCGGTGAGAGAAAGCCCGAGCACTGCCTCGGCAGTCTCTACCGCTCCCCAGATCTTCTTATACGAAAGCTCGTCGTCGCGCACGATCTCCCAGAGAGCGGCAAGGACGCGCGGCGTACCGAGGTCGTCGGCGGCCAGCGCGCGGATGCGTTCGCTCGCGTCGCCGTATACGGCGACGCCCTTTGCCTCCTTGCGTATAGTGCGGCAGAGCTTCCAAAGCCGGGTAAGCGCTTCCTGCGACGCGCCGAGCGCCTCCCATGAGAAGGAGAGCGTGCTTCGGTAGTTCGCCTGCAGGAAGAAGTAGCGCAATGCAAGCGGATGGAAGCCGAGCTCGGTGAGGTCGGAAAGATACAGCGCATTGCCGAGCGACTTGGAAATCTTCTCGCCGCCGAGCGTGAGATGGGCGAGGTGCATCCAGTAGCGGGCGAGCGGCTTGCCGCTCGCGCTCTCGGACTGCGCGATCTCGTTGTTGTGGTGGACGGGGATGTGCTCGATGCCGCCCGTGTGAAGGTCGATGGTTTCGCCCAAGAGCGCCTTTATCATCGCCGAGCACTCAAGGTGCCATCCGGGGAAGCCGCGTCCCCAGGGAGATTGCCACTCCTGCTGCCGCACGACGCCGGCGGAGGAAAACTTCCAGAGCGCGAAGTCGGCAGGATGGCGCTTTTCCTTATTCTCTTTGATGCGGCCGTGGCCGGCGAGCGCGATCCGGTCAAGCGCGCTTCCTGCATCGCCGTCCTTGATGAGCTCCTGCGGAATGTTCCCGAGCTTCCCGTAGGCGGGGAAGGTGCCGGTATCGAAATAGATGCCGTCCTTGGTGCGGTACGTATGGCCTTTGCGTTCCAGGGTCTCGATGAGCGCGATCTGCTCGGGGATGTAGCTCGTGGCGTGCGGGAAGAGAATGTCGTCGGTACGGACGCCCAGCGCGCGGATATCTTCGAGGTAGCGGTTCGTGTAGCGCTCGGCGATGTCTTGGGCGGACACGCCGCTCTCTCTCGCGCTCTTTTCCATGCGGTCTTCGCCCTGGTTCGCGTCGCCTTCGTTGTCGCCGGTCAGGTGGCCGACGTCGGTGATGTTGATGACCTGCCGCACGCGATAGCCGTTCTGCCTGAGTACGCGCGCGAGCGTGTCTGAAAAGACGGCAGCACGGAGGTTCCCGATGTGCTGCTGGCTATAGACCGTCGGGCCACAGGAATAGAGCGTAACGATGCCAGGCTTCAGAGGAACGAACGCCTGCTTCTGTCCGCCGAGCGTGTTGGTGAGGAACACCTGGCTGCTGCGCGGACTAGAGGATTTAGGAGACCCAGAGAATGGCCACATATGGCTATACGGTACCACACCGTGTGGTATCATGGGCGCACATATATGGGGGACGACCTTGAAAAACAGCACCTCTTCGACGAAGGGGAGAGTGAAGGTGAACGCGGCGCTCCGCCGCAGGCGGAGCGCCGTTCCCGACGCATGATGCGCACGGCCACCGCGCTCATAGTGGTACTCGCTCTCGGCTTCCTCGGCGGCCTTACGGTAGGCGCAGCGGGCAACGGGCAGAAGGTGCTCGCGAATGTGCCGCTCATCGGCGACGGGCTCGATGCGACGCCGGACCCGTCGCTCAATTTCTCTGATTTCTGGAAGGTATACAACGTCCTTCAGGACCGCTTCGTGCAGACGCACGGGTCATCAACGTCAGCGACGGTGCAAGAAAAGGTATACGGCGCCATTCAGGGACTCGTCGCCGCATACGGCGACCCCTATACGGTGTTCTTCCCGCCTGAGCAGGCACAGATGTTCGAAGACAGCATCTCGGGGAACTTCAGCGGCGTCGGCATGGAGATCGGCATGAACGAGGACAATGTCCTGACGGTCATCGCGCCGCTCAAGGGTACGCCTGCGGATAAGGCCGGCATACGCGCCGGCGACCTCATCCTGGCCATTGACGGCAAGTCGACAGAGGGGCTCTCGACCGATGAAGCGGTTAAGCGCATACGCGGCGAGAAGGGAACGGCTGTCACGCTCTTGATCGCCCGCGGCGACACTACCCAGGAAGTGCGCGTGGTACGCGATACCATCCAGGTGCCGACTATCGATAGCTCATATGACGCGAAGACCGGCGTCTTCACGATCGCGCTCTACGAGTTCACCGCGAACTCGGCAGACCTCTTCGATGACGCCTTCGAGGAGTTCCGCGCCTCAGGCAGCACGAAGCTCATCATCGACCTGCGCGGGAACCCGGGCGGCTACCTTGATGCGGCGGTTTCCATGGCAAGCCACTTCCTGCCGCGCGGCGAGGTGATCGTTACCGAAGACTACGAAGGCAACCAGCCGAACGTCGTTCACAAGAGCGCCGGCACCGACGGGCTTCCTTCAGGCACGCAGATCGTCGTCCTCATCGACCAAGGATCTGCCTCGGCTTCAGAGATATTCGCCGGCGCGCTCCAGGACCATGACGCGGCCACGCTCATCGGTACGCGTTCCTTCGGCAAGGGCTCAGTGCAGGAGCTTATCGATATCGGCGACGCTTCGCTCAAGGTGACGGTCGCGCGCTGGCTCACGCCTTCCGGCCGTTCCATCTCCGACGGCGGCCTCACCCCTGACATACAGGTTGAGTTTACGCAGGAGGACTTTGCCGAGGGTACGGATCCGCAGAAGGCGCGTGCCGTTCAGTTCCTCGCCAATCCTCAGTAGCGGCGCACACGCTCTGCTATAGGTCGGGTATACTTTGTATACACTATGCCTGATCCGAAACGCCCAGACGATCTGCCGGAGGGTGTTCCTCATGCTCCTGCGCCTATTTCTGCTCCGCCTGTACCGCAAGGTACCGAACCGATCCAGGATCTCTCACTGCCATCGCACGCTGTTCCTGTACACGTGCGCCGTCCGCGCCAGCACCGCGAAAGCTTCCTCGAACGGTCTTTCTCCGAGCCTGCAGCGCTTCTAGACGGCAGCATAGAGCGCATGGGCGCGGCGGAGCGCGCGCTTGCGAGCAAGAAGCCGTTCAAGCGGGCAGGGCAGTACTGGAATACGCTCGGGCCGGGGCTCGTCACCGGCGCGTCCGATGACGACCCATCCGGCATCGCCACCTATTCTCAGACTGGCGCGCAGTACGGGCCGCAGCTTCTGTGGCTCTCTTGGCTCACGTTCCCGCTCATGGCGACTATCCAAGAGATGTGCGCGCGTATCGGCATCGTTACGGGAAGGGGACTGGCTGCGAACATCAACCACCACTATTCTCGACGGATACTGTACTTCGTCACGATACTTCTCTTCGCGGCGAATGCCTTCAACATCGGTGCGGACCTCGGCGCCATGGCACAGGGCGCGCAGCTCATCCTTCCTAAGGCGAACTTCTCGCTCCTGGTCATCTTCTTCGCCCTCGTGAGCCTCCTGCTTCAGGTCTACACAACCTACGCCAGATACTCCCGCTACCTGAAGTATCTTGCCTTCGTGCTCTTTGCATACATCGCCTCCGCGCTGCTCTCTGACCTGGATTGGGAATCGATACTGCATCACACCGTTACTCCGACGCTTGCGTTCTCGAAAGACCAGCTCTTCCTCGTCTGTGCGATCCTTGGCACGACCATTTCTCCGTATCTGTTCTTCTGGCAGACCTCGCAAGAGGTCGAGGAGCAGACGCTCCGCACGCACCGCGAGGAGCGAGGCTGGCATCAGCGGCCTTCCAGAGCTGCCGTGCGCCGCATGCAGGCGGACGTATGGTCGGGCATGCTCCTTTCGAACGTCGTCATGTTCTTCATCATCGCTGCCTGTGCCGGCACGCTGTACGCCCATGGGGTCACGAATATTACGACTGCCGCGCAGGCAGCGGCCGCTCTGCGGCCGCTGGCAGGAGATGCCGCATATGTGCTCTTTGCCGTCGGCATCATCGGCACGGGCATGCTCGCTATTCCGGTACTCGCCGGCTCTACGTCGTACGCCATCGCAGAGAGCTTCGGCTGGAAGCACGGACTCTATAAGACGCTGAAGGAAGCGCATGCCTTCTACGGCGTCATGATCGTCTCGATGCTGCTCGGCATCCTGCTCAACTTCATCGGCCTCGACCCTATCAAAGCGCTCATATACTCGGCGGTCGGCAACGGGCTCATCGCGCCTATCGTCCTGTTCTTCATCGTGCGGCTTTCGAGCGACCCGGATGTCATGCGCGACCACGTGAACCGGAAGCGGACGACGCTCGTAGGGTGGGCCACCATATGGCTCATGGCGGTTGCCGGCGCAGTGGCGGTCGTGTCGCTCTTCTTTTAGTACGCTCAGTTATAAATATGCGCGCCAGTTCGGTAAGTGGCGCGAAGCGGCGGGGTAGGGTAGGATAGGAGCTATATGAAAGTCGTACTGCTTAAAGATGTGAAGAATATGGGTCCCGCAGGGACCGTGCACGAGGTCTCCGACGGCCACGCCCTCAACCTCCTTATCCCGCGCAAGATGGCCGTCTTGGCGACAGCTGGCGCCATGAAGCGCGCTGAATCGGTCGCTGCAGAGGCTGACGCGAAGCGCGAGGTCGCCAAGAAGCTCATCGAAGAGCGCATCGCAGCGCTTGCTGAAGAGCGTCTCGTGATCCGGAAGAAAGCCAACGATCAGGGCCACCTCTATGACGCGGTGGATGCTAAGGATATCGCCGAGGCGGCACAGCTTCCGGCAGACGCTGTCTCGCTTGAGAAGCCGTTCAAGGAAGTCGGCGAACATGAAGTCCCGGTCTCGTATGACGGCGACTTCGGCAGCATTCATATCGTGATCGAGGCGGAATAGCCGCCTTGCCAGCTGGAAAGACTGCAAGAAGCCGCGCGAAGTATCGCGCGGCTTTCAGTCTGGCTTTCTCTCCAAGATGTGCGAAAGCGCTGCAGCCCGTTTTGTCCACAGGCGCTTTTCTTTTTCAGAAAGGCCCGGGTCGAAGGCGAGCACCCGGGTGCACTGGAGAACGCAGGCATCGCAGATACTCGCACGGCCGTCTTCCGAAGATACTATCTTCCGCGCTTCTCGGCTGTTCGCGCCGCAGAAAGAACAGCGCATAAGTGAACGGACGTTCATGGTCGCTCCTCCTTTCTATGGAAACGGTAAGTCAAAAGACCCTGAACGTCAAAGAAAAACCGCGGACTGCATGCAGTCCGCGGTTTTTCTTCAGGTATCCTGTATGCTTATGCTGCGGCGGCAAGGACGTCTACGACTTTCTTGCGGACGACGCGGCCATCGAAGTTGGTCTTGCGTCGGTCACGGAAGGTGACGATGCCTTCTGCCATAGCCAGAAGCGTGTGGTCTTTTGCAACCTTCACGTTCTTTCCAGCCATGATCTTCGTGCCGCGCTGGCGGACGATGACCATTCCTGGGCGTGCCGCCTGGCCGTCAGCGAGCTTCACGCCGAGGTACTTCGGGTTTGAGTCGCGTCCGTTCTTTGATGATCCACCGGCTTTAGTATGTGCCATATCTGCTATTCTTTAAGTATCGATGAGTATACCAGAAGGGGCTGAAGAGTACAAGATAGGCGGCAAAATAGGAAGCAGAGCAGGGGAGTCGCGGCTCGTATACGGCGCGATGCTCCTGCTTACGGGCACGCTCTGTTTCGGCTTGGGGACGCTGGCGGCGCGGCATAACCGGCCTGCGGGCGATACGCTCTGGATAGAGCAGCTGCCGCCTGAAGAGCTGCCAGGGAGCATCTCTGCGGATTCTTCGGCAATAGGGCGGGGGAATGTACCTGAAGAAGCTGCAGAGGCTGCGCCTGGCGGCGGTCCTGCGGCAGCAGGCGCCGCATCCGCCACGGATGCCTCCTCTGGAGCCTACGTCGCCTCGAAGAACGGCACCCGCTACTATCTTCCGCGCTGCGGGGGCGTGTCGCGCATCAAGGAAGAGAATAAAGTATGGTTCGCTACGAAGAGCGAGGCTGAAGCGGCAGGCTATACGCCTGCGGCGAACTGCGATGGCATATAGGCTCGCATCGAGTATGCGCGGGGATAGAGGGCGCAGTACGCTCGCGTAGCGCACGGTATACTAAGCGCATGATTTCCCTCGACGTTGAGAGCAGCGGGCTCGATCCGCGTACGTGCTCCATACTTTCGCTCGGCGCCGTTGATACGGACGAGCCGACAAACCAGTTCTATGACGAATGCCGCGCCTGGGACGGTGCGGAAATAAATGACGAGGCGCTCGAGGTGAACGGCTTCTCGCGCGAGGAGATCGGCCCGGAGAGCGGAAAGAAGACCGAAGCCGAGCTCATCCGCGCATTCGTCGCTTGGGCTACTGACCGCCCGCAGAATCGTACGCTGCTAGCGCAGAACGTTCCGTTCGACCTAGGATTCGTGCAGGCAGCCTGCAAGCGGGCGGGGATAGAGTCGCCGTTCGCGCACCGCGCGCTCGACCTGCACACGCTCTGCTGGACGCACATGACGCTGAACGGGCACGAGCCGCCAGTCGCCAAGCACCGTACGGCGATCAGCCTCACGACGGTTCTCGAGTACTGCGGCATGCCGGAAGAGCCGAAACCGCACAATGCGCTCACCGGCGCGCTGTGCCATGCCGAAGCGTTCTCGCGGATGGCGTATACTAAAAAGATATTACCGGACTTCAGTACCTTTGAGATACCATGGACGAACGAGACATCGTGAATGAGCTAGAGGGGAACGCTGTCGGCGTAGAGACGAAGGTCCCTCCCGTGCCGACGCCCCAGGAACCGAACAAGCCGGCGCACCATGAAGTCATGGGCCAGGTGCTTACGCATGCCATTGAGAAAGGGAAGCGGGAAGTGCCGCACACGCCAGACCCGCTCGTGCGCAAGCCGGCCGAGCTCGAGAGCTGGCGCGTTTTCAAGATCATGTCCGAGTTCGTAGAAGGATTCGAGCTCCTGCGCAAGTACGGGCTTGCGGCAAGCTTCTTCGGCTCGGCGCGCGAGAGCTTTGCCAGCCGCTTTTATGATGACGCTACGGCGCTCGCAGGGAAGCTCGCGAAGACAGGATTCGCCGTCATTACCGGCGGCTCCGCCGGAATCATGGAAGCCGCGAACAAAGGCGCGTATGAAGCAGGCGGGGCGTCCATCGGCCTCAATATCCGCCTTGAGGTCTCACAGGGGCTGAACCAGTACCTGACCGATTCGATGACCTTCGACCATTTCTTCGTGCGGAAGGTCATGCTCACGTTCGCTTCCGAGGTGTATATCTATTTCCCGGGCGGCTTCGGCACGCTCGACGAGTTCACGGAAATCATCACGCTCGTGCAGACGCGCAAGATCCGGAAGATTCCGATCGTCCTCTACGGCCGAGAATACTGGGAGCCGTTCACGAAAGTATTCGAAGAGCGTCTCTGCAAGGAGTACGGCGCCGTGGATGCCGCTGATCTCGATCTGTACCGGGTCGTCGATTCGGTAGACGAGGCGTACGAGTACATCGTGAAGGCGGCGAAGTAGGCAAAGGGGGAAGGTGGATATAAAGACGCTGCACGATCCAAGCGATCATGCGGCGTTAGCCGTACAGGCACATCTCACACGACGCCGGCGAACTTGGCCACGCCGGTCAGGAACGCCAGGCAGAAGCTTATGCCCGAGAGAAACAGGAATCCTCTCTCTTCGTTCGCCGAGAGGTTCTTGTCGAAAAGGATGAACAATCCGCAAAAGAACAGGACTACGAGCGCGAGCCAGAAGAGCGGCTCTATCATCCAGCTAAAATTTCCCATATCAACTCTCCTACAGAACTTTACTGCTTTCTGAATACCACAGGAACGTGATCTGCTCAACGGGGAAGTAAAGCAGCCCTTTTTATTTTGTATCTTTGTGGTAGAATAATATCGGAAACAAGTTGACTAGATAGGAGTAGGGGAGATGAGAAAGGCGAATTCTAGTTACTACACAGGTCTGGAGCTCATATCCAACGGTTACGGAGAATACTCGGAGACTGCTTATAAAGCGGCTGGATATGGATTCGTCGGTGTAGGTTTTCTCGCACTTATGGTGGCATTGCCAGTCATATTATTTGAAAATCTCATCATCGTCGGTATTGAGGCTGTCGTATTCTTCTTTGCCTGTGCTGGTGCGTACACGATGTACCGATTCGTGAGAAAAATTCACAGAATCACGGACCGCTGGTCACATCATGGCGCTTCTAAATATGCAATCAAACGTGTGCAGATCCTCATAGCTCTGACAGGAAAGTCAGCAGACGAACTGTTACTGATGCCCGTTTCAGAAACAATTCGGCTCGTTGATGAGGCGCTCACCGATATGGCGGGACAGTTCCGGGATAAGACGACGAGCCTCCTTCAGTACAAGGAGACTCCGGTCCTTGCTGGGGTAGTGCGCGATTTCGATAACTTCATTATGAAAAAGCATGAAGCTATGCAAGACCTCGGTCTGGATCTTAAGCCGCCTAGGCACTATCTTGATCTCCTGAAGCCGCCTGAACCAGAAACCCAATTGTCGTGCTGAAGCAGTGTTCTTTAATGAGCCTCTCTCCAAAGGAGAGAGGCCTTTCTTTTGGTAGGGAAGAGGGAAGTAAAGCTTTTTCAAATATATACATTAGCGGTTCCCTAGTAGGAAAATTCCCCTCTCCGGGGAAGGGGTTACGGGTGGCTTATGTTTGATCATTTGCATATGCTCGTTTGCTTGTGGCGATCTGGAGTCAAGTCGGTCATCTAAAAAATAAATATAATGAGCATAGTGAGGGGGAGAGAAGCCGAATTCAAATTCCTTGGACTTTGGCCATTTAAAGCCATCTGGGGAATACGAGATAAACTTCGCACAATGTATCTTTTGCGAAATATATACGTGAGAAGTTGAGAAAGTGGGCTGTATTTCATCTCAACTCTATTTCGCACTTTCCTGTTACGTTTTGGCTTCGCTGACCGTTGCACTAGGTACGTTCCTTGTATATGTATTGAGATGATTCCATGCACGTGCCCTTGCCTTTCCTTAGCTACTAATTCCCTGACTCCCTGGAATATTCTTCAGGGAAGTCGCTGGAAGGTTTTACAAAAGTTCCAGAAAGTCCTACTTCCCTGTTACGATTACGGCTTGGAATAAAAATAAGAGGTTCCCGGAAGGAACCTCTTTATTGCAGAGATGACAACCCTATGATGCGCCGAAGCGCAGATGATGAATCGTAATTCGTCTTTCTATACAGCATGAATTCAGGAAAGAAAAGGCCCGGCTGATTGCTCAGCCGGGCCGGTGAGAGACATTTCATAATCCATCAAATGACAACTGGGACTTCGTCTCTCAAACTGTGGCGGCTCCTGCGGAGCCGCCTGCTGGACACTGCTAATTTCGTCTTTCGACACGGATGCTTTCGTCCAGCAAACTCTTACGCCGCTTTGCGCAGGTCTTCCGGCCGCTCGGCCGACTCAAGGTCGGTCCACGCGCCATGGAGCCACTCGACGAAGCGCGTGACGGTACGCCACAGGGCCATCTTGTGGATATGCCCGTCGGTATAGCGCTTCACCTTCTTGCCGTTCCCGGAATCCACCAGGACCGGCTTGGGGTGCGCCACGCGCAGGTTCGTCTTCATCTGCCTGAGGTAGATGCCCCATTCAGAATTCGGCCGGCGGTTGAACTGCTCGGCAAGAAGGTAGAGCGCCTGCCGCGCGTCGCCGTGCCAATTGGCGAGCTGGCCGCGCCTGCGGCGCGGGAACGTGCCGTCCGAAAGGACGTGCGCGCCCATGTACTTCTTCAGCTTCGCCGCGGTCTCGAAGCGCCGGATGTCGACCACGGACGCGATAATGCGCGCCGCGATCTTCGCCCCGACGCCTTCGATGGGCTTGAAGAGCCCCGTATAGACCGGGAGTGCTTCGAGTGCCTTCACGAGCTCGCGCTCGCGCGCCGCCTCTTCGGCGCGCAATGTCTTGGCGATCGGGTCGGATGCCTTGAGCGCGTCAAAGCCCTTCTCGATGCCGCCTTCCGGGTAGAGACCGTCGGGTGCGGTGAATGCCCTGCCGATGTACAGTTGGCGGAGTCTGAGCTCGCCGGCCATACGCGCCTGCATCGCTTCCCACAAAGCACGCCAGCTTTCGCGGGCGCGAATGAGGGCGGCGTCGGTCTCGGCAAGCGGATAGAAAAGATGAGGCTCACCTTCCGCAAGCCGAGCCAGGAGCGCGGCGTCATCGTCTTTCGATTCTTCGCCGCGTTTTTCTTTGAGCGCGAACGAAGGGATGCGCATGACCTGCGCGCCCACGAGCTTTGCCTGGCGCGAGAGCGCATAGGCAAGGTAGTCGCCGGAGCCGCCCAGGATGAGGGAGACGACATCTCCCTGCTTGATTTCGCTCAAGACGAAATCAAGCTCGTCCTGCTCGGTCTTGAGATCGTGTCGCGTGAAGCGGCCCTTTATCAGGATCGCTACCCGCGTCGGGTGTGCCTCCTGTTCGGCCGTCATCTTCACGCGGTGCTGGATGCCGATATATCGGGCCATTAGCGTTCTCCTTTTCAAGGTACCCTGCATGCATGCGCGTGCAGGAGAGGGACAGACGATAATACGTCCGAAGACATTCTTCCTTCCGTCCCTCTTCAGAAGCCACTGTTTAAGCGAACTCTGAAGAGGGCCCGAGCGATGTTAGTCGCTCGGGCTGAGTGCATCACACTTATCGTCATGTAAGTGGCCCGTACTTGAGCGAACTCAAGTACGGTGAAAGACAGATCGTAATTCGTCAATCAAATGACAAGTGGGACTTCGTCTCTCAAACTATGGCGGCTCCGCAGGAGCCGCCTGCCGGAAATTACTGGCTACATCTTCACAGACATCCCTTGAATCGTCCGGCAAACTGAAACCTGATGCATAATATCCTTCTAAAGGATATGTGTCAAGCTACGCTATAGCGAGCAGCAAAAGAGTGGGTACCTGTATAGCCGGCACCCACTCTTTGAATCATGGAGATGTGTCTTACGCCCTACGCACCGCCTTCACGATCACCAGGAGGATGACGGCGCCGAGAATGGCTACGAGAAGGCTCCAGAGGTTGAAACCGGTCGTTCCCGCACTGCCGAGCGCATTCATGATCCAGCCGCCGATTATGGCGCCTATAATGCCTACGATGATGTCGAGCAGGAGTCCGGTATTGGACTTAGTGATAAGAGATGCAATCCACCCGGCGATAGCGCCGAATACGATCCAAAGCAGAATTCCCATAGGTACTGTGCGGTTAGGGTTAGTAACCTTCTTTATATACCTCTATACCGGTGAGAGAATGATGAAGGGGAGCCGTCGCTCCCCTTCTTTCATGCCCTATTTTTTGCGCCTACCAGCCGATAACCCATGTCGTTCCGCGTATCGGAAACGTTGCCTGGAATGACGTAGGAGCTCCTGTGTCGACGCCGGCAACGCTGAGCATAAGATTCTTGCCCGCGCCGCGCGCTGCAGCGAGCGAGGAGAGCTGGGCCTTGATGGTGAAGAGGCGTCTCTCGCCCGGCGCCAGCACGGCCGTGCTCGGCACGAACGCCTTGCCGTTCTTGAAGAGTACGCTGCCTTCTGCCCCGCCCACTGAAGCGCGGGAACCGCCCTTTCCGTCTACAGAGCTGAATCCGACGATGGTTGAGACGGGCGCGGTGCCGTCCTGCTGTACCCAGAAGCCTTTGATGCTCGTGGTCGCCGTGCCGCGGTTCACGACCTGAAGGTATGAGATGGGAACGAGCGAGCTCGGGTGCGCAACCGTTCCGAAAAGGAGCGGAATCGACGCAACCTTCAGCGTAGTCTGCGGTACGCCTACGTAGAGCGTTCCTTCGGCGAGCTTCGGGTGATTGCGCGCATCATAGTCGTAGACCGTTACGGTGTACGTGCCGTCATGCAGATGCCGGGCTGCGGTGTAGGAGACAGAACTTCCCCACGCATGGTTGCGAACGCGGAGGGTATGGCTCCGGTAAATCGTGTCGGTCTTGCCGTCAGCAGTGCCAGTAATGACAAAGCGCACTTTGTCGGTGCTCGTGGCGGTTCCTGAGATATACGGGCGTTCTCCTGAATCGACGGAAAGCGATGAAGGGTTGATAGAGGCAGACGCCCTGTTTTCAACGATACGGTACGTCGAGGATGAAGCGGCGATCGCAGCCGCCGGCGTAAGGCCGCCGAGCATCAGGCTCATAAGGAATGCTGCGAGCGGTGAACGGAAATACTGAAGGTACAGGTTTTGCATATGCGGGCAGTATAGCAGATTGCTTTGACGTAAGGCAAATCATGTTGTGGAATCTTCATGAAGATGAAAAGAAAGAGGGTGGGCCGCAAAGCGGCCCACCCTCTTTAAACAGTAGCTTATAGCTCTAAGCGTTGCTGCAACTTACTGCGTAGAAACCGATTCGTCGAGAACGTCCTCGTCTCCTGAGAGGAGCATAACGCCGCTGTGTACAGCGATATTCGGTGCGGATACGAGCGCGGTGTTAGCGTCAGCCGCTTCGACAGAGGTCACTTCTCCGGACGTATTCACGTACGCGAAGGTCTGGGCAAAGGAAGCCGTCGGGAGTGCAACGACTGCCGCAAGGGCTGCAATTCCAAGTAGTTTAGTCATAGTCAATTTCGGGTTATTCGGGTTAGGTTTGGATGCCAGCGGCTATCCATGCTTTATGTATAAACCATCGCTGATGAAGCAAAAATGAATCTTCATGAAGATGAGGAATCGGTCCATATGTCTGTAAAAAGCCTTGAAATACGCTGCATATAGGCCTTTACGCGAGCTGCTAGCGAAGTATGCGCGATATGCTCTGCCTCTACGGGTGCGCGCACTTCATCTTCATGTACCGGCGCAACGGTAACGGGAGAGAAGAATTCAGGCGCCAGCACGAAAGAGGCGCTGCTCGTAGCAGCCGATGGTACGGTCGAAAACAGCGTGGATGAGCTCGTCGTGGCCGACGAAGCCTTAGCGGAAGTAGACGCAGATGAGGGGTCTGCCTCTGCCGGATCTGGGTATGCTGCAGGAGCGAGCGCATGAACCGCAGGCGCAGCCAAGACATTCACCTGCGTTACGACTGATGTGCGCGGAAGCGGCGTTACAGCGAGCGAAGGGGCTGGAGTCTTCTCTTCCCTATCCTTTTCCTCCTCTTCCGTACGAGGTTTCTTCTCTATCGTACTCGGTGCCGGCCTTGCTGTCGGTTTCGGCGCGATGCTGAGCGGATACGGCGTCCCGAATTCTTGCACTACAAAGATCGTGCGTACGCCGTCGTACTTCCCTTCCGCGACGCCTATGCCGATTTCAGTAAACTGCGGCCGCAGTATGTTCTCGCGATGGTCGGGAGAGTCCATCCATGCATCGACGGCTTCTTCCGACGTAGTCCGATCGATAACGAGGTTTTCGCCGGCATTCAGATATTTGTAGCCGACCTTGTTCAGCCAGTAGAGCGGCGATTTTCCGTCCGGGCTTATGTGCGCGTAGTACGAACGCTTCGCCATGTCTTCAGCCTTTAGCTGGGCAGCTTCCGTGAGGAGCGGATCGACCGAAAGCGCCGGCAATCCGTGGTCGGTACGATTCTCATTCGTGAGTTCTGCGACATCAGCTGCTATGACGGAAGCTGTAAGATCCTGCACGGGGACCTGTGCCAGGTACTCTTCCAAGGGGAAGATGCCGCTGAAAAAGATGATGACGAGCCCGGCACCGATGAGCGCAATGCGAAAGACAAGGCTAGCTCGCGCCCCGAAACCATTTCGATTCATTGCAGATTATAATGCTATGAAATATGCAATTTGGCAATCATGCGCAGTACCGCGCGCTTGCCCGCCCGAGCGCTACAGGTGGCGGGTAAAGTGCTGCTTGATGGTCGCGTCGAGCGCGCGGCTGAAGTCGATCGCGTGTTTCGGCGACATGACTATCTCAGCGATAAGCTGCCCTTTGGAAGTGTTCGGGCGTACGTACGCGAATTGCAGGATGACCGAGTCGTCGGAAACGGTTACCTGCGTCGCATTCGAGAATGTCGGACGCGAGGATGCAGGTATGTCTATGTTGATATTCCGTTCAGAAGGCATGTTCTTAAAAGTTAGTGGAAGGTTACGTCACGGCATCGCTCCAGAGCTGCGCGAGCGCGGTTACGAGATCCTGCCAGCCCTCCTTGAGAAGCGAGACGGCGTAGGCGAAGTTCGCTTGCGTTGCCGGAGACTCGATGAGGTGCTGAAGCGATATGCCGAAAAAGGAAAGCACCAGCAGAAGTATGGCCACGTAGATCAGGAGTTTCAGCATCACTCCAGTATATAGCATACTAAAGGGGTATGCGCAGGGGAAAAAACGAGAAAACAGCACGTTCAGCGAAGGAGGGACAGGATGCTGTGCGCGAGCGCGCAGCGCTCGCGCACCTGCGAGAAGCCGAGCCGCGGCTCTATGCCCACGCGCTTCTTCATCGAGGTGCCGTCTTTTCACGCGTACTGCCAAAGCGTACGAACCTCGCCCTATTTCGCTCACTCGTCTCTTCCATCGTGAGCCAGCAGCTTTCCACCAAGGCAGCGCAGAGCATTTTCAAACGCCTTGAGGACTCGTTCGATGGTAGGCTGACACCGGAAGCGATAGCGGATGCCTCCCCTGCCCTTTTGCGGCAGGCAGGCCTTTCTCAGGCAAAGATCCGCAGCCTTAAAGAGCTTTCTTCCGCCATTGCCGAAGGCAGGCTGTCGCTTCTTTCCTTAAAGCGTCTTCCTCCTCAAGAGGCTGTCGCAAAACTTACCGCCCTGTACGGCATCGGCCCATGGACGGCAGAAATGTTCCTCATATTCGCGCTCGGCGCGCCCGATATATTCTCGCCCGGCGACCTCATCCTCGCACGCACGGCAGCCCGGCTGCTTGAGCTGCCCGAACGCACGTCAAAGAAAGAACTTGCGCGCATAGCCGAGCGTTGGGCACCGCACCGCTCATTTGTCTCGCTCCTGCTCTGGAAAGTGAACGCGTCCGGTGCCTAGAGGTACGAGAGCGGATTGAGGTAGCCGTTGGTCGGCGCCACCGGAAGCACTGCGCCGCCGTCGGTACACGGCGTGCCGCCCGAGCCGCGGAAGGAGCCGAGATCCATGATCTTCACGCCGGCAGAGGCGTACACGCCGAAGTGCAGGTGCGGACCGGTCGCGTAGCCGGTCATGCCGGAGTATCCGATGACCTGGCCGGTAGAGACCTGCTGGCCGCTCGAAACGTTTATCTGCGAGAGATGGGCATAGAGGGTCGCGAGGCCGTTGGCATGCTTGATCATGACCCACTTGCCGAAGGAGTAGCACTGCGCACCCGTAACAGGGCTATGGTATGCATCTGTATTGCCGGTACCGAGCACGCTTCCGGCGAGCGCTGCCTGCACGGGCGTGCCTATCGGCATGCCGATGTCGATGCCGTCATGGCCCATGCCGTTGTACACCTGGGCGTTCGCGGTCGCGAACGGCGTGTTGCCGAAGTACTGCGTGATGCAGTTGACGTTTCCGAGCGCTGAAGACTTCCCTGCGCAGCTGGCTGCGAATGCCGGAGAATACGGCCACGCCAACGCGCCTGTCTGTACGACCGGAACACTTTCCTTTCCGATGGATTCGAGCTGCTGCTGAAGCTTGTTGAGTTCGCTTTCGAACACTTTCTGCTGCGCCTTCTTCTCGGCGATGAGTGACGCATAGCTGGACTCCTGGCTCTTCGTCTGCGAAAGGAGACGGTCCTTCTCGGCCTTGTTCACGTCGAGCTGCTCCTTCTGTACCGAGAGCTGATCATTCAGGTCCGAAAGCTGCGTATGCGTGTCGCTCACCTCTTCGTGCTGCGCATTGAGCTCGCGGGTCACGCCGGCGAGCTCGGCCGCGTTCGCCCGCAGCGCGCTCCCGACCGCCATGATGCTGTCGGCTGCCGACCAAGCATCCGCAAGGCTCTCGGCGCCGAATATCTGCTCGACCAGCGTATTGTCGTCGGCGACGTCCATGTCGCGTATTGATTTCGCGAGCGATTTCTTGTCGAGCGCCATCTGGTACTCGTTCTCAGAAATATCCCCCGAGAGCTTCTGGAGCTTGAGGTTGCTCGCCTCCATCTTGTTCTGGGTGACCTGTATCTTCGTATTCGTCTGCTGGCGCGATATGTCGATGGATTTGATGGCGCTTTGGAGCGTCTGGTGCTGCTGCCCAAGACGGTTGAGCTGCGCCTGGTACTCCGCGATCTCTTTTTCAAGGTCGGCGATGCGCTGGTTGTGCGCATCTATGTCTGACTGGATAGCTTCCTTGTCGCCGGTGGTCTGCGCATATGACGCCTGCGGCGCGAAAGACGCAAGCACGCTTGCGACGGCGATCCCGCCGGCAAGGAACAGAGAGAGCGTACTCAATGACCGCACATTCATCCGCCCAGTATACCAAGTGCTGTGCGGATACGCGAAATACTTTCCTCAACCCCCATAAGCGAAATCAGCGTGAACGGGTCAGGAGAGCGTTCTTTTCCAGAAAGAGCGTATCTCAGAGGCCATAGCGCCGCACCGCGTCCTCCTTTTTCCTTAGGAACGGCGTCTGCATACGGCATGAGCGCCGCTTTTATAGCCTCTGCATTCTTTTCTTCATGAAGCGGCTCAAGGAGCGCCACAAAAGCTTCTAGGTGCTTTTTCGTATCGCCCTCACTCTGCTGCGCTTCCTTGGCCAGAAGGCCGTCTTTATCGGGCGCTGGCGCAGAAAAGAGGCAGGAAAGCTCGCCTTCGAGCATCTTCTGCGCCTCTCCGAACGTATGCGCCCGTTCTTTGAGAAGCGGAACGGCAGAGAGCAGCAGATCCTCGGAAGGCTGATCCGTCGAGAGGCTTCCGCGCGCAACGTACTCTTCTGGAAGAAGGCGCCGCATCCACTCACGGTTCAAATGAAGGAGCTTCTGTTCGTCGAACTGCGCGCCGCTGCGCTGTACGCGTTCGATATCAAACTCTCGCAGCAGGTCTTCCCTGCTGAATACTTCTTGATCCCCGCTCGGGTGCCAGCCCAGGAGCGCCAAGAAGTTCACCATGGCCTCGGGCATATATCCTTCTGAGCGGTAGTCGAGTATGTCTTTGGCGCCGTCGCGCTTGGAAAGCTTCTTCGTGCCGGTTTCGCCGAGGATGGGCGGCAGGGTCGCGAAGAGCGGCGGTTCGACCCCGAGCGCATCGTAGAGAGAAAGGAACTTCGGCGTGCTTGAGACGAATTCCTGGCCGCGCATGACGTGCGTTATCTTCATTTCGATGTCGTCGACCACGTGCGCGAAGTTGTACGTCGGGTAGCCGTCGCCCTTGAGGATAACGAAATCGTCGAGCGCCTCCTCTCCTGCCGAAAGGTCGCCCATGATGAGGTCGCGCCAGGCATAGCGCTTGATCTCCGGCACGCGGAATCGTAGCGGCGACTTCCCGTCCCAGTCGGCGATGCGTTCAGGGCGGTGTTCGCGATACAGGAAAGGACGCTTTTCTGCTTCTGCCTTCTTGCGCATCCCCTCGACCTCTTCCTGCGTGTAGGGGTCGGGGTATGCGTGTCCGTGCGCAAGGAGCCGCTGTGCGTAGTCGCGGTATACAGAAAGACGTTCAGACTGAATATAGGGGCCGTAAGGGCCGCCCACATCGATGCTCTCGTTCCACTGTATGCCGAGCCACTTGAGCGACTCCATGACGTGGCCGATCGCGCCCTCTACCTCGCGCGCCTTGTCGGTGTCTTCGATGCGCAGCACGAAGCTGCCTGCATGCTGAAGGGCGAAAAGCCACGCATAGAGCGCCGTGCGCGCGCTCCCCACGTGCAGGAAGCCGGTAGGGCTCGGCGCGAAGCGCGTGCGTACGCCTGCCGAAGCGCGAGAGGCTGGCTGCGCAGCATCCTTTCTCGCAGGGCCTGCCGCTTTCTCCTCCTCAACTTTCTTGCGCCGTACCTTTACGAGGAATCTCATACCTGCGATGTCTTAGCTGGAGCGTGCGAGAGCGCGATGCGCAGCAGCTCTTGTGCGATGAGCCGCGCGGCATCGGGGTTGGCGAACCCCCTGCTCTCTGCGGCCATGCGCGCCATGAGCGTCGAATCGCCTGTTATCCGGCGCACTTCAGAGGCGAGAATGTTCGGCGACATGTTCCCCTCCTCGAGGACCACGGCCGCGCCAGTATGCGCATAGGCGTACGCGTTCGTGCGCTGGTCGTGACTTACGTTCTCAGGGATAGGGATGAGTATGGCGGGCTTCCCCCAGAGCGCGATCTCTGTGATGGCGGTTGCGCCGGCGCGCGATATGACGAGCGATGCGGCCCCTGCAGCCTTGCGGAGCGAATCCTGCGAGAGATACGGGAATGCATGGTATCGCGCGGCGTACGGGCTCTTCTCGAGGATGACCTTCGCGGTCGCCTCTACCTCCGCGAAGTTGCCCTTTCCCGTCTGATGAATGACGTTCGCGCTTGCGAGGATCTGAGGAAGGCCGGCGAGCAGCGTATCATTGATGCGCTTTGAGCCGAGCGATCCGCCGATAACGAGCACCGTCGGAACGGACGGGTCGAGGTTCAGTTCCTGGGCCGCGCCCTCAAGGAGCGGGTGCGCGAGCGCGCTGCGTATCGGGATACCTGTAAGCGCTATCTTGCCGCGCAGCTTTTCGGGGAAATAGCGCGCTGAATCCGCAAAGGAGATGGCGATTCGGTCGGCATACCTTGCCGCGAGCAGGTTCGCGCGGCCGGGCTTGCTGTCAGATTCGTGTATGACAATGGGAATGCGCAGCCAGTGCGCGGCGAGCACGACGGGCACGCTCGCATACCCTCCCTTGGAGAAGACGACGTCCGGCACGTCCTTCAGGAGCGCGAAGAAGGCTCGAACCGCGCCCCAGAAAGTGCGGAAGGCGTCCGTAATGTTAGCGAGCGCGAAGTAGCGGCGCACCTTTCCCGCCGGCGTCTTTACGAACGTGAGATCGTTCTGGAAGAGCGCTTGCGGATCGAATTCGCTTGGCGCCATATATACCAGCTTCGGCGCGAGCAGGCGCTCTTCGGCGACGGTCTGCCGTACCGCCTCGGCGACGGCGATAATGGGATAGAAATGGCCGCCCGTGCCGCCTCCGGTGAAGACGATTTTCATGATAGCCGCAGTATACCACGTATATACAGCCTCAAACGACGCCTGTTCAAGCTATTTGAAGCTGCAGCGGCGCATGATCCGAGACCTCGTCTGGCAGTACCTTGAAGTCCTTTGCCTCCACCGCATCACTCACGAAGGCATAGTCTGCGTAGCCGAGCGGCTTGTCATAGAGGCTCGTGCGCGTCGAAGTGATCCCGTATTCGCGGATGAGATTGCGCAGGCCGGCAGCCTCAAGCTTCTGGAGACTTTCTGTATCTGGCGTGAGGTTGAAATCCCCGCAGAGAACGACTGGATTCGGCAGGGTTGCCGCGAATTCCAGGATGCGTTCGGACTGCGCTATGCGCTCGGGGCAGTCGCCCTTACCTTTCCCGTTCCAGAGGCCGTGAAAGTTCATGACGGTCAGTTTCCTGCCGCGGTCTTCGAGTGTCACGTACTGCAGGTTCCGCGCATGCAGCCCGATATCTCCTTCCGGCACGTGGCCGCGTTCTTTGTGCACGAAGACGTCGCCTGCTCCTGATACCGGTATTCCCTTCCGCACGAACATGCAGAGGCCGTAGCTTTCATAGAAGCTGGGCGCGAAATACGGCTCATGGTTCGGCAGTATCTCGCCGATCTCCTGGAACGCATGGGTCATGATCGTGGAGTGATCGATCGGCCTGCCGCCGGCGAGTACGCCTTCGAAGCTCTCGTATCGGTCTGACCACACTTCCTGCAGGCAGAATACGTCCGCAGCGTCGCGGTATTTTTCAAAGAACGAGAGCAGTTTCTCTTTCCCGGCTCGCCCGCCCCAGATGTTCAGGCAGATGATGGTCATACAGATAGTAGAAGTATACTATTTCCCGCACGTACTGCTGATTGCACAGAAGCTAAGGCCTGCTATACTTCTTGAGTATCATTATGGAAGAGCACTTCCGCGGGTTTCGTCCCTCGGCGGTGCTTTTCTCTTATACTCCAATCTCTTCCGCGTTGTCTCTAGGAAATGGATGCGCTCATGAGCAGCTGAGCGCAGGAGGCGGGAACTGGTCGCTCTGTTGGGGCTAAGTACTGCCTCAAGGGAATCTTGGGCGTATAAGTGCGCTACTAAGGAGTAAAAATCTCCATCGCCAGAAACAATAACTGCTCTGTCGTACGCAGCTGCCGTTACGAGCGCGTGCAACACAAGGTCTGCATCTACATTCCCTTTTGTCGCTCCCGCCGAATCCAGTGTTACCGTTTTAAAGACTAGCTGGTATCCTGCCTCTGCAAGGTTCGTATAAAGCTTCTGGTTCTCGGCGACATATCCGATAAACCCAAACGCAACCTGAACAGAATACTTTTCCTTCAAATAGATTCGAAACTTTTTATAATCCAGCTTCCATCCTAGCTCTTGAATTCCTAAATGTAGATTTTGCATGTCGATAAACGCATAGTTCCGCTCCTGCTTTCGCATCGTGCAAGGAGCCTAGCATACTGAGATAGGAGAAAATTAAAGAGAATATAGAAAAAAGAACGGCTCTTGGAATTAGAGCCGTTCTCTGTACATCTCGAGAAAGTGCGGGAACTGTGAATGAAGCGGACTCGGAAGCGCATTGAGCCGGAACCATCCCAGCTCTTCCAGCTTATGCGGTTCCCCATTCTGTACCTTCTCGCGATCGATAAGGACCTTGAAATCAAGCGCGATCCAATGCGTCTTCACTCCATCGTTCTCGCGGTGCACGTCGCGGTAGCCGAGGAACTCGTGATCG
>CAYOKK010000008.1:21784-29946 GCA_964404565.1 uncultured Candidatus Saccharibacteria bacterium
TCCTCGGCGATCTCCTTTTTGAGCGTTCCGATGACGGTGTCGTGGAGCTCGATGCCGCCTCCTCCCGGGTCCCAGGTGCCGTGCTCGTCGCGGCAGTTCGTGCTCCGCTTGCTCAGGAGATAGTTCCCTTTTCCGTCATGGCAGGCGAACACTACGGTATTCCCTATGCAATCGACTCCTTTCTTCATACCTATGCAAGCGCGCGGCGCTTCGAACGGTGCGCGGCGACGTTCAGGATAATGCCGACCGACATGAGCGCTGCCAGGAGCGCCGTACCGCCATGGCTGATGAACGGCAGCGGCAGACCAGTGAGCGGCAGGATTCCCAACAGCGCGCCGATGTTCATGAATGCCGAGAACGTAATGAGGAGCGTAAGGCCGGTAACCGCATAGGAGCCGAAGAGCGAGGATGCCTCCCCAGAAATAATGAGCCCGCGCATCGCGAATGCTACGAAAAGGATGACCAGGAGCACGGTGCCGATGAAGCCGAATTCTTCGCCATAGACGGCGAAGACCGAGTCGCTCTCTGCTTCAGGGAGGTAGTTGAACTTCTGTACGCTCTGGCCGAAGCCGCGGCCGGTGAGGCCGCCGGAACCGATGGCGATGAGCGACTGCTGGATGTGATACCCGGTCGTCAGCGAATTGGCATGCGGATTCATGAACGTCATGACGCGCTCCCGCAGGTACGGGCGCGCGAAGACCAGCACCGTGATGGCCAGCACGCTTCCGACGGCCATGATGACGAAGTCGCGCCACGGCGCGCCCGCAAGAAAGTACATCACCGCGCAGGTCGCGCCGAGGATGAGTACGGTGGAAGTGTTCGGCATAGCCAGCAGGATGGCGCACGGGATGCCCACGATGAGCACGAATGGCAGGAGTCCTGAGCGGAAGTCCTGTACCTTTGCCTTCGCGTGCGAAAGGTAGGCGGCGAGCATGAGCACGACGCCGGTCTTGAGGAATTCGCCCGGCTGGAAGGTGGTGAAGCCGAGGTCTATCCAGCGTCGCGCCCCGTTCAGGCTGAGCCCCACGTGCGGCACGAAGACCAAGAGCACGAGGATGACCGTGAGGGCATAGAACGGCACGACGAACTGCGCGAGGCGCTTTGGCGGCAGGAAGCGGAAGAACGCCAGGGCTATGAACCCAGGTATGAGGCCGAGGACGATTTGCGAGAGCACGAGATGCCAGGGCGAGGAGCCGACGCGCGCCAAGAGGCCGAGCGCGGCCGAGGTGAACAGCGCGATCCCTCCGAACACCAGGATGAGCACGATGCTAGCGAATATTCGGTCTCCGGCGAACTTCATCTCCCCTATTCTATCAGGTTACCCGTACGGCTCGCGTAGGGTGCGCGTGGAAAGCGTTAGTTAAGCAGCGCGATCGCGATGCCGAAGATGCCGGCCAAGATAGATACGATCCAGTACCGCATCGTCACCTTGTACGCGGGCCAGCCGAGCGCCTCGAAATGGTGGTGTACCGGTGCGATGCGGAACAGCTTTCGCTTGAACACCTTCTTCCAGAAGACCTGCAGCACGTTTCCCGCGACCGTAATGAAGAGCGGAAAGGCGATGATCGGCAGCACCGAAACGCCGATGCCGTCGCCGAGCGTGTCGGCGCTGAAGGCGGTAACGGCAAGCGCGAGCGTAAGGGCCATAGAGCCGGTTTCAGAAAGATAGAAGCGGGCTGGCGGGACATTGAACCAGAGGAAGGCGAACGTCCCGCCGGATACGGTGGCAGCGAAGGCGGCAAGCGCCACCTGATTCTGCGCGAAGGCGATTCCTGCGTACGCCATGAAGATGATGGAGAAGACGCCTCCGGCCAAGCCGTCGATTCCGTCGATGACGCCGCTTGCATAGAGCGCGATAGTTACGAGTACGAAAAAGAGTATGAAGAAGCCGCCGAGCGGGATAGTGCCGAGGAACGGGAGGCCTATGCTCGACACGCCGAGCTTGGCATAGAACCACCAGCCCGCGAACGCGCCGAAGATAGCGACTACCAGAAGCCGCCAGCGCATGGAGAGACCGCCGGCAGAGGTGCGTATCTCAAGCACGTCGTCCACCAATCCGGTGAGCCCGCCTACTAAGAGCGCCGAGAGCGGCAGCCACGTCTGTCCGCGGTTTATGAAATCGAGCTGCGCATACGGGCCGCCGATGATAAGGCCGAGCGCAGCCAGGAGAATCGCGGTCGCGAAGACCGAGCTCCATACCAAGATGCCGCCGAGTCGCGGCGTAGAGACTTCCCGCTCTTTGTGGAGACTGTCGAAGAGAGGCGTGCCCTTTTCATCGCCGAGCCCTTTCCCTTTCCCGCCTTTCTTCTTCCAGGCCTTGTATGCGTACAGGTAGTGCGCGAGGAACGGCGCGAGGATGATGCCGACGGCAAACGAGACGATGAACGGTATGAGGACTCGTGCGGCGTCGAAGAAAAGCATAGGCTAAGAATTCGGTGAGGACTGGAACGAGGCGAGCGTCGCGGTCATGAGCTTCTCGACATCCGTGAAGCGCGCCTCATGGGTCGACCCGAGCACCACGACGGCGATGGGATGATGTATGCCTGCATCGAATACGACGACGAGATTCCCTCCTGCAATATCGGTGAATCCTGTCTTCGAAAGCAGGATGCCCGGCATCGCGGTTACGTCTTGATTAGTATTAGGGAGCGAGTGCGGAACGCCCGTCGTGGAATATGCGGTGACCGCGGTATGGGTAGTCGCCTCAGATACGTCAGGCGCTGCTTCCAAGAACTCGCCTGCAAGCTTGGCCATGTCGCGCGCCGAGCCGAAGTTGCTTGCCGTCGTGAGATCAATATCGAGTCCGGTGCTGCTCACGGCACGCGTGTGGCTGAGCCCGGCAGAGGCAACGGCGCTTGCCATGAACTGCGGCACGGTCTGGCCGCGCACGCTTGCTGCAGCTTCAGCAATGGCCTGAGCCGCATCGTTGGAAGACGCGACGAGCGCGAAGCGCGCCAGGTCCTGGTACGCAAAGGTCTCGCCGAACGCAAGGCCATAGTTTCCGTCTTGCGCGAGCGACGTGCTCGATATGGTCACGAGCGACTGCGGCGTGAGCACGCGCCCCGCCTCGTAGAGCGTGAGGAGCTTGGTGAGCGAGGCGAGCGGGAGCGGGACATCCGCATTCTGCGAATAGAGCGTGCGGCCGTTGGAGAGGTCGAGCACGATCGCTGCCTGTCCGGAAAGGTTCATTCCCATGAACGGATCCTTCGGTGCGGTCGCGACGGCTGCAGGCAAGGCTGCGGCCGCAGGGTTCGCCGTCGTGGTCGCGGTACTGCTCGTCTCGACAGGCGGCTCGGTCCCGAAGCGCGTAATGCCGTACGCTACCCCTGCGGCAAGCGTACCGCCTACCACTACCGTGAGCGCGAGAGACTGCCAGAACTGGTTCATAGTGAAAAAGCGCGAATCATCCATACTTCCCTGCTCATCAGCCTGCCGCTTCGGTTAGCTGCGCAGCCTCTTTCTCTCCGGCAGCAGCGTGTTCTGAAAGCTGCGCACGCAGCGCCTCTACGTTAGGAAGCTCTGCAAAGCCGCTCACGCCAAGGTGCGCATATGCCTCTACCGTCGGCGTGTAGCGCACGCGCCGCTTGTCTTCGGTATCCGCTTGCCGCTCGATAAGCCCGCGAAGCAAGAGCGAGCGCAGTGCTGCCGTAGAATTCACGCCGCGGATCCAGTCGACCTCGCTGCGAGTCGCGCCCTCTTGGTAAAGAATGATCGCGAGGGTTTCAAGGCCCGCCTTGCCAAGGTCGCGGGAAAGCTCGCCTTTGCGGAACTCCTCAGCGATCGGCGCCGCTTCAGCGCTCGTGCGCAGCTCGAGTTCGGAATCGGTCTGTATGAGCGCGAGCCCGGTACCGGAAAGCTCTTCAGAAAGCTCCTGTACGGCTGCCGCAAGCATCTCCTCGGGAATGGAGAGCATAGCAAGAATGCGCTTTTTAGGGAGCGCATCTCCTGCGGCGAATAACAGGGCCTCGAGCGTGTGCGGGAGAGAAAGGACCATATATGGGCTTAGGATACCCCAAATATGCTGTTCGAACCATATCCCGCCTCTGTATTTTCTATCTCCCTGTATCCTTCAGCAGGTTTGCCACAGCGCCACGAAAGAACTCTTCCGTAAAGTCGCGCCCCTTCTTCCATAACTGGTTGAACGTCATCGTCCGGTCAGGCTTGTAGAACTCCTGGTACGGATTCTTCTTCCCTGTGACGATATCGTGCGCTATGAGCGCGGTTATGCCGCTATAGGTCATGCCGTTGCCAGAGAATGCCGTGGCGACAAGCTGGTGCGGGTCGTACTCGCCGATGAACGCTATGCCGTCTATCGGCTCGAGGATGTTTCCTGTCCAGCGGCGCACCGTAGGGTACGTCTTTCCAAAAAGCTCTTGCGCGTACTCCTCTAGGGCGGCGAAGCTCTTTTTCTCTAGCGTCTTTGTGTCGACTTCGAGGCGGTGATCTTCTCCGCCGAGAATGATCCTGTCCTTGCCGCGCGCGCCTTTTCCGGCATCGACGCGGAAGTAGTGATACGGGTTATCGAGGTCTTCGTAGGTGCCTTCCGGATACTTCCCCTTCGGCGCCTCGAGCTCGATGATGTAGCTCTTGTACATCCCCTTCTGAAGAAATACCTCCTTCGGGTTGTTGAACGGCTGGTACGTGGCGATGAGCACCCAGTCTGCGCGCACCTCATTGCTGCCAGCGCGTATGGTGAACGGACCATCGCCGTCCATGTCTTTGACTTCGGTCTTCTCGTACAGCTCTACGCCCATGCGTTCGAGGGCGGGCAAGAGCCCGGCAATGAACTTCACATCGTGATACTTCGCCTGCTTGCGCACGGCCATGACGCCGCGGTTCTTGAAGCCCAGGTCAGGACCTTTTCCCGCCTGCTTCATCGAGACCGGAAAGCCGAGACGCTTCATCTCTGAGAATTCTGTTTCTAGCTGGCGCGCTTCCTTCCGGTCGTTGGCGTATACGTAGTTGTCGCATCGCATGAACTCACAGTCGATCTTTTCATCTCTCACGATTCTCTCGATGAGGTCGATGGCAGCGCCATGGGAATCCCAGATGGCCTTTGCGCCTGCATCGCCCCACATCGATACCTGGTCAGCCGTATCTGTGTCGATGCTCTGCGTGAGGAAGCCGGTAGTAAAGCCGGTGGCGCGATGCGCAACGCGGTCCTTCTCGAGAACGGCGACGCGCTTCCCGCTCTTGGCGAGCATATAGGCGCTCAGGAGCCCTGCCAGGCCGCCGCCCGCTATGGCGACGTCAGTGTCTATGTCGTCAGTAAGTTTTGGGAAGGTCGGAAGCGATGCGGTTTCAAGCCAGGTCGAGGTTTCTTTGGTAGCCATAGCCCACTACCCTAGCGCACGGAAGATGAATGCTGCGTGAGAGCGAAGCCCTGGAATCTTTAGTAGCGAGGGAGTGCCGCCGCGGTGTTCGTGATCCTGATGTCGCCCCAGCGGTCGTGCTGCGCTGCCTCGACCGCGCCGAGCTTGACGAGTTCCAAAAGCGCGAGGAATGAGACGATGACCTCTACGCGCTCAGTCTTGTTTCCCGTGAACTCTTTGAAAGAGAGCGTAAGCGCGCGCTCTACGCGGGTACGCAGCGTATCCATCATGTCTTCTATGGATATGAGCGGCCGAACCCGTACCTCTGGAAGCTTTTCCTGCTTTTCCTTGGCTGCGAGGAGCGCATCGGCTGCCTGGCGGATATTCTCGAGCGAAAGGTCGCGCGAGGGCGCGAAAACAGCTTCAGGCTCGCGCTCGCCGCGCGGCAGCATCACGCGCTGTCCGAATATCTTGCCAAGGTCGCGGGCTGCCGTGCGCGCGACCTCGTATAGGGCGAGGCGCCGCTTGAGATCCTCTACGTCCTCTTCTTCCTCATGCGAGAGCTCAAGGTCCGGCAGGAGAGAGCGGGACTTTATGAGCAGCAGTGTCGCCGCGACGTTTATGAAATTCGCGGCATCATCCATCGGAAAACCTTCCCCTCCCTTCACGTAGCTGATGAAGTCATCCGTAACCTGAGCGAGCGAGAGCTCGTTCACGAGGAGCTTGCGCTTTTCTATGAGCTCTAGAATCAGCTCTAGAGGCCCTTCGAAGCGGTCCGTGCGGATAGTGAACCCTGCGGCGGTCGGAGCTGGTGCGAGGGTGTCTTCCATGGGTACGTTATGCGCCTTTCTTCGGCGGGAGCACAGAGAGCGAAAGGTCTTTCAGCTGAGAATCTGTAAGCGGCTTCGGCGCCTTCATGACGGCGGTCTGTCCGCCGCGGGTCATCGGGAACGCCTGCACTTCTCGCAGGTACGATTCTCCGGTCAGGTTCATGATATTCCGCTCGATGCCGAGCGCTATGCCGCCGTGCGGAGGGGTGCCGTAGCCGAAGGCCTTTATCATGTGGCCGACGCGCTCCTCAGTCTCTTTGTCCGAGTACCCCATCACCTTGTACGTCGCTCGCAGAAGGTCAGGACGGTGCGCGCGGATGGAACCGCCGCCGGCTTCGAACCCGTTGCAGACCAGGTCGTACTGGGTCGTCAGGATATCCTCGATATGCTCGCCATTCTTGAGCCACTCGATGTGCTCGGGAATCGGCATTGAGAACGGGTTGTGCGTGAAGGTCCACTTCCCGTCGTCCGTCTTCTCGAAAAAGGGGAAATTAACTACCCAGGCATAGGCGAGAATGCCCTTCTCCTTCTCTTCTTCCGTGCGGAGGTCGAACTTGTCCGCACCGTACTTCTCCATCGCTTCCTTGTACGGAATGCGCGGGAACGGCTTCTGCTTGACGGTGTATCCCATCGCTTCCACGGTCTCGGTCACCATGCTCTCTACGGTGCTCATGACATCCTCCATCTGTACGAACGACATCTCGAGGTCGAGCTGCGTGTGCTCGAAGCCGCGGTCGGCGCGGAGATCCTCATCGCGCACCGCGCGCGCGATCTGGAAATAGCGTTCGAACCCTGCCGTCATGAGGAGCTGCTTGTACTGCTGCGGGGATTGCGGGAGCGCATAGAACTTGCCTGGGTTGAGGCGGCTCGGTACGACGAAGTCCCGCGAACCTTCCGGCGTCGATTCGGTAAGGAGGGGCGTCTCGATCTCGACGAAGCTCTTCTTAAAGAGGAACTCGCGGCAGCGGCGTACGAATTCGCTGCGGGTACGGATATTCTTCTGCATGCGTTCTGAGCGAAGGTCGATATATCGGTGTTCAAGGCGTACTGCTTCGTCGATGGTGCTGGTGTCTTCGCTGATATCGAACGGGAGAGTTTCAGCTTCGTTCAGCACTTCAATACCTTTGATCTCAAGCTCGATATTCCCGTTCTGCTTGTCGGCCTGTACGTTGCGCTCGGGGCGCTCGTTCACGATGCCGGCCACCTGTACGACGAACTCGCCGCGCACGTCCTTCGCGGTTTCCATAAGCGCTTCCCCTTCCGGATCTTTGGCAGGGAGCACGACGCCCTGCACGGTGCCGGTCGCGTCGCGAAAATCAAAGAAGACCAGTTTTCCCTGGTCGCGGCGCACCGATACCCAGCCGGATATCGAGACGGTCTCGCCGATGTGGGAGCCGAGCTCGCCGATAGATGTTCGTTCTTGCATATGGATATAAAGTAGCATGCCCGCGCAAAGATTGCGCGGGCATGTAAGCGGCCGTGGTGCCGAGAAGCTTATCCCTAAGCGGTCTCTATAGTCTCTCTGGCAGTGTTCGGATTCTCGGATTCGGCCATACGGCGCAGCTTCAGGATTTGGCGGTCGTTCTCGCCGAGGGTCTGCAGCCAGCCGTCCCACGTCACCGGCGTGAAGCCCAGCTCGACAAGCGAAGGGCGGGCGGTTTCGCATTCAGCAGCATTCTCTTCGGACATGATGCCCCTCTCATTTACAGAAAGAATCTGACAGTATTATACCTAATTTTAATAAGCGCGTAAAGCTTTTACGCGACGCCGATGGCTGTCTTCGCCTGGGCCAACTTTTCATTCGCGATGATTGCAGCCGCTTCTCCGCCGCGTGCAAGGGCTTCTTCGACCATATCGGGAGCCTGCATGAGCTCTTCGTACCGGGTGCGCAGCGGCGCGATGAAGGCATCAAGGTCTTCGATGAGCGCCTCCTTGAGCGCCTTGTACCTCCCTTCGTGCTCGGCATACAGCGGCTCCAGCTCAGCCTCGCTCTTGAGAAGGCGGTGGATGGCGTAGACGT
>CAYOKK010000009.1:0-27576 GCA_964404565.1 uncultured Candidatus Saccharibacteria bacterium
TACTAGTAGCTTCTGATCCATGAGATCTACGACTGATCCTAAGTCTCCAGCATTTCTACTCAATCGGTCTGGATGCCAGACAAGTATCCCGTTGAATCGTTCTCTCCGTACATCCTCAAGAATCTCTTTAAAGACCGGTCGTTGACCTGAATCTTTTGCTGAATGTGCCTCTCGTCGTATATCTACAATCTCAAGGTTTTCTCGTTCCGCTATCGCCAACATTTCCTTTACTTGGGATTCGATAGATAGTGCTTGCTTCTCGTCCTGTTCGGTTGATTTTCGAGCGTATAAGACGTACTTAACCTTGGTTGCTATGGGTGCTGGTGCCTGGCCAATGATGGCCGAAATTTGATCTGTTTGCATATATACATTGATGACAGAAGCATTGGTTTTGCTAAGCCCTTCGAGCGTTGGCAACATGTTGGTAACTCGGGCTTAGCAGAACAAGGCTTCAGCGATACGATTCCAATCGATAGCAAAAATTGCTATCATGTTCTGTACAACTGAATATCTGGCCGGAAGGCCAGCGACCTAACCCCTTCAGATTTCTGAAGGACATGGTCGGGAAAACCCAACGAAGATACTGAACCCCGCGTTCAGCGACTCTTCGTTGGGTCATATCGGGAAACCGGTATGGGGCCGAAAGGCCTAGCTGGCGCGGGGCTTAGTGTTTCTAGTCCCGGCTGCTAAACCCAAGCAACCGTGACGAATATCTACACACAAGAATTTGATTCATTAATCCGAGAGAGGATCAGGAATTTCTGGGGGTACGGAAACTTAAACAGCGATGTTTGGTTTGTTGGTATGGAGGAGGGATATAACGAATCGAATGAGATATTGTTCGAGCGATTCAAGGCGACCGCACATGCGGCCGTTTTTGATATATACGAGGACCTGCGAGTCGATCCCGGTCACGTGTATTGGTTCGAGGAGAACGCACCGACTCAACCTACATACCGACCACTCATATTCATCCACCGATATCTGCAAACCGGAACCGAACCAACCCTCGAAGAGATACGCGAGTACCAAATCAAGAAGTTTGGCAGAAAGAACGCCGATCACGCTGTTGTGGAACTCATGCCGCTTCCATCGAAATCAATCAAGGAAAGTGATTGGCTGTATGCGGACTCTGATGTTGAAGGCCTAACTTCTCGCAAGGAATATCTTGCCACATACAAGCCACAACGCGTGCGCGAACTCCATGCGCTCATCCAAAAGCATAGACCTAAGCTCGTCCTCTTTTACTCACGCGGATACCTTCCGGACTGGCAGCAGATTGCAGGCGTTCCATTCGAGGAAGTCATCTCAAAGAAACTCCATATAGCGAAAGACCACAACACTGCATATGCCGTGGTCCCTCATGCGACTTCCTTCGGGATGTCCAAGAACGACTGGAAAGACATAGCTGAGAAGATAGCTAGTATCTCTTCTTAGCCTTCTTGCGCTTCTTCGCTTGATCCTTGCGGGCACGTTCGGGATCTACCGGACTGATTACGATCTCTGCGATGTGTCCCGGCCCATCGACAATGTCCCAGAAGTTCTTCGGTCTCGGCCTGATATACGTCTTCTTGTTGTTATCCAGCCAGTACTGGATCGCCCGCATGCTCCCGCTGTTGATGTTGGCGATGAGCTTGCTCTCGGCAAGATCGTTCACCGATTCAACGCCGCTCTCAAGCGCCTCATCGAGCCGCGCCTTGAACTCGGGATCTTCGCGGCACCAGCGGTACACGGTGTTGCGGGAGAGTCCGACCTTCTCGCAGGCAAGCGACACGTTCGGTATCGTTCTCAATTGCTCAAGAAGCGACTGCTCCTTCCGATACTTCTTCATCGCCTCTAATGATCTTGGCCTTATCGCCAGTTAGTGCCTCGTACCGCTTGATAGTGAGGTCGCAGAAGACAGGCTCGATCTCGACCGCATAAACCCTGCGTTTCAGCTTCACTCCCGCCATGATCGTGCTCCCTGACCCCGAGAAGCTGTCAAGAATGATGTCGTTCATGCGGGTGCAGCGGCGGATCGCTTTCTCGTAGAGTTCCGGCGGCTTCATCGTGCTGTGCTCGTATTCCTTACCGGGGAGCCGCTTCACAGGCCAGACATCGAAATGGTCGAGCGCTTCTTGGATGAGGCTGTTGCCTGTCGTCATGTCGGGATTCATCACCTCGTTGAGCTTGTTCACGCCCTTCACTATGTACGGGGCTCCTCGCGTGCTGTAGCAGCACGGCTCATATGCTTTGTTAAAGGCAACCCCCGGGGTAGGGTTCTGGCTGTTCTTGAGCCAGATCGCTACACGCTTATTCGTGAGGCCGAGTTCGCGGTACAGGGTCTGCATGAGCCAGATGTATGTCTGGTCGCACCAGTAGAAGACATGTGCGTCGTCCTTAGTGACCGAGAGTGCCGCCTCCATCGTTGCTTTGATGAATGCTTTGTATTCATCGTCGGTCTTATTGTCGTCCACCGTACCGCCGTACTGCTGCTTGCCGCCGATCCCACCGTTATAATCCACGGCTATGTTGTATATCGGGTCTGACATGATCATCGAGGCTCGCTCGTCACCGAAGAGCCGCTGGAGTGTCTCCGGCTTCGTTGAGTCTCCGCAGATGAGCTTGCTCGTTCCAAGGAGGATAATGTCGCCAGGTTTCGTTGTTGGTGTCTTGATCTTCTCAAGCTCCTTCTCGACATCAAACTCGTCTTTTTCAAGACGCTTGTTCCAGAGATCGTCGAGGAGTTTCTGGTCGAAGCCGAGATCTACGAGCAGTTCCGCCGGAAAGTTCTTAAGGAGGTCGAGATCCCATTCGCCATGAATCGAATTGCTCCCGATTATGTACCGCTCCGCTTCCTCGTCGGTGAGTTTGCGATTCGGTACGCGCACGCTAATCATCTCGCCGCCTCGTCCGAGGACTTGGAGTGCCTTAATGCGTTGGTGTCCTGCGAGAATCGTGCCGTCGAGATCGATTGCTGGAATCTCGACGAGATTAAATCGCTCAAGACTCTTCTTGAGGTTCGCCATCTGCTCCTTGGAGATTTTGCGCGGGCTCTTCCCGTGGGGGAGGAGGTCATCGACCTTTCGTTCTTCGTTATGCCACTGTAGTTGTTCCATATGTGTTGCTTAGTGAATAAGCAAAAGGGCCCGCGCATCTCTTTCGAGAATGCGCCGGCCCTCATCTAAGTGGTCACCAGCGGAGCACGAGCTCCTTTTGTTGAGTTCATTGTACACCCGCTTTTCGGGCGCGGATGTGGAAAAGGATACTAATCACTACTACGAAACAAAACAGGAAGGATGTCTATACGGCAGAGGCTTGATTTCTGTATAGGAGGATTTATACTTTTTATACCATGATAGACAATCTGAGCGACAAGGATAAAAAGGCATTCGCCCTCATCCGCAACAGCATTATCCATTATGGCGAAAGCCCGACGCTTCGCGAGATCAACGAGGTTACCGGCGGCAAATCCCCGCGTTCAGCAAGTCTTGTCATCGAGCGCCTTATCGAAGCGGGCTTGATTAAAAAGATCGGGCGACAGCTCGTTCTTACCGCTGCGCCATCGAGTGCGTCGGTGAGTACCGTTGATGTTCCTCTAGTCGGGGCAGTCACTTGTGGTACGCCGATTTTGGCGGAAGAGAACATTCAAGACTACATCCCAGTGTCCACAGCCTTGGCAAAGAAAGGATCGACCCACTTCCTTTTGCGAGCGATTGGCGACTCAATGAACGAAGCTGGCATCCAAAGCGGAGACCTGCTACTTGTTCGACAACAGTCCACTGCTGAGAACGGAGACCGAGTGGTTGCGCTCATAAATGACGAAGCAACAGTAAAGGTGTTCGAGCGATCAAACGGAATCGTCGTTCTTCGACCGAAGTCTACGAACAAGGAACACAAACCGATCGTATTAACAGATAACTGCACGATCCAGGGGATAGTCGCGGCTGTCATACCCGGATTCAAATAATTTTATGAGCAAGAAGAAGTATATCCGCAACGCTGGAAAGCAGTGGACCCCGACAGAGGTAAAGAAACTTAAGGAGCTCGCTAAGGGTAATACGCCGACGCGGGTCATTGGTCTCAAGTTAGGTCGTCCTGTTGCAGGTGTTCGTGCGAAGGCCTCAGAAAAGAAGATCAAGCTCGCACCGCCGAACCAGTCTCCTTATAACAGAAGGAAAAAATAACTCATGACACGGAGGGTTCTCACAATTGACGGTGGCGGCATAAAGGGAGTATTTCCGGCTTCTTTCTTGGCGCATGTTGAGGAGAAGATCGACGGACGCATCGGCGAGTATTTTGATCTCATTGTGGGAACTTCCACCGGAGGGATCATTGCGCTTGGATTGGGCCTCGGCATCCCGGCGAAGGACATTCTTGGCTTCTATAAGCAGCACGGTCCGGTAATATTCGGGGGCAATGGCGCGCTGAAACGACTGCGCAGTCTTTTTTACGCGAAATACGATCAGCGCGCTCTTCGCTCCGCTCTTGAAGAAACCTTTGGTGGTAAGAAGCTGGGTGAAAGCTCGACACGTCTCGTAATACCAAGCCTCGATCTTGATACGGGTAAAGTGTACATTCATAAGACTGCTCATCACGAACGCCTTACTACCGACTATAAACACGATGTTGTCGATGTAGCGCTCTCGACATCCGCCGCGCCGACGTATTTCCCTACACACTTAATGCCGAACGGATCTCCTCTGGTGGACGGTGGCATATGGGCGAACAACCCCATCGGGCTTGCGGTGGTGGAGGCGATCGGAATCCTCGGATGGCCTGCCTCTGATATCGAGGTGCTAAGCATCGGATGCACGAGCGAACCTATTGGTACGGGGGGTACGGCGCGGCCATCACTAGGACTTTCGTATTGGGGGTTGCGGGTCATGGATCTGTTCATGCACGCGCAGGATTCGGCATCGCTTGGCACTGCCGCAGTCCTTACCAGCCATGAGCAGATTACGCGAATTGATCCCGTAGTATCGCCTCGCAAGTACAAGCTCGATAGCTATAAGGCAATACTTTCGCTTGAGGGCTTGGGCGACAGTTGCGCACGAGAAAAGTTCCCGTACATCAAAAAGTTCTTTGCAGAAAAGGCCGAGCCGTTCGTGCCACATTACACACTAACTAGTTAACATTATGGATACTCAAACAGCATTCGAAAATTTTCTGGACAAGGTTGTGAACCTTAACAAAGGTCGCGTTGATCGCATTGAAGAGGCTCAGCGCGTCCTCTCCGAGTTCGTCAAGAATCAGGAGGACTTCAAGGACTTGTATATAGATGCCATCCCGCAGGGGTCATATCGGCAAAAAACCATCATTAAGCCGATTGGTGATGACGGCGCATTTGATGTCGATCTTCTCATCAAGCTCAAGGAAAACCTAGACTGGTCGCCTGCCGATTATCATGCGAAGCTCGCGGCCGCTTTTAAGGAGTCTGGCCGCTATGAGGATCTGACTGATACGAACGGAAAGACGCGCTGCGTCACTATCGACTACGAGGGAGACTTCCATGTCGACCTTGTCCCGGCGGTAGAGCGTGATGGGAAATACTATGTGTGCAACAAGACCACTGACGAGTTTGAAGAAACGGATGGAGATGGATACTCGCAGTGGTTTGAGCAACAGGACGCGAACGCGGGCGGCCACCTTGTCCCGGTCGTGCGACTCTTGAAATACCTGAGAGACTCTAAGGGAAACTTTGATACGAAGTCGATCATTCTCACTACGATTGCGGGCATGCAGGTCAATCCTGGCGATAGCTTCGCAAGTACTCCAGAAGCCCTGTCTGCCATCCTTGGACGCATGAACGATTACCTCTCCCGGTTCGAGAGCGCTCCTTCCATACTCAATCCGGCGATGCCGGGCGAGACTTTTGATCGCCACTGGAAGAACGATGGAAAGGGGTTCAACGACCTTAAGGCGGCGGTTGGTGCCTACGCCGATATGTCGTCAGACGCAATTTCGACTACCGACACTGATGAAGCTATCGAACGCTGGCAAGAGTTGTTTGGCGACAAATTCGCGGCTTCAGAGGAGAAGGTGATGTCTACTGCGATCGGCGTTGCAGCTCCCACTATAATCTCTAATCCTGCAAAGCCGTGGGCTTCGTCTGAACTGCTATGTCACCTCACCGATTTACCGAAGAAGAGCTAAAGGCAACCCTCGCCAAGTATCCAAAACTCACCCAGCAATCGGATGGTGTATTGGTTGGAGAAATCGACTTGAATCATCAGTTTGGTGATGTGCATATTATCGATTCGTTCAAAGTATCCATCGAGGTAGATGACAAATATCCAGAGTCATTCCCACGCCTAGTAGAGATCGGCGGGCGAACTAAGGCGATAGCAGAAAAGTATAAGATTACGGACTATCGAGATCTACATTGCTATGCAATCCGTACGCCCGGTGCTGCTTGCGTTTGTGCTTCGCAAGAACGAAGAAGAAGGTTTCCTAAAGGCAGCGACTTGGTTCTGTATATGGATGATTTGGTTATCCCGTATCTCTACGGATTAAGTCATTACGACAAGTTCCGGAAATGGCCATGGGGCGAGCGTTCTCATGGCGCACTCGGTTCTTTGGAAGCATATGCCGAGATCGATAATCCAACACAGCTCGATGTTACGGATACTTTATTTATAATTCGCGCTGAGCCGGAATGGATCGCTTACCATAAGCAGCTTAAGAAGATAAGCCGGGATAAAGAATGCCCGTGTCGGTCTGGGAAATCGTTCGGCCGTTGCCATAGGGATGCTTTAGCGGGCTTGGAGAAGCTCGCTAGTGATGCGAAGAGGATGGACTTAAACGTGAAAGCCATCCTCGATCTCATAGCGAATAGGATTAAAAACAATAGGCATGGGTAGTTTTATCTTTAAAAACTTTTGTTCTCTTACTGACGTCCCGACATCCCAATCACCGGCTGGGATATTTTGGCAGGGCGTTATAGGTGTGTGGACAGACTTCTGGTCTTACATTCTTTTGCTGCTCGGACTGATCGTGGTGAGCGAGCTTCTAACTCGGCATAGGAATTCGTACAATTCCGCGAACGGCTTTACGCCAGACTTCAATCGCTTGGTAGGGAGCGGGTCGTACATGTTGTTACAGGTTTTGGTATATATCGCCATAAAGTTCATATTCGGCGATATCGCGTACTGCTTCCCGTGGCCGTACTTCGCGCACGTTGCTGTCTTCTCGCTTAACTTTGCGATCCTGCACGGGATAGGGTTCTGGCCGGAGAAGAAGCAACCACGGGGTTGGAGGCGAAGGCGTAAATGGTAAAAAGTGTCACTTTTGTCACTTTTTGAAGCGCACGAGACGCGTCGTTTTAGTAAACTAAAAGAAAGCCAAACGGAGTAAGCAGGGCTTAGCCGACCACGGTTCTAACACGAGACGGCCAGCCAACTTGAGATAGGTTCGGTAGTCCGAGATGCGTCATATTTTAAGCCACGATATGAGGCTCGTAATTCCAGTCCTAGTCTCATGCAAATTATCTGAAGTTCGAACCCGAGTATCTGTAGGCTTATTTGGGCACGGCATAAACTCGAGGAACGGAATGTCAGGAAGCTGACCCGCACCGGAAGCAGCATGAGCATCTCGCTCACGCTCCCCATCGAATACATTCGCGAGCTCGGCTGGAAGGACAAGCAGAAGGTCGTCGTTTCGAAGCGCGGCACGAAGCTAATTATCGAGGACTGGAAGTGACGCATGCGCGCTGCGATGCGCCCAGCGCGCTCCTTGCCGCAAGCGCCTGCTTCTGCGCCTGCGCATAGGCGTAGCAGCACCGCATTCACCGAATCTGCACGTTCGCGAGGATAGGATGAAGGCATGACGCGGAACGCGCTGCTGCGGGCATATGCCGACCCAGAGCTTTCTGCGAAGCTCGCGCGCGTGCGCTACCAGCGCGACGACGTGCCGGGGTGGGGCCGCCAGAAGCAGGGGCGCGGCTTTACGTACACGGACGTGAAAGGAACGCTGCTGAGGCGTGCGAAGGACATCGAGCGCATAGAGGCGCTCCGCATACCGCCGGCGTGGAAGGACGTGTGGATCGCGCCGTCTGCCCGCGCGCATATACAGGCGACGGGCATCGATGCCAAGGGCCGCAAGCAGTACCTCTACCATGAGCGGTGGAGCGCGTTCCGGGAACGGCTCAAGTTCTCGCGTCTGGCCGCCTTCGGCCTCGCGCTTCCGAAGCTGCGCCGCGCCATAGCGGGGGCGCTTGCCGAAGAGGAGCCGACGCGCAGGAAGGTGGCGGCGCTCGCGCTCTCGCTCATCGACGAGCTCGCCATCCGCGTCGGCAGCGAAGCGTACGCGAAGGAGAACGATACGTACGGCGTCACGACGCTGCGCACCAAGCATGTTTCCATCGAAGGCGATACGGTCACGCTCGCGTTCACGGGCAAGTCGCACCAAGAGCACGAGCTCGAGCTTACCGACAAGAAGCTGGCGGGGCTCCTGCAGGAAGAGGAGGAACTGCCCGGTTACCGGCTCTTTCAGTATGTCGACGAGAACGGCGCCCGCCATCCTCTCACGGCAGCCGACGTGAACGCCTTCATGCATGACGTTCTAGAAGCTGACTTTACGGCAAAGGACTTCCGGACGTGGATAGGGACGGTCCACGCGTACGAGCTCATGCGGGAGGCGTGCAGCGCGAGCGAGGCGCAAGAGTGGGGAGAGAAGGAGTACCTGAAGTCGCTGCGCGGCGTCATCAAGGAGGTCGCCGGAAGGCTCGGCAACACCGTCGCCGTTACCAAGGCGCACTACGTCCATGCCGACCTGCAGGCGCAGTACGCGTGCGGCACGTTCAGGAGCCTCGCGAAGCGCCTCTCACGCCGGAAGCGCATTCCAGGGCTCGGCGCCCGAGAGAGCGAGGTGGCGGCATTGCTTGAATTATTCACAAAGAACTATAATCGACACCTATGAAAGATCCTGTACGGACATTTAAGAACGAACTTGGGAATACGATAACGGTACAGGCTGCGGAGAAGGCTATCAGCGGCGTGGACGGAATACTGTTCTCGATCGAGGGACCCACCTCTAAAACCGAGCTGCATGTAACGCGCGAAGAAGCGAAAGCACTTATCGAAGAGCTTGCACGCTTTTTCATCGCGCGTTAGTAATATCTACATGAGGAGTTGGGCAGTACCAGTATTGGTCGTCGTTGCGGTACTCGCTATCGCGGTAGGCGTATATGCATTCAGCACAGGGCCGTACGCGGTGAGGGAGAAGTCGGACGCTCCGGCAGAGCAGGCGCATCAGGAAAGCTCGGGAGGAAAGGACCAGAACGCAGAAGCGCAAGAGGGGCAGAGCGTCCCGGGCCTCGGCACGTATGACGCGGCGCCCGCCGAAGGCGGGCAGAAGGCATATCAGTCGGCGCGGCTCGGCGTCTCATTCGACTATCCGGCGAACTACCTGCTCTTCGAGAAAGAAGGGACGGAGTTCGAGAATCAGGAATACTACGTGCTGACGCTGCAGGAGGACAGCGAGATGATCCGCGATGCGCTGGCGGGCACGGTCGCGACCGCGACCGAGTGGCCGCCGGCTATACACTTCAGCTTCTATCATGAGCCGAGCGCGCCGGATACCGCGTCAGCGCTCAGGCAGTGGGTGGAAGCTCACCCGCAGCAGAGCAGCTACTTCCCTCATATGCCGGGCGGTACGCCGCTTGCGCCGGTTCTGGTCGGCGGCATGCCAGGGATCTCTTATGATTCTCCCGGACTCTACTGGACTCATGTCGTCGCCTTTTCGTACGGCGAGTGGGTCGTCATCGCTTCGGTCGACTCGTTCGAACCGGAAGGCGACCCGCGGGCCGATGACTTCGCGGCTATCCTCAAGACTATACATACTGCTAACGACACCACTATATGAAACGTTCACAAGGTTCAGGACTCGCAATCGGCATTACCATAGGAATCGCGATAGGCATCGCGCTCCACAATGTCGGTGCGGGAATCGCTATCGGCCTGGCAATGGGCATCGCCCTCTCTTCTTCGGCGAAGCGCACGTGCGAAGATAAAGACGGCAAGAATGATAAGGGGGGCGAGAAAGACAAGGAGCCCGTATGAAAGTTATCTCTGTACGAAAGCTTGCCGCGCTCGACATGTCGTTCAACGGCGCGTGGCTCATTGTCGCTGAGTTCGTCGCCGGCGCGCTCGGCGGGTTCGCGCTGGCCTACGTTATGGCGCTGCCGCCCCTCTTCTTCTGGTGGCTCGTGGGCGTTGCCTGCAACTACGTGCCGCTCGCGCTCTATGCCATAGTCTTCGCGCTCCGCGGCGGGTACAAGGAAACCGCAGAGGACGTGCTGCAGGATAAGCGCGCATACAATACGCAGCAGCTCTTGGTGCTCGTGCCGTTCGTGCTCGCCGCCATCGCGTTCGTGCAAGCGGCTGCGCGCCGCTCATAGGCGCGCGGGTACTCCATCCGCTTGAGATATCTACCTCCTAAGGTAGAGTGGTTCGATGGCGAACTCTACCAGCCCGAACAGCTACGCGCTCCGCTTCGAGGACGTCTCGTTCTCGTACGGGCACAACCACCCTATCCTTCTCGAGGCGAGCTTCTCGCTGCGCCGCGGCATGAAGGTGACGCTCATGGGCCAGAACGGCGCGGGGAAGTCCACGCTCTTCAAGCTCGCGACAGGCCAGCTTGAGCCTGAGCTCGGGCGCGTACTGCGCGCGCAGGGCCTTTCGGTCGCGATGGCCGCGCAGAGCATGACCGCCGCCGACCGCGCAAAGACCGTGCGCGATTATTTCCAAGATCTCTTTTCCCAGACGGTATATGACATCGATCCGAAGATAGATGAGGCGCTCGAGGCGGTAGGCTTCACCGCCGATCACGACGCGAAGGTCAGCACCTTTTCCGGCGGCCAGCAGGCGCGGCTTCTTCTGGCGAGCGCGCTCATACAGAAGCCCGACCTGCTCCTCCTGGATGAGCCGACGAACAACCTGGACGCGGCCGGCATCGCGCACCTCACGGACTTCCTCAAGAACTACGGCAAGACCTGCATGGTCATTTCTCATGATACGGAGTTCCTGAATTCCTTCACCGACGGCGTGCTCTACCTAGACGTGCATACGCACGCCATCGAGCAGTACGCCGGCACGTACTACGACCTCTTGAAAGAGATCTCCGCGCGCATCGAGCGGGAGAACCGTCAGAACGCGCAGCTGGCCAAGAAGATCCAAGCGAACAAGGATAAGGCGAACTTCTTCGCGCAGAAGGGCGGCAAGATGCGCCTGGTCGCCAAGAAGATGCGCCAGGAAATTGAAGGCATGGAAGAAGACGTGGTGGAGGTGCGGCGGGAAGACAAGACGATTCGGCCGTTTACGATCCCTGTACAGCCAGAACTGGTAGGAGACATCCTGACGATATCTTCGCTCTCGTACATGGACCCGAAGAAACGGAAGGTAAAGACGAAGAAGACGGATATCGTGCTGCGCAAGAAGCAGCACCTTCGCCTTGCCGGCCCGAACGGCATAGGGAAGTCGACGCTCTTGGAATCGATCGTGAACGGCTCAGCCGACGGCGCAGAGGTGAAGCGCGGCGTGAAGGTCGGCTACTACCGCCAGGACTTCTCGACCCTCGATTTCGATGCCACGGTCTTCGATACGCTCATGAGCGTCATGGAGAAGAAGAACGAGGAAAAGATGCGCGCGACGGCAGCAGGCTTCCTCCTATACGGCCCTTCCATGGGAAAGAAGATCGGCATGCTCTCTGACGGGCAGAAAGGGCTGGTCGCCTTCGCGCGCCTGGTGCTGATGCAGCCGGGGCTGCTCATCCTCGACGAGCCGACGAATCACATCAACTTCCGCCACCTCCCGGTCATCGCCAAGGCGCTCGACGAGTATGAGGGCGCGATGGTGCTCGTCTCTCACGTGCCGGAATTCGTCTCGCAGGTGCGGATCGACGAGACGCTCGAGCTCGGCTGAACGCATATGGACGAACGCGCATTCCGAAAGATCGTAGAAGAAGAATGGGATGCGGTTCCTGAACGGTTCGCAGCGCGGGTAGAGAATGTCGCGCTTCTCATCGAGGATGAGCCGGACGCGCGGACGCGAGAAGAGGAAGGCCTCGGGGAAGGCGACACTCTCCTAGGCCTTTACCGCGGCATTCCCGCAACTGCGCGCGGCGAAGGGTACGGAACGGGCGGGATCCTTCCCGATACTATTACGCTCTACCGCCTCCCTATACTTGCAGAGGCTGAGGCGCTCGGCGGCGAAGATGCGGTGCGCGCCGTCGTGCGCGAGACGCTCTGGCACGAGATCGGCCACTATTTCGGCTACGGCGAAGGAGAAATACGGAGCCGCGAAGACACAGGAACGAATCAGTACCCAGAGTAGCGGTTCATGAACCCTTCACGCCTCGGTGGTATCGTACTAAGTATATGAATTCACGAACCATCGCCCTTATCTTAGGCATTCTTTTAGTGCTCGCGCTCGTCTACATAGGCTTTACGTCAGTGCCGGAAGCTTCTGACATGCAGAACTCGGCAACGACCACGCCGGCCGCCGCGACTACGACGACCGATGACACGACCGGTACGGCTGCCGTGACGGTCACAACCACCACGGTGACCGCCACCTACGACAACGCGACCAGCGACGATATCCGCCTCGAGACGCCGGAACCAGGCGCGACGACGGGCAGCTCATTTGCTGTTTCCGGCCAAGCGCGCGGGCCGTGGTACTTCGAGGCATCGTTTCCGGTGAGGATCCTCGATGAGGACGGCAACACGCTCGCTACGGCTGTCGCACAGGCCCAGAGCGACTGGATGACCGAAGGCTTCGTGCCGTTCACCGCGCAGGTGACCGTACCCAGTTCCTATCACGGCACGGCAACCATCGTGCTCGCAAAGGACAATCCGTCCGGCCTCCCGGATAACGACGCTTCGCTCTCGGTGCCGATAACGATCAGGTAAGGCGTGGCCGTATGCTGAAGCACGCGTACCTGGCCGGCGGCTGTTTCTGGGGCTTGGAAGAGCTCTTCCGGAAGGTTCCGGGAGTCGTCGATACGGAAGCCGGGTATGCCGGCGGCGAGAACGAGCACCCGACGTACCGGAACCATCCGGGCCATGCCGAAGCGCTCGACATAACGTACGACGACGAGAAAACCTCGTACCGGAAGATGCTCGACCGGTTCTTCAGCATCCACAACCCGACGACCTTGAATCAGCAGGGGAACGACAGGGGAACCTCATACCGCTCCGCCATCTTTTACCAGGACGAGGAAGAGAAGAAGCAGGCTGAGGAGTTCATAGAGATAGTGAACAGTTCCGGCCGCTGGAAGGATCCGGTCGTCACGACGCTCGAACCGTTCGATGCGTTCTGGCCCGCCGAGGAAGAGCACCAGGACTATCTGCAGAAGAACCCGGGCGGGTATACCTGCCACCTGGCGTACTTCGATACGTATTTGTAAACAGCGGCCTTTCTGCGGAGCGTGCTATCGTATAGGGCATATATGCCCGCCTCAGGAACGAAGAAAGGAAATAGCCGGAGCGCTCAGCCGACCGGTCGGAAGAATGTTGCGCGTGCGCGGGAAAAAGACGTGCGCGTGCGCGTCATCGCAGGGCTGGCGCTCGCGTGGCTCGTCGCCGTGTATGCGGTCGGGTGGACGGATCTCACGGGCATGCGCTACGTGCGGGGCGATGAGACGGCAAGCACGTCGCCTGCGATCTTCCATAAGGAGCCGCCGAAGCCGGTTCTCGACAAGGCGGCATACGACGCGAAGATGATCGCGATGGCTAACTACGCATCGACGACGCCTACCACCACGCCGCGCATCTGGCCTGCGGACGCGCCGTACCCGAAGCCGGGCGCGATACTGCCGTTCAAGCGCATCGTCGCCTACTACGGCAATTTCTATTCCACGAAGATGGGCGTGCTCGGCGAGTACGACGCGCCGACCATGCTCGCGAAGCTCCGCAGCGAGAAGGCGCGCTGGGAAGCGGCCGACCCCGACACGCCGGTGGTTCCCGCCATCGACTACATCGCGCTCACGGCCCAGGGAAGCCCGGGCAAGCAGGGATACTACATGCTGCGCATGCCAGACAGCCAGATAGACCATGCGCTCGAGCTTGCAGACCAGGTGGACGGCATCGTTATCCTTGAAATGCAGGTCGGGCTCTCTACCCTAGAGCGCGAGCTCCCGATGCTCGACAAGTACCTGGCCATGCCGAACGTGCACCTCGCGCTCGACCCCGAGTTCTCCATGAAATACGGCGACCCGCCTGGTACGGTCATCGGCACCTTCGACGCCGCAGACATAAATTTCGCGGCGCAGCACCTGGCGCAGCTCGTAAAAGAGAATGACCTGCCGCCGAAGATCCTCATCGTGCACCGCTTCACCGAGCGCATGGTCACGAACTACCAGAACATACAGCCGTTGCCGGAAGTGCAGGTCGTGATGGACATGGACGGCTGGGGGAGTCCGGCGAAGAAGCTCAATACGTACGAGCGGTTCATCGCGAGCCAGCCGGTACAGTTCACCGGATTCAAGCTCTTCTATAAGAACGACCTCAAGCCGCCGAGCACGCGCCTGCTGACGCCGGAAGAGCTGCTCGACCTCACGCCGCAGCCGCTGTTCATCCAGTATCAGTAAGTTTTTCAGGATAGTTTTATATCTTTCCTAGCGGCCGTATATCGGCCGCTTGCCATACTGCCTGCTATGCCGGCGGCTTGGCAGCGAGGTTGAGAGTCGTCGTCCCAATCTCGAGGGTTCGATTCCCTTCGCCGGCTCCGCAATTGACTTGAAAGCGCACGTTCGTGTATACTCCTAGAGACGACTCACAGCGCATCTAAGCGAGGTTGGGACAACAAAAGCCGCCGAAAGGCAGCTTTTGTTTTATTGAAAAGCGCATCTTGTATACAGCTCTCGCTATCTCAGCACCAGGAAAAAGAAGAGGAGCGCGATGATAATGCGGTAGATGCCGAAGGGAATGAAGGTATAACGGGCGACGTACGCGCGCAGCCACTTCAGCGCGAGCAGCGCGACGACGAAGGCTACTGCTGCGCCGAAGAGCAGGATGCCGATATCCGACGCATGCAGCGACTCATAGCTCTTGAGAAGATCCAGCCCGGTCGCTGCCGCCATGGTCGGCACGGCCAGGAGGAAAGAGAACTCGACGATGGCTACGCGCCGTATGCCGATGGCAAGGCCGCCGACGATGGTCGCGGCCGAGCGCGAGACGCCCGGAACCACGGCGAGCGACTGGAAGAGCCCGATAGCGAACGCCTGCCGGTACGTGACCGCTTCCGGCGACTCAACGGCATCCGGACGCTCGCGGTGGATGAGCTCGAAGACGATGAGCGCGATGCCGCCGAGGAAAAGAGAGGCAACCACGACGCCGGCATTATCGAGCAAACTCTTTATGAACGGATAGAGCGTAAGGCCGATGATGCCGGTAGGGACGAAGGCGACGACGAGCTTCTTCAGGAGCTCGATATTCAGGAATGAGCGCCAGTAGAGCACAACGACGGCGAGGATGGCGCCGAGCTGCACGGCGATCTCGAACGTAGTGAGAAGGGAGGAATCAGGAATGCCGAGGAGCTTTCCCGTGAGAATGAGATGGCCTGTCGAGGATACGGGGAGAAATTCGGTAGCGCCTTCGACGATGCCGAGAATGAGCGCGTGCAGCAGGTCCATTCCCTCTATACTAGCCTTTCCGTACGGCTCTTCCTAGTGCGGTACACTCAGGGGAATGGGTTGGCACGCATATATTCTCGAATGTGCGGACGGAACGCTCTATGCAGGCTCGACGAACGACCTTGCGCGTCGGGTAGAGGAGCACAATACGTCGCCGCTCGGCGCGAAGTACACGCGCACGCGCCGCCCGGTGATGCTCAAGTATGCCGCACCATGCGAGGACCGGAGCGCGGCCTTACGGGAAGAGGCAAGGATAAAGGGTTTGGCACGGGCGCAGAAACTCGCGCTCATCGCGCAGGGAAAGGTTTCAGGAAGTACTTAGAAAGAAATCAGATATATTTTATCTCTAGCTGATGCTTTTTTGAGCTCCACTATCCTATCCTCAATCTGTTGCGCCGATGCGCAGCTGAGGGATGTATACTTTACTTACTATGGAATCGACCTACGCAATGCGGAATCACAACCTTCTGCTCGGAACTGCGAATAAAAAGTACGTGCTCACGGTGCGCGACCTTCCTGCGGATGATAAGCCGCGCGAGCGCCTCATGGCGCACGGGCCGAGCGCGCTGTCCGTACAGGAGCTAATGGCCGTGCTTCTTTCTTCTGGTACGCGGAAGGAAGATGTGATGAACATGAGCGCGCGGATCATCCGCGAATACGGCGAACGCAGCCTCTTCTCGAGCACGGATCCGGCACGGCTTGCGGAAGATCTTGACCTGCCGCTCGGGAAGGCGCTGCAGATCGTGGCGGCCGGGGAGCTGGGGCGCCGCTACTACCAGAAGCGCAAGAACGGCGCGGCGGTCATTCGCACGGCTCAGGACGTCTTCGACTATGCCGCAGACCTGCGGACGCTCTCCAAAGAGCACCTGCGCGGCCTCTATCTCGACACGCACTACCAGGTCATCCATGACGAAGTTCTCTCTATCGGCACCATCGACGCGAACCTTATCCACCCTCGCGAAGTCTTCCGGCCCGCGCTCGCGCATGCGGCCGCAGCCGTCGTTCTCGTGCATAATCACCCGTCGGGTATCGTGACGCCGAGCGAAGCGGACCGTGTCGTGACGCTTCAGATCGCGGATGCCGGCCGCGTGGTCGGCATCGACCTCATCGACCATGTCGTGGTAGCCGAAGACGGCTTCGTGAGCATTCCGGTCAGCTAACCTGCATCTTCATTATGGATTCTATGCCACGGCGCTATGCGCGCTCTTCCTTTCCTGCGCTCGTGTATTGCGGCACGACGCGCGTTGTCAGCAGCCTTCTCAAGGATTCCGATTCTTGGGAAGATTTTACCGAAGAAACGCTTGCCGCCTATATTCGCGAGGGTACCGCTACGCTCATCCAGTCGCTCAAGGAATTTACGAAGCCAGAGACGCCGTACCGCTCGCTGCATGCCAAGGAGCTGCGCTTCATGCTTGAGGCGCTCCTCGAGGTGAAGGAGGTGTTTGCCGCCGATCAGCTTCCGGTGATACGCAGGGAAGCGTAATACGCACCGTCGTGCCTTTGCCGTATCTGCTCTTGATCGAGAGCGCGCCTCCGTGGTGCGCGATGATGCGCCGCGCGATGGCGAGTCCGAGGCCGGTGCCGTCCGCGGCGTCGCGGTCTGCGCGGAAGAAGCGGCATCCGAGCTTCGAAAGATGCCGGGCGCGTATGCCGATGCCTGAATCGCGCACGCACACCTGAACAGATCTGCCGTCCCGCTTTGCGGAAACGCGTATGCGCCGCGTCTCGCAAGATGCGGTGTATTTCACGGCATTGCTGAGAATGTTCGTAAACGCTTCCTCAAGCTGCCGCGGCATGCCGCATACATGTATGTCCGGCGCGACATCGGCAACCATCCGGATGCCTGATGTTTCCGCGATTATTCCCACGTATTCCGTAAGGCGCAGCAGCGAGGTGCTGAGCGGATAGACAGAAGGGGAAGCCGCTGGAAGCTGCGCGTCTATGCGCGCGAGTTCGAGCATGGAGCGGGTCAGGCGGGAAAGCTCGTCGATACTCCTCTCCATGCTCGCGTACGTAGCGGATGCAGAATCGTGCGCCGACTGCCGCAGCAGCTCAATGCCGCTATGTAGCACGGTGAGCGGCGTCTGGAAGGCGTGAGAGATCTCGGAGAAAAGCTCGCGATGGTGGCAGGAAGGATACGCTGCGCCCGTTGGCATATGCCGGCGCTCCCTCGTACGTGGAAAGATAAATATGCTGATAGGCCGATTCGTTACCGGTTCATAACCGCACACGGGTACCGCATACGCAGGTACCATGCACTAACTATGCAAAATAGAGGTTAAAGAAATCCTCAAGATGGGCTGCAGGATCTAGAACGGGCTGGTGTCTATCTTGTAGCCGCGGCCCGGAACGGTGTAGATGAGCTTGCGTTCGGGAACGGTGTCTACCTTCTTGCGCAGGGAAAGTATGTGCGACTCGATGGTGTTGGAGAAAGGATCGTTCGTCATGTCCCATACGTGTTCCATGATCATCGCGCGGGAAAGGACGCTGCCTTGGTTGCGCATGAGGTAGGTCAGGAGCATGAACTCTTTGCGAGTCAGGTATATGCCTTTCCCGCCGCGCAGCACGCGCTGCTGCTTGGTGTCGATCGTGAGGTCGTCGATAGAAAGAGTATCGCCTTCCATCTCTGCCGGACGCCGCATGAGCGCGCGTATGCGCGCCAGCAGCTCCTCGAAGGAGAAGGGTTTCAAGAGGTAGTCGTCGGCGCCGCTGTTGAGCAGGTCTACCTTCCGCCAGGTGTCGGACAGCACGGAGAGGACGATGATCGGCGTGCTGTGTCCGGTCCGGCGTATCTCTTGGCAGACGGTGACGCCGGACTTTTGGGGAAGCATATTGTCGAGGATGATAATGTCGTACGGATTGGTGCGGGCGAGGTAGGAACCTTCCAGGCCGTCGGCAGCAGTGTCCACCGCGAAACACTGCGTGCGCAGGTTCTCGGCCAGCATCGTGCGGATATTCTCCTCGTCATCGATTACAAGTGCTCTCATATAGATTCATCCTAGCAACGGCATCCGCATACAGAGGCGCTATGGACAGGGAACAGAGAAAAAGAAGTTTAAGAATATTTCATTTCGTGCCGAGTCTCTCCTCATGGGCCAGAAGTGCTCGGCTATCCACAGGACGCTTCCGTTCGAACAATTGTTCTAGTACAATTAAGACCATGAAAGCAGGGGCCATAGACAAGGTGCGAGCCTTCTATCGGACGCATAAGCGCATGCCGTCTATTACCGAGCTTATGAAGCTGCTCGGGCTTGCCAGCCGCAGCTCGGCCTTCTATGTCGCCAACCAGCTCATAGATGCAGGTATCGTCGAAAAAGACGGGACCGGGAAGCTCATTCCTGCAGCGGGCCTCTATGCCGCGCCGCTCCTCGGGCATATCCGCGCGGGGTTCGCCGCACCGGCGGAGGAAGAGATCGCCGATACCATTACCGTCGGGGAGTATCTTCTTCCGCGTCCGGACGCAAGCTACCTGCTGACGGTCGAGGGGGATTCCATGATCGATGCAGGCATCCAGTCGGGCGACATGGTGGTCTTCGAGCGCACGAAGGACGTGCAGGTGAACGACATCGTCGTCGCGCTCACCGAAGACGGCTATACGTTGAAGTACCTGCGCCGCAAGAACGGACGCCTGTGCCTGGAGGCGGCCAACGACGCATACCCTGACATCCATCCGCGCGAGGGCGAGATCATCGGGAAGGTCGTCTCGACCTTCCGCACGTACTAACACGCCCGCGTATGCACACGCCGGATCAGTTTCCGCGCGCCATCCTGCACTTCGATGCAGACTCGTTCTTTGCGTCCGTGGAGCAGTCGCTCGACCATACCTTGCGCGGAAAGGCGGTCGTTACCGGCGGCGAGCGCGGCGCGGCTACCTCTGTCTCTGTCGAGGGGAAGCGGCGCGGCCTCTACCGCGGCATGAGCTTGCGGGAGATGAAGAAGCTGTGCCCGGACGTCGTGATCGTTCCGGGAAACTACACTGCCTACTCCATATACGCGCACCGCATGTACCGCATCGCGCGCACGTTCACCTCGAATGTCGAAGAATACAGCATCGACGAGTGCTTCGCAGACATTACTGGCTTGGATAGTGCGTACGGCATGCCGTATGAGCGCGTGGCGCTCGCGATGAAGGAGCGGCTTCAGACGCAGCTCGGCATCACGTTCGGCGTCGGGCTCGGGCCGAACAAGACTATCGCGAAGATCGCGAGCAAGGTGCGCAAGCCTGACGGATTCGCCGCCATTCCAGTGAGCGCGATTCCGGATTTTCTCAAAGAGCTGCCGATAGGGAGCCTCTGGGGCATCGGCTTCAGGATGGCTCTGCGTTTCGAGACGCTGGGCGTCCACACTGCCCTCGACTTTTTTCAAAAGGACGAAGCTTGGCTGAAAGAGCATGCCGTGAGCAAGCCGTACCGGGACATGTGGCTCGAGCTGCGCGGACATTTCATACGTAAGCTCTCCCTAGGATCGTACGATTCTATCGATGGCAGCACTGATTCTCTTGACGATCTCATGGGCTCGATACTCCAGTCGCGCACCTTTACGCCGACAAAGAACAGGCAGGCGCTGCTTTCGGCGCTCGCGAAAAATGTCGAGGGTGCGTGCGCGAAGGCGCGCCGCCACTCTGTGGCGGCGCGCCGGTGCCGCTTCTACCTAAAGACCCAGGAATTCACCTATGCAGGGAAGAACCTTACGCTGCCGGCCGCTACCGCTGATCCGCGTGAGTTCTTGCGCGTCATCGAACGGCATTTCAACGACGTCTTCGTTCCCGGCACCCTCTACCGCGCGAGCGGCTTCGGGATGTACGGCGTCCTTCCTGAGTCGCACGGTACACCGGACCTCTTCGGGGAGAGCCTACGCGTTGCCGAGGGTGCGCCTGTGCTGCGCGCCATGGACGGCCTTAACAAGAAGTACGGGAAGCACACCGTATACCTAGGCGCGAGCGCCTCGTCTATCGCACAGGAGAGTGAGCGGACTGCCGCGCGCCGCAGGAAGGAGCGGCCTCGGCCCTCGCTCGGGATCGACCGTCGCAAGAAGACGCTCAATATTCCGTACTTAGGAACGGTCCGTTAGGCGGTAGTAGCGGAGAAAGAAGATCGCTGCCGCAGCGATCGTTCCTGCAGCGAAGAGTACCGGAGTCGTCGCCGCGAACACCGCTGCGATCACGCCGGCGAACAGCGGCGGGATGGCCTGCGCGAGCGACTGAACGCTTGAATTTACCCCGAGCACGCTGCCCTGCAGCCGCTGCTTTGAAGACGTGCTGATGAGCGCCGTGAGATTCGTAAGCACGAGGCTTGCGGCGACGGCGGCCGGCACCGTAAGAACATACAGGAGGAGCGGATCGCGCGCGAAATACACTCCCACGAGCGATGCGCTCATGACCGCGAGCGCGGCAGGGATGACGTCCTTCGGCGCGACGTGGCGCGACAGGCGGCCGGTTATGAGTATCTGCGTTCCTGCCAGCAAGAGCCCGACGAAGGCGAAGAGATAGGCTATGTACCGCTGATCGAAGCCGAAGCGGGAAATCAGGTATACGCCGAAGAAGGTCACGATGAAGGCAAAGCCTGACTGGTAGAGAAAGGAGGTGATGTAGAGCGGACGGACTTCAGAGCCGGTAGCGGCATCCTTGATGTTGGCGAACGCCTGCCAGAACCGGATCTTGCGCTTCTTGCGCGTCCGGAGCGTCTCGGGAAAGAAAAAGAGGACGGCGAGCATGTTCGCGCCGCTCAGTATCGCGGCGAACCAGAACGGGGTCGGCGCGCCGAACCAGCTCAGCACCTGCGGATCAGAGAGGAAGCCGCCGATGAGCGGACCGAGAATGAAGCCGATGCCGTTGGCGGCGCTGATGATGCTGAACTTCCGAACGCGGTCTTCTTCGGAAGAGATGTCCGCAACGGCCGCCTGCACGACGGCGATGTTCCCGCCCGTGAGGCCGTCGAGCGCGCGCGCCGCGAACAGGAGCGGGATGCTCACGAAGACGATGCCGAAGCCGAACGCCACGTACGAGAGCGCCGTGCCTAACAGAGATATCGTCAGGATAGGCCGCCGCCCGAACGCGTCGGAAAGCTGCCCGAGCACGGGCATCGTAAAGAACATGGCGAGCGGATACAGCGCCGTAAGCGCGCCGAGGAGGAGGTACCCGGTGCTCTCAGATATGTCGAGGTGGTAGGCGTAGGAGGGGTCCGTGAACAGAAGCGGGATGATGGGGATGAGGATACCCACGCCGATCATATCTACCAGTATGACGGCGAAGGCGATCCAAAGAGTTTTCTGTGCGTTCATGCGGGTGAGCTTTTTAGCATATGCGGTCGAAGATGGAGAATTGATGAGGGGAGGGTTCAGCGAACGCTCAGGTTCGTCTGCTACTATATATTCCACTATTCATAACTTCATCACCGTACCATGAACCGATCATACGCTGTTTTCGGAATATTCCTGCTCGCGCTTGCGCTCATCGCCATCGGCGCCTACGCGCTTACGCATCCGCGCGAAGCTTCAGCGCCTGAGGTAACTGCGCGCGCCTCGTACCTGTGCCGCGACGGGAAGACCATCGAGGCCGTCTTCACCGATGAGAGCGTGACGCTCACGCTCTCAGATACGCGCGCCTTCGTGCTTCCGCAAGCGGTGTCAGGATCGGGCGTACGGTACGAGGAGAACGGCGTCGCCTTCCTCGGGAAGGGGAACAACGCCTTCCTTCAGGAAGATGGCGTCACCACGTACGAAGACTGCGTCGCGACTGCCAGCCCTGCGACAACGACGGCTGACGGGCGTCAGCAGTTCACTGACAGCGCCGGCACCTTCTCGTTCACCTATCCTGACCCGGTTACGGTCTCCGGCGGCGGCGTAGGCTTCACGCAGAGCTGGATGGTGAACGCGACGAGCTCGGGCCTCGTGCTGGCCAAGGCTGTGCTCGGAAAGTCGTTCCAGCCAGATACGAACTTCAGCGAGGCTACCTTCACCGTGGGAACGAGCCCGGACCCGTCTGCGGTCGCGACGTGCCTCACGTATAACCCGTCGGGCGGCCCTGCCAGCGCGCCGACGACGCAGACGATCAACGGCACGACGTATACCGTACTCCACTCTCTGGGCGCAGGCGCAGGGAACCGCTACGATACGACCAGCTATCGTACGGTCCGCAACAATCAATGCTATGCGATCGAGTATACGATCCATTCGACAGTACTCGAGAACTATCCTCCTGAACGAGGTATCACGGCATTCGACGAAGAGGCCGTCCGCGGCGTGATGGAGAGCATCGTGCAGAGTTTCCGGTTCACGGACGGCGCGTAGGGTGCGCGCACCAGGGTTCACGGTCGGTTCATTGCCGTTCCCGTATGGTAATGAGCATATGACGCACCGCTTTCGCACGGGCAACCGACAGAGCCTTTCGTTCAAAATGCGCATGGGCATGCGTCGCATGCGCGCCCGCGTACTCACAACGCTCATAGCGGCGCTCGAAGAGGATACGCGCGCTGCTGCATAAGATCCGCTGACGCATCGCGCGCGGATGCTACCATATGAGGGATGCGGCATCCTTACCCGCGAGCCTCGCTCTACGCGTGGAAACGCGCTCTTGCCTACGGCACGCTCACGGCCCTGTTCCTTCTCATAACAGGGCTGCTTGCGTATTCCCATTACTTCGGGCCGGTAGACGAGCATGCAGAAGTCGCGGAATTCACGATTACGGCAGATACGGGACTGACGCAAGCCGCTCAGCAGGTTGCGGATGCAGGTTTCGTAAAGAGCGCGTGGGCGCTTCGGATCGCGCTTGCCGAAGAGGCGAACGGACACCGTATCCGCCCTGGCGGATACAAGATAGGCAAGGGTATGGATGCCTGGACGGTCGCGAAGACTCTCGTGAGCCCGCCGGCGCTCGCCTTTATAACCTTTCCGCCGCACCTTCGGAAGGAGCAGATGGGGAGCATGCTCGCCGAGGCGCTCAACTGGACTGAGGCGCAGGAGCGGGAGTGGAATACGGTCGCGACGAACCCTGACCCTGAGTTCGCCGAAGGCGTCTACTACCCAGACACCTACCTTATTCCGAGCGACCAGTCGCCGGCGCAGATCGCCGCGCGCATGCGCGGCCGCTTCACCGACGTCTTCGCGCCGTATGCGGCCGAAGCGCAGGCGCAGGGCATCCCCTGGACAAAGGTGCTCACGCTTGCCAGCATCGTCGACCGCGAGGCAGGAAAGACCGACAAGGCGCTCGTTGCCGGCATTCTCTGGAACCGTCTTCAGATCGGCATGAAGCTTCAGGCTGACGCGACGTTGCAGTACATAAAAGGCAATGAAGAGGATTGGTGGCCCGCGCCGAGAAGCGAAGACAAGTACCTAGAGTCTCCGTTCAACACGTACCAGCACGCCGGCCTTCCGCCGCACCCCATCGACAATCCGACGGCGGAGTCTGTCGCTGCCGTGCTGCATCCTGTGGATACGGATTGTCTCTACTATCTGCATGACGCGGGACACCGCATACACTGCTCGCTTACGTACGCCGGGCAGAAGGCGAACGTGAATAAATACCTTCGCTAGCCGCGATCGTATAAAAGAAAACCGCTCCAGGCATGCCTGGAGCGGTATAGGTTTTCGGGTGCTGCGATTACAACGCGAGCGCCCTATAGTTTTCTATCGTCTTCTGCGCATATCGGCGGCTGGCTTCCGGGCAATGGTCCCGATACGCCGAGCCTGCCTTCGCACGCAGCCACGCTTCTCCCGCATCGTAGGCCGTTTCCGGCTTGTTGTGGGCGGTCGCGATGAACTGCGCGAGTTCCTGCCGGTGAGACGCGGCGATGCGCCCGAACAGCGCGAACCGCCGGTCGTCGAGCCTGCGGATGAATACCGCGAAGTTCGATACGGCGAACAGGTACGCTGCCCGCAGGTGGTCGTCTTCCCGAAAGAAGCTTACGCTTCCCGGCACGCGGAGCGAGCTCGGAAGCGCACGGTTCACGCGGGTCACCCCGCCGACCGTCGGCACGTAGCCCATGTCGTACACCGCCTTCGCGGTGAACTGGAACGGACCGAACGAGGTGTACGAGTCGTGGAGGGCGGGAATGCTCTCCACGTACCGCCGCCCCGCGTTGCGAAGCAGGAAGTCGACGTACGCGCGGCCGTAGTTGCCGGATGTCGGCAGCAGCTCGGTCATCATGTAGGACATGAGTACCCGTCCGTCTACCAGCCGTGCGACGCGCTTCAGGAGCGCGCAACGCTTCTGGTCGACATGCTTCTCGGAATCTGTGAAGTAGGTCGCGCAGACTTCCTTCCAGTCGAGGTTCCGATAGACGAGCTTCGCCTGCGCATCCGCGATGTCTTGATACTCGCGGAGCGACATGCGCTCTGGGTCGAGCCGTTCGTACTCGGCCACGAGCATGTCGCCCGTGACGTCGACGATGGTGGCGCTGCCCGGAATGGCCGCCTTGCGTTTCCAGAGCAGCCGGAGCTGCTTGTTCCAATCCACCGTGAGGCGGGAGGGAACGCGGCCCTTGTGCCCCCAGTAGGCGGCATACAGGCCGCCGACGTTCGAGCCGGCAAGCTTGCCGGTGCGGTACGTGCCCTTGTGAGCGCGCACGGAAACCAGCGTGAGGAGCCGAAGCATCTCACGCTGTTCGGCACGTGACGGCGTATCGAAGGGAACCGTTTCCGGTACCTCCATGACGACGTGAGACGCGTGCTCCGCGTGCATGACATGCGGGCGAGGCGGTGCCGGAGCGATCGGAACCGGCGCAGGCATGAAGCCTGTGCCGAGGATCGCGGCTGTGGTGCTCGCGACGATAATTTTGAAGAACATGGCATATCCCCCTGTTAGGTGAGATTCTCCCTAGATTTGGCTTTATTCTGTACGGTATTATATAATATTGATGATAATAAGTCAATGGGTTGCGATACTTCCAGCGCGTCTTGTCAAGAATTCTAGAATTAATTCTAGAATTCTTTTTACCTGCTGATGATCTGCCGATTGACGCCGCGGTTATGCGATAGTACAGTAATTACATTGCGTTTGCGGCCCGCCGTACGGCGGCTTTGCTTTTTTCGGGCCGCAGCCGCTCCTAGCTACACATTTATATGGAAATACGTAACATCGCCATCATCGCGCACGTGGACCACGGCAAGACCACGCTCACTGACGCTCTCATGCGCCAGACGGGCGCTGTTGCCGAAGGCGTCTCTATGGACAGCGACTCGCTCGAGATGGAGCGCGGCATCACCATCTACTCCAAGAACACGTCCATCGAATACAAGGGTACGAAGATCAACATCGTCGACACGCCGGGCCACGCAGACTTCGGTTCCGAGGTAGAGCGCGTGCTGCGCTCGATCGATTCCGTGCTGCTCGTCGTGGATGCGCAGGAAGGCCCGATGCCGCAGACCCGCTTCGTGCTGAAGAAGTCGCTCGAGCTCGGCCTGAAGCCCATCGTCGTGCTCAACAAGATCGACAAGCCGGCTGCTGATGCGGCGCGCGCTGAAGAACAGGTGCTCGAGCTTTTCCTCGAGCTCGGCGCATCCGACGAACAGGCGGATTTCACGACGGTATACGCCATCGGCCGCGAAGGACGGGCTGCGCGTACGCTGGAAGCGCTCCTGGGCGGGGAAGGAGAGCAGAGCGCAGACCTTACGCCCCTTCTAGATACCGTGCTCGAGCTCGTGCCGCCTGCGTCAACGCCGGAGCAGTCTGCCAAGCCCGCGAAGCTTCAGGCGTTCAATCTTGCCTATGACAACTTCCTCGGCCGCCTGGCTATCTGCCGCGTGTATGAGGGCGTTATCAAAGGAACAGACGGCGTGACCGTCATCAAGCCGTCCGGCGAAAAGCGTACCGGCAAGCTCACGAAGGTGTTCTCATTCAAAGGGCTTGAGCGTGTCGACGTCCCTGAAGCGCAAGCGGGCGATATCGTCATGGTTGCCGGCCTTCCGGACATCTTCATCGGCGAGACCATCACGACGGACCCAGGCACGGAGCCGTTCCCGGCCATCTCCATAGACGAACCGACCATCACGGTGAATTTCCTCGTGAACAACTCGCCGTTCGCAGGCCGCGAAGGGAAGTACGTGACGAGCCGCCAGCTGCGCGAGTACCTGGAACGCGAGCTCGAGGTGAACGTCGGCCTCAAGGTGGACTTCGTCTCGCCGGACGCATTCAAGGTTTCCGGCCGCGGCGAACTGCACATCGCCATCCTTCTCGAGAACATGCGCCGCGCGGGATACGAGATGCAGGTCAGCCAGCCGCAGGTCATCGTGCATGAAGAGGAGGGCGTGAAGACCGAACCGTTCGAAGAGGTGATCATCGATACGCCGAGCGCGTACCAGGGCGCGATCATCGAGCGCTTGGGACAGCGCGGCTTCCAGCTTATGAACATGACCACGCACGAGGATTCGGTGCGCCTTACGCTCGAGGGGCCGACGCGCGGCATTCTCGGCTACCGCAACCAGTTCGTCATCGATACGAAGGGCGAGGGCATCCTTTCCTCGCGCGTCATCGGCTTCAAGCCGTTCGCGGGCGAGATCAAGAAGCGCCAGGTGGGTTCCATGATTTCCATGGCCACCGGCAAGGCGCTCGGCTATGCGCTCTGGGGCCTGCAGGAACGCGGCATGCTCTACATCGCTCCGGCGACGGAAGTATACGAGGGCATGGTCATCGGCAATACCAGCAAGGGCGAAGAGATGATCGTGAATCCGACGAAGGGGAAGAACCTTACGAACGTACGTTCTTCTGGTAACGACGAGGCGATCAACCTCTTCCCGCCGTACCTGCTTACCATCGAGCGCGGACTCGAGGTCATGGCCGAAGACGAGTACCTGGAGATCACGCCGGAATCAGTGCGCCTGCGCAAGCAGCACCTTACCGAAAGCGAGCGTTCGAAGGCCCGGCGCTAGCGCTTCATCTAAGCTTCACCGCTTCTTTTTTACGCTACGCCTGCAACGCGTAATTCTTTCACCATGCTTACTACCATCGCAGTCATCTTGCTTGTCCTCTGG